>CAYWMP010000008.1:0-64178 GCA_964459445.1 uncultured Desulfobacteraceae bacterium
CCTCGCGAAGCGAGATCCAAGATTTCTAAATCTTGGATATTATGAGAGATGGTTTTGAGGAAACAATGAACGCGTTCATTGTTTCCTCAAAACCATCTCTCCAATTGATGTTAAGCCTCTTATCACTGACCTCCTCCTTTTATTTTCCTTCGTGAACTCGGTGCCTCTAGCGACTTTTTGGAGGAGCGGGTGGTGAATGAGATGTTGGTCTAGGATTTGAGAGTTATGATTCATGTTGAGGACATAGGTGGCGTTCGCAAATACCGGCTTGCGCGGAGGCTTCTTGGCCGATCAGTTTATTTTACCGCAGCCTATTGGGTCGATGGCTTGATGATTGACACCGGCTGTGCCTATACGGTCCATGAATTGGTTGGCGCCTTGGAGGAACTCAGGATTGACCGCATCGTAAACACCCACAGTCATGAGGATCATGTTGCGGCGAATAGGATCTTAGCTCGGCGACCGGGGGTAGAAATATTGGCCCATCCCCTGGCGCTCGAACCCATGGCCGCGCCTCGGGAACGCCAAACCCTGAAGCCCTATCAAATCGTCATGTGGGGATACTTTGAGCCCTCATCAGGTTTCCCAATCGGCAATTGGGTTGAGACAGCGAATTATCGATTTCAAGTCCTGCACACACCCGGACATAGCCTCGATCATATCTGTCTCTATGAGCCGGAGCGGGGCTGGCTTTTTTGCGGAGATGCTTACATTGGCGGCAAAGATCGAGCCCTTCGAGCCGACTATAATGTCTGGGGAATCATAGGCTCACTTCGTAAGATGGCGGAGCTGGATGTAGGCATGCTATTCACTGGGAGCGGCAAGGTTCGGGAGAATGGCAACATAGATATACTCGAAAAGGTCCAATACCTGGAAGAGATGGGAGAGCGGGTTTTGGATCTCCATCAAAAGGGCCATAGCCGGCGGCGGATAAGACAAATTTTATTTGGCCCTGAAATGCCGATAGCCTATTTCACGCTGGGCCATTTCAGTGGAAAACAGCTTGTCCGATCCTACATTGAAGACCGACCCGAGGACAGATTCCAGGAGGAATAGGGACGAACAGGATTGCGGGAGTAATTACTGGCATGATGCCTCCATCACAGGAGTTTAGTTAGAGAAAATTCCAAATAAAAAACCAGTAGATGATCTTGAAGAAAGAGCATTCCAATTCGATTACGCGATTCAGGTCACATGTCCTCCGCGCTGGCCTGTCCGTCCTCCGCAGTAGTCTGCTACGGAGGATGGGTCGGAGCGAAGTGTAGATCCCGTTTCAGCGGGGCTACGGACGATGTATTCGTATTTGGAATTTGAGATTTAATTGGAATTTGATGCTTGGGATTTGGGATTTAAAGAACCCCGCAGCAAGCAACAGGGTTCTTCGAAATAATAGAAAAGGTTGGACAGGAAGGTCTTTCCTACCAATGGGGCTGATTTCCGATGCGGCGGCCCATCACTTCCAAAGTGTCTGTGACCACGACAAATGCCTCGGGGTCGATTTCCTGTATAAGGCGTTTGATCCGGGACAGCTCTCGAAACGTGATCACCGTATAAAGCGTTTGAATTTCTTTCCCCGTATATCCTCCCTGCCCCTTCGTTATCGTCACGCCTCTTTTAACTTTTTTCTGGATGCCGTCAGCGATCGCTTCCCACTGAGGAGAAATGATAAAGACCGCTTTTCTTTGGCTCAGTCCTGTCACGACCAAATTGACTATCCTGGATGCGACAAACATATAGATAAGGGTATAAAGCGCCGCTTCGAGTGATAGAAGAACGGCGGCCACGCTCAATATCATTGCATTGAAAACCAGGACGGAATTGCCCAGCCGAATGGAATAGAGCTTGAGCAACATGACGGAGAGGATGTCAAGCCCGCCAGCCGACCCAAAGGATTTGAGGATAATGCCGGCGCCAACGCCCATAATGATCCCTGCCAGCATAGCGCTGAGGATTTTGTCGTAAACCGGAAGTGTAAAATTCACCCACTCCAAAGCGCCGGAGAAAATTAGAAGGCCTGCGATGCTGTACAGAAAAAAACGTCGCCCCACATACATCCATCCAAGGGCATATAAGGGTATGTTGATAACCAGATATATGAAACTAATGGGCAAGGAGGGAATCAGATAATGGATAAACAAGGCCAACCCCGAGAATCCGCCACCCAGAAACTCTCGCGGTATGAGTATGCCATTTATGGCCAGAGAGCATATGCTGCTTCCAATAGTAATGAGACCGAGGTTCCAAAGAAGACTTTTTGTGGTTCCCAAGGCCGATCTCCACTTCATTGAGCCAAATCTGCCTGCCTTCGTAGTAAAGGTTGATTTCCAAGTCATGGTCGCCATTTTATTCTATACCTCTAAAGAAATTAACATGTCGCGTACCTACAATTTCCATGCCAGACACGGCATAACATGTCAGAATTATAGAGAATCTTCTCTTTGTATGATTTTACGCAAGGATTCAATGTAAGAGCAAAAGGGGGGATTTCAAGGGGTACTGTTTTTTTTAGGGAAAATTTTTAAGTTCGACCTGCAGGCAGGGGCAAAACCATTATGTCATAGTCTTGATCCAGTAGACCGGGATGGGATCTTTAATGTTTTTCGCTTCCCTATGACCCAGAAATTCATATTCGCAAAATTCATTGACCTGTTGATAAGTTTCAGCGCCGACATAGAGTTTTGTGCCTCCTGACATGGCGCCGATTCTGGCGGCCATAACAGTAACCAATCCCGAGGCTGTGTAGGTCCATCGTTCACCCGTAAGGCTTTTCATCTTTGTTGATCCTACATGGGCTTCACCGGAGTTGATACCGATATGCAGATCAACGCTTCCCCAGGGGTATGATAGTTCTTGATTCAATTTGGTGTTCTCCGACACGATTTCTAAACCGGCGGATACGGCAGCCTTGGCATGGTTTTCAAGGTCGCCCTCTTTGAAGATGACCATCAAGCCATCGCCTGCCGTTTCATTGACCTCACCGTCATATCGTTTAATACAGTCTAAATAGCTCGAAAAATGTGATTCCACCATGTCGTTGACCAACCGCTGCTCATAGCCCTCAGTAATCTTTGAAAAACCTTGGATGTCCAGAAATAATATGGATACATCCATAGGGACTTTTTCAAGGGTCAACTTGTCCGGGTCTTCTTCGGCCATCTTGACTACCGAAGTCGGGACAAACTTGGTCAGGTTGCTCTTCACTTTCTCAAGCGTTTCGATGCGCAAAAGGGTGGCCTTTAATTTCTCGGAGTAGTCTTTGATATCCTTGTACAGTTTCGAGTTCTCAAGGCCGATGGCCACATAGTGTGATATGGATGTGAGCAGGGCCTGATCCTGCTCGGAGAATTCTCCGGCTTCTTTATTTAGGGTCTGCAGCGCGCCGATGCATTCCCCTTTCCTATTTATTAAAGGTATGCAGAGTATGTTTCTAGTCTTGAAGCCAGATGTCTTGTCTATTTCGGGATTGAAACGCCTGTCGGCATAGGCATCGTTGATGATTTCCGGTGTCCTGCTTGCGAAGATCGAGCCAGCAATGCCGGAATTGGCGGGTATCCGAATTTCATTTTTGTCCATACCCGTGGCGACCAGAGACCAGAGTTCATTGGTTTGGTCATCGTGTAAAAACACTGTACTTCTTTCTGTCACCATGATCTCGTTAGTCTGATTTGCGATCTTCTCAAACAAAATACCCATATCCATTTCGGAAGTAAGGATCTGGCCGACGTTGTAGAGCTCTTTATACTGCTGATTCCAATCTCTTACGAGCCTGTCTTCCTTCCGACGGCCAATGCCTCTATCCTTGTGGTTTATTTTTCCATTTGCCATTTCGGTCTTCCCCCGATTGTAAATACTTATTTTTCACGGAACCCTGGCAAGTCAGAATTTCTGAACACATGAATGCTATTTCTCACTTATCACTCACCTCGAATCATGATCAACAACATCTTGAAAGGCTCAGGGGCGTGAAGGGCGTGGGGAACATTTGCGGGCATGATCAACATGTCACCCTTTTTAACGGAATTCTTCTCACCCCCGAGCGTAATCTCCGCCTGGCCGTCCAAAATATACACCATGGCGTCAAAGGGGGCCTTATGTTCACTGAGCCCCTGGCCTGCATCAAAGGAAAAGAGCGTGACATTGCCCGGGTCTTTCTTTATCAATTGCTTGCTGACAATGGATCCACCTGCATAGTCTATATAGTCATTTAGATTGAAAACCGTGCCTTTCGGTGTTTCGCCTTTTTCGTTCATCAAGCACCTCCCTTCAATAAAGAACCGTCTGAAATACCTAACCTCATCAATAGATTAGGTGATGCTCACAATATCAGATTAATTGGGATGCGGTCAATTGATGAAGACATCCATGGCTGCGAAGGGCGAACCTAGTATTTTTTCAAGCATTTTATTCAAGTTAATTTCAAGTGCCTCATCCTTGTAAGGTTACAGGAAAAAGTGAGTCAGGTTGACAACTTGGAGCAAAAGCCCTAATGTTTTATGTGTCTTAATTCGCTATTGAACTTAGTTCGCTTCGCCTCAATTTGCCCTCTGCCAGGATGGCCTACGAACAGGAGGGAAAAATGGAATTTTGGAATACTGGAATATTGGAAAACATAAAAAAAACGTTTTGCTTTTTTTAACCCAATGTTCCATCATTCCATTCTTCCATGTGTGCAGCACAAATCGAAACGCCATTAAAAATAATGTATATTCAGCTATTATAGAAATTGTGAAACCTAGATTTAGAGGTTTGTTGTGCAACAGATTATTGAAAAAGCCCTAGAGGATAGCGTAAAGACAAAAGAAGCCTTTATTACCGAAAACGCCAATAATCTCAAGTTCTTGTCCGAAAAGGTCGCTAAAGCCTTTACAAATGATTGCAAGCTTATGATATGCGGAAACGGCGGAAGCGCGGCCGATGCGCAGCATATCGCCGCAGAATTTGTGAATCGATACATGCTTGAGCGCCCTCCCCTGCCTGCCCTTGCCCTGACTACCGATACATCCATTATCACCAGTATTGGGAATGATTACTCCTTTGATGAAATATTTTCAAAACAGGTCAAAGCCATTGGCATGGAGGGTGATGTCTTGCTAGGTATCAGTACAAGCGGCAACTCCAACAATATTGTCGAAGCCATACAGGCGGCAAGGGGACTTGGCATTTACACGGCAGGGCTGACGGGAGGAGATGGAGGTCGGCTTTCGAGCATTGTTGATATGTCTATGGTGGTCAAAAGCAATACCACCGCCAGAATCCAGGAAGCCCATATTCTTGCAGGGCATATTGTGTGCCAGTTGGTGGATTTTATTTTATTTCAGCAGGGTAGCAAAGAAGACTAGTAGGGCTCTGAAAAACGCTCATCTGCGGCGTTGCGCTCATCCTTCGTCATTGCGACGTACTATGTGTACGACTCATTCCTCAGGATTTCGCGCGCCTTGCATCTAAGCATTTTTCAGAGCCCTGCTTGAAATTGGGAACTTGGGAAACGGGTGCTTATGTCGAAATTCAAGCCGATATCCTTGGACAAGGTAAAATCCTATCCCTTGAAAAAGAGGGAAAGCAAGGTCAGCGTTGATGACTTTGGGAGGCCCTGGATTTCTGGAGGAGGCGTGGACGAATGGTCTAAAACCTTGCCCAAGATTCTGGCCGGGTCGGATCTCAGAAAGGTTGTGGATAATACGGTCCGGGCAGCTCAGAAAAAAAAGATGGTCATACTGGCCATGGGCGCCCACCCAATAAAGGTGGGACTCAATCCGATCATCATTGATTTAATGAAAAGGGGTGTTATCCGTGCGCTGGCGATGAATGGGGCAGGCATTGTACATGACACGGAATTGGCCATGGTCGGCCATACCTCCGAAGATGTAGCCGCCCACCTTGGAAAAGGTGAATTCGGAATGGCTGAGGAGACCGGAAGATTTATCAATGAAGCGATCATTGATGGAGCGAAAAAGGACCTGGGACTTGGAAAAGCCGTTGGCGCCGGACTCATCAAAGAGAAGTTTCCCTACAATGATCATAGTCTTTTGGCCAACGCCTGTGAGCTCGATGTTCCCCTGACGGTGCATGTAGCCATTGGAACGGATATCATCCACTTTCATCCCAGCGCTGATGGCGGGGCCATAGGCCAAACATCTCACATGGATTTTCGCATTTTCGCCGGTCTGGTATCCAAGCTTGAAGGCGGCGTCTATATCAACCTGGGTTCCGCCGTTATCATGCCCGAGGTCTTTTTAAAGGCACTTTCCTTAATACGCAATCTCGGGTATGATTTCAATAAATTCACCACGGTGAATATGGACTTTATCCAGCACTACAGACCCACGACGAACGTGGTCCATCGGCCGACTCTCGACGGAGGAGAGGGTTATTCCCTCGTTGGACATCATGAGATCATGCTTCCGCTTTTGGCCGCTGCTGTCATTGGGAAACTAGAAGGCGATAATAGGAATGAGGAGAAATAGACAGAATGCCTATCTATGAATATAAGTGCAACAAATGCAAAAATGAGTTCGAGTGTTTGGTTTTTCGAAGTGATGAAACCGTCTGTTGTCCCAAATGTAATGATGACTGTGTTGATCGTTTGATGTCTGCCTGCAATTTCAAGAGCAGTAAAGATTACTCGGCGCCGGCTGCAAGCACCAGTTCATCAAGTTGCGCGGGCTGTGCTGGAACCAGCTGCGCCACCTGCCACTAATCTGGTCTCGCATCAAATTAACAACTCAATCACTCCATTATTCGACCACCCTGTGAGCTAAGCGAAACAAGTTAAGGAGTTATGATGTATCGCGTAGGATTTGGATATGATGTCCATCGGCTAGTTGAGGGGCGCCCTTTGGTCCTTGGAGGAGTCACTATCCCCCATCATCTCGGTCTTGACGGTCATTCCGATGCGGACGTGCTTACCCACGCCATTATGGATGCCATACTTGGCGCGATCGCTAGGGGCGACATCGGGCAGCACTTCCCGGACTCCGATCCCGCTTACAAGGATTCGGATAGTCTGCTTTTGCTTCAAAAGGTCATGGAGATTGCCCGGCAGGTCGGCTGCAAAATCAGTAATGTCGACACAACCATCGTCGCTCAAAAGCCCAAATTGGCGCATTTTCTTGAGGGAATGAAGGAAAAGATATCCGGGATCATGAAAATTGAACCTAATCAAATAAACATCAAACCCACCACCAGCGAGGGTTTGGGGTTTTGCGGACGGGAAGAGGGCATCGAGGCCTATGCTATAGTGAGCCTGACAATAGCCCCCATCGTTGCATAAAAATCCCGTCAAGATATTATAAAAAACAAGAATAGCAGGGCTTTCAGTTTCATGGACACTTTTTTCTGATTCAAATAGTGAAATCCAGTCGGCGAAACAAGAATTGCCATGATTTTTACCCTGCGGGAAAGCTGAGGGCACCGCATCTCCTTCGTTGTCAAGGATTCGCGGTAGGATACTACAGCTTCACCCTTGACGCCTCGGATCTACGGCATCCTCGACTTTTGCAACGCTAGGGTATCCCAGGAGATCTTAATGACTCTCAGACTTTACAACACCGCGACACGCAGAAAGGAAGATTTTAAGCCGCTGCATGACGGCAAGGTGCTCATGTATGTGTGCGGCGTCACGGTTTACGACCTATGCCACATCGGCCACGCCCGGTCAGCCATAGTCTTTGATGTCCTGGTCAGATACCTTCGAGCGAGATCCTACGATGTCACCTATGTCCGAAATTTCACCGATGTAGACGACAAAATCATCGATAGGGCCGGAGAATTGGGAAAGAACACAAAGGCCCTGGCCGAAGAATACATCGATGCCTATTATGAGGACATGGGAAGGCTCGGGGTTTTGAATGCGGATGTTGAACCCAGGGCAACGGAGCACATCGATGGCATGATTGAGATGATATGTTCCTTGATAGACAAAGGCTACGCCTATGAAGAGGGCGGGGACGTGTATTATTCCATCGAAAATTTCAAGGATTATGGCCAGCTATCCGGAAGAAAACTGGAGGACATGAAAGCGGGCAGCAGGGTTGCCGTTGATGAAAAAAAACGACACCCCATGGACTTCGTCCTCTGGAAGGCTGCCAAGCCTGGCGAACCAGAGTGGCCCAGCCCCTGGGGTCCTGGAAGACCCGGATGGCATATGGAATGCTCTGTGATGAGCAGCCACTACCTTGGGCCGACCTTCGATATTCACGGAGGAGGACAAGACCTCCTGTTTCCCCATCATGAGAATGAGAGAGCCCAATCCATGGCGGCGAACGGTGTGGACTTCGCCAAGTATTGGGTCCACAACGGTTTTGTTAGGGTTGAGTCGGAAAAGATGTCCAAATCCCTGGGTAATTTTTTGACAATCCGCGATGCCCTTGAATCCTATCACCCCGAAGTGCTGCGACTTTTTCTTATTTCCACGCATTACAGGGGCCCTTTAGATTTTTCAAAAAGTGCCGTGATCGATCTTCAGTCCGGGCTTGCCCGGATCTATCGCGCCCTACAACGATTGGAGGGTGTGGTTGGTGAATTTGATAAACGAAAACCACCTTTGACCGCGGCACCTTTTAAAGACACCCAGGGAGATCCTTTCCTCAATCAGTTTGTTGAGTTCATGGACGATGATCTAAACACGGCGGGTGCCATTGGCCTCATGTTTGAGAAGGTCAAAGAGATGAACAAGCTCATGGACGACGCAGGCGAAGATCCCGATGAAGGAACCATAGGGCAACTGATAGGAAACCGCAAAAAGCTCGCCCTGGTTGCGGATGTTTTGGGATTTCTGAAGGAAAGACCGGATGATTTTTTCAGAGAACTTTCGAGCTCAGCAGAAAACATCGAGGCCGAGGAGGTCGAGAAACTTATAGCAGAACGGGTTCAGGCCAGGGCTGACAAAGACTGGGCAAAGGCGGATTCAATCCGGGACCGGCTCCAGGAAATGGGCGTCCTATTGGAAGACGGCCCAAAGGGGACAAAATGGAGGTTTGAGGTTTAGTTGCTTTAGCCCCAACCTTGGAGGATGCAGACAATAGTTGAAAGCCCTTTCCCTTGCCGTTGGATAACAGCAAGGGAATATTTTTGGAAAAAATTTGAGGAATCATGAAGAATGTCTGGGTTTGAACTGGTAACAGAACTTGAGCCCTGCGGCGATCAACCTGAAGCGATCGACACCCTGGTCAAAGGTGTAAACAACCGCCTCAGTCATCAGGTATTGCTCGGTGTGACCGGATCAGGCAAGACTTTCACCATGGCTAACGTGATCGTTAGTGTTCAAAAACCCACCCTGATCATTGCGCCCAACAAGACCCTCGCTGCTCAACTCTACGGTGAACTAAAGAGCTTTTTCCCCCAAAACGCCGTCGAATATTTCGTCAGCTACTACGATTATTACCAACCTGAAGCCTATATCCCTCAATCCGATACTTATATTCAAAAGGACGCCCATATCAACGAGCAGATCGACAAGATGCGCCATGCGGCCACCCGCTCCCTTCTTGATCGTGATGATGTGGTTATCGTGGCAAGTGTGTCCTGTATCTACGGCCTGGGTAGCCCGGAAGTCTATCATGACATGATCCTCTATCTTGAAAAAGACCGGGAGGTAAGCCGAGAGGATGCTCTGAGGAAGTTAGTGGAGATCCACTATGAGCGCGGGGATTATGATTTCATCCGTGGGCGTTTTCGCGTGCGCGGTGATGTGGTCGACATTTACCCGGTTCATGAAGAAGACCGTGCGGTTCGCATCCACTTCTTCGGAGACACAATTGAGACCATTCAGGAAATAGATCCTCTCACTGGAAAAGCGATTCAGGAACTGAATCGGGTCACCGTTTACCCCGCAACCCATTACGTGACGACAGTTGATATCCGGGAAAATGCCATTCGTCAAATTAAAGAGGAGCTCAAAGAACGTGTGGAAAAGCTGCGTTTAGAAAACCAACTTCTCGAAGCCCAGAGGGTCGAAGAGCGAACCCTCTTTGATCTGGAAATGATGATTGAAATGGGGTATTGCCACGGGATCGAAAACTACTCAAGACACCTTACAGGGCGGGCGCCGGGCGAGCCGCCTCCAACCCTTCTTGACTATTTCCCAAAGGACTTTCTCGTCATTATTGATGAAAGCCATATTGGCATCCCGCAATTGAACGGCATGTATAACGGGGATCGCTCAAGAAAGAGTACATTGGTGCAGTACGGGTTTCGACTGCCTTCGGCCCTGGATAATAGGCCTTTGAAATTCCAGGAATTTCAGTCAAGGGCGAATCAGGTCATCTATGTATCGGCCACCCCAGGTCCCTATGAACTTGAGATGGGAGAAATGCTGGCCGAACAGATCATCAGACCTACGGGTCTTATGGATCCTGATATCATTGTTCGCCCTGCATCCAACCAGGTTGATGATTTGCTGGGAAAGATTCGAGAGAGGGTTGCTAAAAATGAGCGTGTTCTGGTAACGACCCTCACAAAACGGTTGGCCGAGGATCTGACGGAATACTATGATGAGTTGGGCGTCAATGTGAGGTATCTGCATTCAGATATCAAGACCATTGAAAGAGTTTCGATCATCAGGGACCTCCGTTTGGGCGTGTTCGACGTGCTGGTCGGTATCAACCTTTTAAGAGAGGGACTCGATCTGCCCGAAGTGTCTATGGTGGCCATTCTCGATGCCGACAAAGAAGGTTTCCTCCGCTCAGAACGGTCATTGATTCAGACTTGCGGACGGGCAGCAAGAAATATCAACGGATTGGTCGTCCTTTATGCCGATACGGTCACGGGTTCCATGAAAAAGGCCATGGATGAAAGCAACCGCCGCCGTAAGATACAGCTCGAATACAATGAGGCCAACAACATCACCCCGGTATCTATAAAGAAAGGCATTGACGATATCCTTGGGTCCGTATATGAGGCGGACTATGTCACGGTGCCCGTTATTTCCGAAAAGGATAAACCTTACCTCACACCGGATCGCATCAAGAAAATGATTGAAGATCTTCACCAGAAAATGATAACAGCCGCAAAGGAACTGGAGTTCGAAGAAGCCGCAGTGTACCGGGATGAAATAAAGGCCCTTGAACAAAAAGAGTTGGAGTTGCGAGAGGGATATTAGACAGGAATTAGAAAGGCAGAATGTTGCTAAGATTTGCAGATTGATGTTTTTTCGGGGGATTGGACATATGAAGAAAAGGTTTATCATTCTTACAGGAATAGCGATAACAGGACTGATCTTTTCGAGCTCAATTTTGCTTGCAAAAGAAGTCCCGATTCGACTCGGTTTTGTTTACATCATGTCCGGATCCTATGGGGCTTACGGGCAGTTTGCCCAAAAGGGCGCCCAGCTTGCGATTGATGAAATCAACGAGACCGGAGGCATTAACGGGCGCCCTCTCGAGGCTATTTTCGAGAACTCACGCAGCAAACCGGATGTGGCGATAGAAGCCATCCGCAAACTGGTCTTAGAGGATAGTGCGGATTTTCTGATTGGTATTGACTCCAGCAAAGTTGCTCGAGCTGTAGCGCCTGTTCTCATGGAACTAAAAACGCCGCTCATCATTACCAATGCAGCGACGACCGACGTCACCGGCCCTCTGTGCAACAAATATCTATTCCGGATCTCTTTGAATCTTGCCCAACAGGTTAAGTCCGCGGCACGCCTTGCCGGCGAAACCGATATCGGGAGATGGACCACTGTTGGTCGCAAACATATTTACAGCTATCAATCCTGGGATTTTTTCTCAAAGTATCTAAAGACCTTGAAGCCTGATGTCCAGTTGCTCAAGAAGGAAGAAGCCATCTTTATTCCATCCAAAAAAAAAGATTTAAGGCCTTACATCAGGCAGGTCCTTCATTCCAATGCCAGGGGTGTCCTGGTTACCCTCTGGGGCAAATATCTGATGCGCTTTATGCTGCAAGCTGACGAATTAGGCTTGTTTAAAAAGGATTTCATGGTGTTGTCAACAATGGCCGCAAATACGGATATCCTGACCGCCCTCGGGGCCAAGATGCCGACCGGCGTTTGGATTTCCAGCGGATACTGGTTTTTGGCCAATGACTCACCTATGAACAGGAAGTTCAATGAGGCGTACTACCTGAGGTACGGAGATTATCCTTCTTACAATGCACATAACGCCTATGGTGCCGTGTATACTTACAAGGCGGCCGTCCAAAAGGCAGGATCTATAAATAAAGAAACGGTCGCGGCAGCTCTAGAAGGATTGTCCCTTGAGTTGCCGACCGGCACGATTACCCTGAGGCCTGAAGACCATCAGGCCACAGTCGATGCCTGCTGGGGAAAGAGCTATGCAGATCCCAGCTATCCCATTAGGATTCTGAATCCCAAACGGGTATTCCGGGGTGCTGAAATCGTGCGGCCTGTTGCAGAGACCGGCTGCACCATGCGTTGAGAGTGCATGTCAGGCACGAAGGCTATCTTCTACATAAGTCGAACACAATAACCAACCAAGGGGACCCTATAATTTGATATTTCAGGTAGCTTCCTTCGATTAACCCCTTGTCATGTTTTGAGTAGCTAGAGAGGAGTTTTTTAAAGTGACAGATGACCTTCGTTGGGTGAAAACCCATTGCGCAAGAATGGACCACGGCGGCTGTTCCCTGTTGGTAGGTGTAAAAGATAGTGAGATTGTCAAGGTCAAAGGAGATCCCGATGGATTTCTGAACAAAGGCTATATCTGCCCCAAAGGCCTGGCTTCTCCAGACCGCCTTACCCATCCCGACCGGCTCAAGCACCCCCTGATACGAACAGGAAAGCGTGGTGAGGGCCAATGGCAAAAGATCTCCTGGGATGATGCACTCAATGAAATCGCTCAAAATTTGATACGGATAAAGGAAGTACATGGCGCTAAGGCTGTTGGATTCGGGGTGGGGATGCCCAAGGGCCTGGACCACTTTGTCCTGATTCGCCTTGCGAATCTATTCGGGTCACCCAATGTTATTGCTTCCCAGGACGTGTGCCACGCCCCCCGGGAAATAACGGGCCTTCACACCTGCGGGTTTTATCCGGTCGCTGATTTTCATCATCCAAGCAAGCTTGTCGTCCTATGGGGAAGTAATATCACCAGCACGAACGAGGAAGGAGAGATCTGCAGCCTGCTTTTGAAACAATTGAAAGAAGGGACCGATCTTATCGTCATTGATCCAAGAAATATTGAGCTCGCAAAACAAGCGGATAAATGGCTCCAAATCAGACCCGGCACAGATCATGCCCTGGCTTTGGGGCTATTGAATGTTATTTTAGAGGAATCCCTTTATGAACAGGCTTTCGTGGAAAAATGGACCTATGGTTTTGAAGAGTTAAAGGACCATGTCAAAGACTATCATCCCCGGAAGGTGTCGAAAATCACGTGGATACCGGAAGATCTTATTCGTGAAACGGCAAGACAATACGCACGATCAAAACCTGCCGTGATTCAATGGGGCAATCCCATCGAGCACAACATCCATAGCTTTGAGATTGCGAGGGCCCTCATCTCCCTGATGGCCGTTTGTGGAAACCTGGATATACCCGGCGGGAACGTACAGGCCCTGGATCCCAAGATTATGGGGTTGGGTCCATTTGTCCGTGCAGACCTTATCCCTGAAAAGCGAAAGGAAATGTTGAGTGCATCCCAGGGTGTGATTCCAAGGTTTATGACCATCCCGCCCGCCTTTTTCAGAAAGGCCATCCTCGAAGAGACCCCCTATCCCATGAAAGCCTTCTATGCCATGTGCTGCAATCCCATGATGGCCTGGGCCGACAGTTGCCAGACTTATGAAGCATTCATGAAACTGGACTTTATGGCCGTCGCCGATCTATTCATGACACCCACGGCATCAATGGCCGATGTGGTATTGCCGGTCGCAAGCCATTTCGAGTTTGATGATATCGGCCATTACGGGCTCGGGCATGGGTATATCCTGGCAAGACCCAAGGTTGTGGATCCGCCTGAGGGGTGCTGGCCTGATATAAGGATCATGAACGAGCTCGGCAAGCGCATAAGCCCTGAGGAGTACTGGCATGAGGATTGCCATCAATTTCTCGAGGACATCTTAAGGCCCAGTGGTCTTGATTACAGCCAGTTTGTTGAAAAGGGGTATCTCAAGGGTCCCGATCTATTCAATTTTTACGAGGAAAAAGGGTTTAAGACCCCGACAGGCAAGATTGAACTAAAATTGAGCACGGAAAAAAAATTCGGGCTACCCCCCTTTCCCGAATTCAAGGCATTGCCGGAAGAGGATGATCCTGAATTTCCTTATATCCTGATCAGTACAAAGAGTCGATATTATCTCCACTCGTCCTACAGGTGGATCGGCAAATTGAGAGAAAAGCGACCCCATCCCCGCGCCGAGATCCATCCTGAAACGGCCTCTCTGTTCGGGATCAAAGAAGGTGATGAAATAGTCATTGAAACGAGAAAGGGCCGGATTACGCAATTTGCCCATGTCACGGACGCGATTCACCCCAAGATCGTCAATGCCGCTTACGGATGGTGGTTTCCCGAAGGTAAGGCAGAGGAACAGTATGATTGGGAATCGGCCAATTTCAATATCCTGACATCGACGGAAAAGCTGGGCAAAGAATTCGGGACTCCCAACCTCAAAGGGATTGGCTGTAGAATAAAGGTGAAATAGTGGTGTTTGAGTTCCGGCGAGCCGTCTGGTCAGAAAAGGGCCTCTTCCGCTTCCGTCCTGCCTTTGCCCGGCCGGGTGAAGATAATCTTATATTGATCTTCAACACCTTCAAAACAAATCCTGCAGTCGTCCAGCACCCCTTCCGTACCCCCGCAACTTTCACATTCGGGTTCCTTTGGAAGGGGCTCCAGATGCACATCAAAACCGGCCTGTTCGTACATGTCTACCGCTTCGCTAAGACGTGGCTCACTCGCAACAAATTGCTTTTTCCAGCCCTCACCTGCCAGAGTATCTTCTCTTGAACTGCTTTTAGTCATCACATGACTTTTCTTTAATGAGAATCAATGTTTTTCCTGGGAGATGCTGTTGGGCCTTCTTCTCTCTCAATATCGCCCTGTCCCTATGTTCGGGAAAATATTGCAACTCAATGCGCAAGGGATGTTCCATCACATCTTCTGAAAAAGCATCTACAATTCTATCAGCAAAACCATCGTCCTCCGAGAGATGACTTTTCGGATCTTGTAGCAACGCCAGAAGGTATTTTCTCAATCCCAGAGACTTTTCCAGCTCGCATATCCGCTCCTTTTTCAGAATCAGATGGGCGATGTCATGTTGCGAAAGGTCTGGCCATTGAAAATGCTTTGAAATCCTTTGAGATGCCGGATTCTCCCCATACTCCTCGAATAGACTGAGGGCATGGTTCAATACTTTGCGATCCCAGGTGACCAATGGTACATGATCATCTAATAGACTCCCAAAAAGGGAGAACCAGGCCTCAAAAATTTGGCCTAAATGCATTTCCCATGTGTCGGAATCCAATCCAAATTGTGGCAAATCCTTTAGGATGCTTTCAAGTTCCTCTTCCTTTTCCAGGGCGCCCTCCAGGAGAGCCCCTTTTTGCTTGAGGTCCCTCAATAGCCCATCCGCTTCATATTGTTGTCTTTCCAATTCCTTCGCAAGATGAAGAACCAGGTGCCATCTAAAGGTATTGTCCTCTTTGGGTAGGTCGGTCGACTCCGCCCTTTGACGAAGGGCTCGCCTGATCTCCCAGCTTTTATCCTCAGTATACTCCGATCCTCCTGTAGCTTGCAGAAAAGCGGTATAGCCCCTATCTCGATTATCTCCGATCCAGGCCCTGTATTCGGCCAGCCGGGCTTTAAAATCATCATCCGGCCTGTGGGCGTCCAGGGGGATTGATAGTTTAATGAGATTCGAACACGAAGATTCTGACAGAAAAGCAGGGGGGGCCATGTACCATGGTTGGCAAATCGTGATGGGCCCGAAGAAGGAGAGCACTTTCTTTATGGCCGATTCAGGAAGAAAGATGTGAGGGAAGAGCGTTACGGGTAGATCCAATTTGTCTTTTTGTCCATTTGAAACCATGCTGCTTCCCTGATTTGTTTGAGAAGAATAAGCCTTTTCGAGGAATCCTTTAAATCGCAAATTCCAAGCACCAAATCACAAATAAATCTCAAAATCCAAATCCCAATCTATCCTGACAGCCCTCAAAGAATTACCGAAACGGGTTCAGTGAATCGATCTGTTCTTTCTTTGAGATCAAAGACTTTTATTTGGAATTTCAGTCATCCGTCCTCCGCAGTAGCCTGCTACGGAGGATGGATTGGAATTTATTTGTCATTTGGGATTTGTAATTTGGGATTTCTATTATGCAAACGCGTGAAATGATAATAATAAGTTGAAGCGATCCCTCATAGCTGTGCTCGAATGCACCCTCTCATTTATGATGTCTGGTAGCAATTCAAGATTTCACCAAAGTAGAGGGTATGATAATCTTTTTCCGGGTAGAGGCTCTCATCAACAGTTTGTTCGAGATAGCCCGGGTCCATAGGGGCCTTGTACATGATTTTGCATTCCGTGTGCAAACCCGGAACGGCGATGATTGGGGTACTCACCTTTTGGCTTTCCGCGACTTCAAGATTGCACTCTTTGAATTTATTGTAATCTCGCCCTGATTTTGTTCCGCAGAACATGATTTCCTTTCGCATGTCTGAGGAAGGGATGGTCACAGTAAAATCTTTCGCCTTTTCAATGATTCCAAATGTGTGGCGACTTTGCCTTACGGCAACCATCATGATCGGCCTCCTCCAAACATAGCCAACTGTCGCCCAACCGATGGTCATGGTATTTATGACCCCGTCCGCCAGAACAGTCAGGAAAGCCCCTTCTCTGATCTTGGCCATGGCCTCTTCGGCAACAGCCATATAGCCAACATGTTGCATGATCCACCCCTATTGTTCGAAAAAATCGAACAGGCTGAGGAAAAATGTCCAGGCGATAGTTGAGCTTGCGAAATCCCGCCCTCGGGAGCGAACGAAGTCTCGAGGAACAAGGCTTACAAGCTAAGCGGCAAAAAGGTTCAAGGCTTAAGGAAAACTCAAGAAGCGCCGTTCAAAATTTTTACCTTGTGCCCTGCGCCCTATGCCTTTCGCCTTTTATTTACGCCGTAGACAGAAATCCGCGGAGAACGAAGCTTAGCGGAAAAAGAGCCATTTCTTACTGGAAACATCTAGTCTTCCTGGATCTCTCTTATATTGGCATAAAATTCCAGCACCTCCGGATTCTGCAGGGCATCCTTGTTGAGGACGGCCTGTCCCTGGATCACCTTCTTTACTGCGAGTTCCACCTTTTTCATATTTAACGTATAGGGAATCCCCGGCACCTGAACAATCTTCCCGGGTACATGACGGGGAGACGCATTGGTTCGAATGGTGTTTTTGATCTTGGCAATGATGTCTTCATTTAGTTCATAGCCCTCGGCCGTCTTCACAAAAAGAAGGACGCGGACATCGTTTTTCCATTCCTGTCCGACGACGAGGCTGTCTTCAATCTCATCCAGCTGCTCCACCTGGCGATAGATCTCCGCCGTTCCTATACGCACCCCGCCAGGATTGAGGGTTGCGTCCGATCTGCCATAGATAACCACGCCACCGTGATCATTGACCTCGATGAAGTCCCCGTGTCTCCAGACGTTGGGGAAGACATCGAAATAGGCTGAATGGTACTTTTCACCGTTGGGGTCCTCCCAAAAATGGATTGGCATGGATGGTGACGGCGCTTCACAGACGAGCTCACCCTGCTGATTCAAAACCGGCTTCCCATTTTCATCATAAGCCTGCACCTTCATAGCCAGGCATCTGCATTGCAATTCACCTGCATAAACCGGCCCCATGGGATTGCCTCCGGCAAAACAGCCATTGATATCCGAGCCGCCGGCGATTGAAGCCAATTGGAGATCTTCTTTAACCTCGCGGTAGATATATTCAAATCCCTCTATGGATAGGGGAGATCCTGTTGAGAGGACCGATCGTAATGGAGACAGGTCATAATCCTTTCCAGGCGTGACCTCTGCATTTTGGAGTGCAGCGATATATCCGGCGCTTGTACCGAAGATCGTAATCTTCTCATCCTGGGCCATCTTCCAAAGGGCGCCTGGATCCGGATGGAAGGGATTGCCGTCGAAGAGAACAAGGGTTGCACCCACGCCCAAGGAACTCACCAACCAGTTCCACATCATCCAACCGCAGGTCGTGAAATAGAAAATGGTGTCTTCCCGTTTTAGGTCCGAATGAAGCATGAGTTCCTTAAGGTGGTGGATCAATATCCCTCCTGCGCTCTGGACCATACACTTTGGGAGTCCAGTCGTCCCGGAGGAATACATGATATAGAGGGGATGTTCAAAGGGCAGTTGTGTGAACTCGATGTCCAGGTTTTCTTCATTCGATTTAAAATCCCTGTAGTGTACGGCGTTGGGTACCCCGGATATGTCCGGGTCTTGTTCGGTATAGGGCACCACTACGACTTTTTCGGCTGTCGGCAACTCCTTCAGGATGTCTGAAATGGGCCCCAGGGAATCGAAGTTCTTGCCTTTGAAAGAATACCCGTTTGCCGTGAATAGGATTTTTGGTTTGATCTGTCCGAATCGATCGAGGACCCCTTTGAAGCCGAAATCCGGTGAGCACGAAGACCATACGGCGCCCGTGCTCGTGGCTGCCAGCATGGCGATGACGGTCTGCGGCATATTCGGCATAAATCCCACGACTCGGTCTCCGGGTTGGATCCCGGCTTCCCGCAGCGATTTGGCGACTTGAGCAACTTCATAATAAAGCTCGGCATAGGTCATTTTTGTCGATTCTTTCGCTTCACTCTTGAAAACCAATGCAGCCTTATCGTCTCTATATCGAAGGAGGTTTTCCGCAAAATTCACCTCTGCACCGGAAAACCATCTTGCCCCAGGCAATTTGGTCAAATCATCAACAACCCGATCGTAGGGCTTTGAAGCCTTGATTTCCGCAAATTCCCACATGGATTTCCAGAATTCAGGGATATTATCGATAGACCATTCATAAAGTGGGGCGTATTCGCTGAAATCCTTGTCGTACCTCTCATTAATGAAATTCATAAACCGAAACATGTTGCTGTTTTTTGCTCTATCTTCTGTAGGACGCCATAGTAATTTTGCCATTTCTACCCCCTTTTCAAAGATGTTTATCTTTTACTCTACACGCACTGATGCGTCTAATTGCCCTGAAAACCAGGGGTTTTCTATATCATTATCCAAGTGGTTTATCAATCCCCCTGACCACCATCAAGGCATCATCTCCCCGCTTGGGCGGGATCTCAAGAGTGGCGTGTTTTGGATCTCTCCTCCCTGCGGAGTATTACCGCATACGCCTCGGTCATCGCTCCTCAGCGCTTTGCATCTGATACTTTGCTGGTGATCAGAATTCCCCATCACCCTTGACACATCAACGACCTTTTACTTATATTCGAAACATTCGATAGTTTTTCGTATTTCCAATCATCATCGGCAGTAGTATTTCACCTAATGAATTGCCTTTGAAACAGGCTCTTCTCCAATATAGCTGGTAAATTAATTCGAAACGGCGGTGTATTTTCTAAATTCACTGTAAGCTATATTAGCCGCCCGCTCTCCTACGACTTCGCTCAGGTTCGCTCGATTGACCAGCCGTCGCTTAAGCTATGGCCCGGCAAGCACAGACCTTTTGCCTCCGCGACTTGCGGAGGCAAAAATGGCCAATCGCTTCGCGAGGGCGTTGCCCGTAGGGCATGAAAGCTTTAGTTCGGCCAGGTCGGCCGAACTAAATGTCTGCGTTTGCCCGCCTTACTTCTGGCGGGCATGTCTGCGGTAAAAATATTCACAGGTTTATTTTGAGTCATTAAGGTTTAGGCCCAATTGTTCATTTTGATCACTTCAATTAATTTGGAGGTGATCGTAACAAAATAGCTGGAAAAGAAGGAGAACTGCATGGAACGCGACAACGCATTTGAAATGGCCGCTTCGAACATCAGGTACGGTCCGAGCACGACCCGAGAAATCGGTATGGACCTCGCTGACCTCGGGGTTAAACGCGTCATGGTCCTGACAGATCCCGTGCTCAAGGAACTTCCTCCTGTCATGAACGTGGTTGAAGCCTTGAATGATCAAGGGATTGAGTACGAACTCTTCGATCGCGTTCGGGTTGAGCCAACGGACTCTTCGCTTAAAGATGCCATTTCCTTTGCACAAAAAGGAAATTTTGACAGTTTCATTGCAGTGGGAGGCGGATCGGTCATGGATACGGCAAAAGCAGCAAACCTCTACTCGACCTATCCCCCTGAAGACTTCCTTGATTACGTGAACCCGCCCGTTGGTAAAGGCGTTCCCGTTCCCGGAGAACTAAAACCCCTTTTCGCAATTCCAACCACGGCAGGCACCGGCAGTGAAACCACCGGTGTGGTGATCTTCGATTTCGAAGAGATGCATGCCAAGACCGGCATTGCCCATCGGCGTCTCAAGCCCGCCCTGGGAATCATCGATCCTGAAAACACACGCACCATGCCCCCCATGGTCGCTGCATGCACCGGCCTGGACGTCCTCACCCACGCCATTGAATCCTTCACCGCCCTGCCCTTTACCGAACGTCCCAAACCCGAACGCCCTGTTCTTCGTCCGGCCTACCAGGGGTCCAATCCCATCAGCGATATATGGTCCCTTCAGGCCATGCGCATGCTTTCGCAAAACCTCATCAAGGTGATAAACGACCCGTCCGACGACGAAGCCAGGGGCGCAATGTTGCTGGCTGCGTCCTTTGCCGGGGTTGGCTTTGGAAATGCCGGATGCACATTGCCCCATGGCATGTCTTACCCGGTTTCCGGCATGGTCAAAAGCTACCACGCAGAGGGTTATCCTGAAGACCACCCCATGGTCCCCCATGGTATGGCCGTTGTCCTCAACGCCCCTGCCGCTTTCCGATTCACGGGACCCGCATGTCCGGAAAAGCACTTGTCGGCTGCTGAGGCTCTGGGTACGGATGTCACTCGAGCAAAACTCGATGATGCTGGAAAAGTACTCGCTGATCGGGTGATTTATTTGATGCAAGCCTTGAATATCCCCAACGGGCTCAGTGCCATCGGTTACACCAGAGAGGACATACCCAAGCTCGTCAAAGGCACTCTACCCCAACACAGGGTCATCAAGCTATCCCCACGCCCGGTTGGCGAAGAAGAACTCCCGATGATCTTCGAAAATGCGATGGAATATTGGTAGGGAAGATTGGGATAGCGGGGAATAAGAATGGTCAACTAATGGTATAAATTTTAGCATGATGCGGGGGTCACGCGGAATAAAGCAATCCGCGTTAACTTATAACCACAATATTTGAGGAGGACAAGATTATGACAGGAAAACAGAAATTTTTAATCGTATTGGTGGTTGGTTTGGCCGCCCTTGGCCTTATTATTACGAATCCTGCCTGTGCCAAGGTCGAAGGAGACACCATTGTATTTGGCGCTGCGGTTTCCTTCACCGGGAAATACTCGACTAACGGCAAACACACAAAGAATGGCTATGACCTCGCCGCCAAGCGTATCAATGAAATGGGCGGGGTCAAGGTGGCAGGCAAGAGTTACAAAGTTAAAATCAAGTACTACGATGACGAATCGACGCCGGCCCGCGCCGGGCAATTAGCCGATCGGCTGATTAAGCAGGACGGTATCAAATTCATCCTGGGGCCATACGGTTCCGGACCGACCAAAGGCATGGCGCCTATAATCGAGAAGCACAAGATTCCCATGGTCGAGGCGAACGGCGCCTCTCGAGGTCTATTCAATAAGGGGTACAGGTACTTGTTTGCTGTGCTCTCCACCTCTGAGCAGTATTTGGCAGAAGCCATCACCGTGGCCGCCGAGCAGGCCAAAATGGCCGGCAAAGACCCGAATTCCCTAAGGGTTGCCATAGCAGTCGAGAATGATCCATTCTCAATGGACATCCGTGCCGGTGTTATCGATGACGCCAAGAGGTACGGCATGAAGGTTGTCATCGATGACAAACTGCCTAAAGAACTTACCGACATGACAGCAACCCTGACCAAGGTGAAGGCGCTGAAACCTGATGTTCTTATCGTTTCCGGTCATTCCAAAGGGGCGGCGCTTGCCGTCCGGCAGACATCGCAAATGAAAGTGGACGTGCCGATACTGGCCATTACCCATTGTGAGGCGGCGGACGTGACAGGCAAGTTCGGTGCGAATGCCGACTATACGCTTTGTGCGACCCAGTGGGCGCCAACCATGACTTATAAAGACCGATGGTTCGGATCGGCCGGAGATTATGCTGTACTCTTCGAAAAAACTTACGGTTATGTGCCGCCTTACCAGGGAGCGGAGTCCTCGGCCGCCGTGCTGGTCTATATCGATGCCATGGAACGGGCCGGGTCATTCGATACTGAGAAGGTGCGTGATGCCTTGGCCGCTACCAAGCTTGAGACCTTCTATGGGTGGGTTGATTTTGATGACACGGGCAAGAACATCGCCAAACCCATGGTTCTGCGCCAAATCCAAAAGGGTAAATACATCCCGGTGGCGCCCAGCAACTTTGCCGCCGGCAAGGTAATCTACCCAAGACCCAAGTGGAGTCAAAGATAAATTTATAATCATAACGCTTTGAAAGCACGTTTGATTAAGCAGGGGCTCGGGGACCCCTGTCCCGTCCTCCGCAGTAGCACTGCTACGGAGGGTGGAAAAGGGATTGCTGAGGCCCTGCTTACCTAAAAAATAGATTTCTAACTATTATGGAAGCCTTCAAAATCCTCTTCACCGCACCGATCTTTTCGCTGCAGCTTCTCATTGATGGTGTCCTTATCGGCGCCATCTTTGCTTTGGCAGCTTACGGCCTGGCGCTTGTGTGGGGCGTCATGCGGATCATCAACTTCGCCCAGGGAGAATTCGTCATCCTTGGAGGATTCATCGTCTATATACTAAGCAAGGCGGGTCTTAACCCTTTTCTATGCGTGCCGCTGGCGGCTGTGGCCTTGTATATCGTCGGATGGCTGCTTTACCACATCGTCATCGTTCGCATCATTGAAAAGGACCTTTTCATTTCGATTTTAGCCACATTCGGCATCGGCATTCTGATGCAGCAGCTCATGAACCAGTTGTTCGGCGCGGACGTACAGACCGTCGAATCCGAGCTTGGCACCTGGTTTTTGTTCAATGGCAATGTAACGGTCCTCCAGATCAAAGTGGTCAGCTTCTCCATAGCCCTGGTTCTGGGGGCCTGCCTTGCGTTTTTTATGAAAAAAACGCGACTCGGTCAGGCCATTCGCGCTACCGCCCAGGACGCCCGTGCTGCGAGAATCCTGGGTGTCGACACGAACAAGGTCTATGCCACCACTTTTGGAATTAATGCTGCCATTTGTGGCGCGGCCGGAGCGTTGGTGGTGATGACCTGGGTCATTCAACCGTTCGCCGGGCTCGCCTATACGATCCGCTCCTTCATGATTGTCATTATTGCAGGGCTTGGTAACGTGGCGGGGGTAGTTTTTGCAGGATTGGGTCTCGGCGCTGCCGAGAACTTCGCCGGGTTTATCTTCGGCGCCGAGTTTCAGGCCGCCTTTGTTTTTTCACTTTTAGTCGTCATCCTGGTTTGGCGCAACTTCTTACTCAGACTTCAACGAAAATATCTCAAATGAACACCAAAGGACGATATTTTGTGCTCTATGGCAGCATCCTTATTGTCTCACTGGTTGCTCCCTTTGTATTACCGGCCTACCAGACCCAGTTGGCCTTCCTGTGGGTGATGGTCGTGTTTGCCCTCACCTGGGATATTGTGGGCGGGCAGATGGGCTACAACTCATTCGGTAATGTCGTGTTTTTCGGCATCGGGATGTATGTAACCGCGGTGATACAGCGAAATATGCACTACGACCTCGATGAATACGCCCACGTGGCGGGCAGGGTGGATACGCTGCCCGCCGGTGATTACCTGGTTGGATTGTTTCTTGGTATGGGAGCGGGAGCCGTTGTTGCGGTGGTCATAGCTGCGATCCTCGGAGCCTGCATCCTGGGGATGGGGATGCGGGGCCAATACTTCGGCATCTGTACCCTGGGGCTTGGGGTCGCTGCCGGTGAGTTGGCCAACGGTTGGGAATACGTCGGTGCGGGTTCCGGAATGGTCACACCGGTGTTTCCCGAAGGTTTGGGAGAGCGCGGGGCCTTCTTCTACTTTATCTTTTTCATCCTGGCCGTCATTGCGTTTTTGACGCTGAGATGGCTTTATTCCGGGCGATTTGGTCTTGCGGTAAACGCCATCCGGGATGATGAGGACAAGGCGGAGGCCATGGGCATTCACACCTCCCGGTACAAGATTGTGGCCTGGTGCATTTCCGCCCTATTCCTCTCATTGGCAGGCGGTGGCGCCGGCCATCTTATCGGCTTTATCGATCCCACCGAAGTGGCCTTTGCCGGTCCTACCTTCGGGGTGTGGATGATCTTGATGGCCATTCTCGGCGGCAAGGGGACCCTGTGGGGGCCGGTGATTGGCGCCGTGATCTTCCACATCACCCAGGAAATCTTCTGGACCTACTTGTTCGGTTGGCAGAGAGTGGCCTTGGGGGCACTCATTGTCGGTATCGTGGTCTTCTTCCCTCAAGGCATCATGGGATGGATTCGGGAGCAATGGCCCGAGCGCTTCGGCCATCGGGTAGAGGGGAAAGGAGTTTTAAGCGCCCCCGAGGGAGGTGGGGCGTGAGCGAACAGCAACTGATCGTGGAGGGGGTCTGCAAGTTTTTCGGCGGCGTCGTTGCCAACGACAATATCACCATGTCTGTCCCCAAGGGCCGCATCATCGGCCTGATCGGCCCTAACGGCTCAGGCAAGACCACGCTTTTCAACTCCATCGTCGGTTACCATCCTATCGACAAAGGCTCCATCAGCTTTGAGGGCAGGGTGATCTCAGCAATGCGGGTGCCTGAGATCGCGCGTCTGGGTTTGCTCAGGACCTTTCAGCAGACACGCATTTACGGAAAGATGACCTGCTTTGAGAACATGCAGATCAGCGTGCCCCACACCAACGAAGGCATCCGAACCATGTTCTCCAAGTATCTACCTGAGGTCACGGAGAAGGCCGAGAGCTTGCTGGAATTCGTGGGACTCTATGCCAAACGGCGCCTGATGGCGGGGGATCTCTCCTTTGGCCAACAAAAGCTCCTGGAGTTCGCCATGGCTCTTATGAACGAACCCAAAATGCTCCTGCTGGACGAGCCCACCGCAGGCATCAATCCGACGCTGATTAACGGCTTAATCGAGCGCTTGAAGCGTTCCAATGAGGATCTCGGGATCACGCTCTTTGTCATTGAACACAACATGCGCGCAATAATGAACCTGGCCGAACACATTTACTGCCTGGCCCATGGGCAACTCCTGACCAGCGGTCCACCCGATCAGATCCAAAGGGATCAGCAGGTGATCGACGCCTATCTCGGGGCAAAATAATGAAGCGGAACAAAAAACAGGAAGTCCGAGAAGATACTGCCAGGAGTTACGGCCTCGGCCCCGTAGACACAGTGCTGTCCGTTGACGAGGTGGAGCGTCAGGCCGCGAAGCTGGCCGCCGAAGGGCCAAGCCGAGAGCGCTTGAGTGAACTTGTGGGAAAGGAATCACTGGTTTCCATCGAAGGCTTAAAGGCAGGGTACGGCAAGATGGAGGTCTTGTACGAATTCGATTTACTCGTGGGAGAGGGCCAGTCTCTCTGCCTCATCGGCCCCAATGGCGCCGGAAAGTCCACCGTGCTGCATTCCATATATGGGTTCACCGATATCAAAGGTGGGGCCATCAAGATGCGGCGGGAGGACATCACCTGCCTGAATCCCAACGAGAAACTCAAACGGGCCGGGATCGCTTACATCCTTCAGGACACCTCTGTTTTCCCCGACATGACTGTCGAGGAAAATATGCATATGGGCGGCTTTCTCATGGACAGGCCGATGCAAGCCCGCGAGGCCACAGAGAAGGTGCTTGCCAAGTATCCCCGTTTGTCCGAACGCCGAAATATGAAGGCTGGTGTGCTTTCCGGCGGTGAAAGGCGTCTTTTGGAGATATCCAGGGCACTGATTATGGAGCCGGAAGTCCTATTAGTGGATGAGCCCTCCATAGGGCTCGAGCCCCGTTATATTGAAATGGTGTTCGAGATCTTAGACGATCTCCAGCGCAATGAAGGCAAGACCATTGTCATGGTCGAACAGAACGCCAAGAAAGGGTTGGAATTCGCCGACATCGGCTATGTCCTGGTATCGGGTCAACTGGCCATGGCCGACAAAGGCGACGAGCTCCTTCAGAATCCCGAAGTCGGCCGCTTGTTCTTAGGGGGATAAATCTAAAGGGCCTCAACAATCGCTTTCCCCAGTTCAGCAGTCGTTGCACCGCCGCCCATATCAGGGGTTCGCAAAGGGGTGTCCCGCAACATTGTTTCGATAGCCCTTTCCACCGCCGCCCCGGCCTCTGTATGGCCCAGGTGATCCAGCATCATGGCGCCCGACCAGACTTGTCCTATGGGGTTCGCAATCCCCTTGCCTGCAATATCAGGGGCTGAGCCGTGAACCGGTTCGAACATGGAGGGGTATTCACGGGTTGGATTAATATTGGCCGATGGCGCAATACCGATACTGCCGGAGAGTGCGGGGCCCAGATCAGATAGAATGTCGCCGAAGAGGTTGCTCCCTACGACCACATCGAACCAGTCGGGATGAAGGACGAAATGGGCCGTAAGGATATCGATATGGTACTTGCTGGTCTGAATATCGGGATACTCTTGGGCGATGGCAGCGAAGCGCTCATCCCAAAAAGGCATGGTGTGAATAATGCCGTTGGACTTGGTTGCCGTTGCTACGTGCTTGGCGTCACGATGCCGAGCGAGTTCGAATGCATAGCGCAAGACCCTATCCACACCTTTTCGGGTGAAAACCGATTCCTGCACGGCCATCTCATCTTCGGTCCCTGAAAACATACGTCCGCCGATCTCTGAATATTCACCCTCGTTATTCTCTCGAACAATTAGAAAATCAATATCCCCCGGGCCCCGATCCTTGAGGGGCGTGACCATACCCGTCAGCAACCGAACGGGACGCAGATTTATATACTGCCGCATTTGCCTACGGATGGGTATTAATAGTTCCCACAAGGAAATGTGATCGGGTACGCCTGGAAACCCAACAGCGCCAAGGAAGATCGCATCATAACCGCGGAGTTCTTCGATCCCGTTTTCGGGCATTATACGGCCGGTACGGGTGTAAGTCTCGCAGCTCCAGGAGAATTCCTCCCAACTGAATTCAATGTCGAAACGCCTGCCAACCGCCTCAAGGACGCGGATGCCTTCAGGGACCACTTCTTTGCCGATGCCATCGCCGGGAATCACCGCGATCTTGTGGTTCGCCATACCTTTCCTCCTTAATGGTCGAAAATCTTTATGGTTCTTGCCTTTTTGTTTTGTTTTTATTACCTTCCACCACTTGAACGACGTGCAATAATCTATTGGCAAATACCTCGATTCGCTTTTGAGCCTCTGACAGCATTTTGTCAGAAATATCCAATAATGTGATTTTTGACGATAAACGACATTTTCTCAAGAAAATTCCTTCACACAGACTATTGCTCTCCTCATCTGTGACCGCAAGTGCTTATTATCCCTGGCGACAACCTATTATCAAACCCTCAAAGGGATGGGCTGGGTTGTTGACATCCTCGAATCGGATGATACCATTATTAATGCCAGTGAATGCTTTGTCATTACCCAATATGGCTGTGAGTGAGACACAAAGGGATTGGGGCAAGGCGAATTTTTGAATCTATAAACTATGAAGGATTTTGGCATGGACAAAGACACACTCATCCAGACGCTTGCTGACATCGTGGGCACTGACTATGTCCTCTCTTCGGACATGGATCGGGAACTCTATGGCTATGATGCTTCCCTTGAAAAAGGGAAACCCGACGTCATCGTGCTGCCTAATTGCACGGAGGAGGTCTCCCAGATCGTGGCCCTCGCCCACAGGGAAAAGATCCCGGTGATCGCGAGGGGCTCGGGAACCAATCTGAGCGGCGGCACAGTTCCCGTCCGGGGTGGCATTTTGGTTCACTTCTCGCGAATGAACCGGATTCTGGAGATTGACATCCCAAACCGAGCCGTGACCGTCGAGCCCGGGGTCATTACCCTGGACCTGCAAACACTGCTTCTCCAGAAGGGATTCGTTTACGCCCCCGATCCGGCCAGCCAGAAGGTTTCGACCCTGGGCGGCAACTTTGGGGAGAACTCGGGAGGGCCCCATTGCCTCAAATATGGTGTGACCACCAACCATGTTCTGGGGGCCGAGGTTGTGATGGATGACGGGACGGTCCTGTGGACCGGAGGAAAATCCCCCGACCAGCCGGGTTTTGACATCACCGGCTTATTGGTGGGCAGTGAGGGGACCCTGGGCATGGTCACCAAAATGATGCTGAAACTCATCCGGGCCCCGGAAGCGGTCAAGACCATGCTTGCGATCTATGAAACCATTGAGGATGCGGGAAATACCGTTTCCGCAATAATTGCGGAAGGCATCGTACCCGCCACCCTGGAAATGATGGACAACCTCGTCATGAAGGCTGTGGAGGAATCGGTCCATGTTGGATACCCTATTGATGCCGCGGCCGTTCTGATCATCGAACTCGACGGCTTGTCCGACGGTATGGAACGCCAGGCCGATAAGATCATGAACATCTGTCGGAGGCATAACGTTCGAGAAGTCAGGCTGGCAAAAGACGACCAGGAGCGGGCGGAACTTTGGGCCGGCCGCAAGGGGGCCTTCGGGGCTGTTGCTCGGCTGGCACCCAATTATCTGGTTTGCGATGGTACCGTTCCGCGCACAAAACTGCCCGAGGTGCTCAAGAAGGTCATGGAGGTGGGGAAGAAGTACGATCTCCCCATTGGCAATGTGTTTCATGCGGGTGATGGAAATCTCCATCCCCTTATCCTCTTTGACGAAAGAAATCCCGAAGAATTGGAGCGGGTGCACAAAGCGGGGTCGGAGATCCTGAAGATTTGCGCGGATGTGGGAGGGACCATTAGTGGAGAACATGGGATCGGCACCGAGAAGTTGAAAGAAATGGCCTTTGTCTTTTCCGAGGGTGATTTTCAGCTCATGCGCCAAATCAAGAAGGCCTTTGACCCGGAGGATATACTGAATCCCGGCAAGGTGATACCTGCACCGGACGCTCCGATATAAACAGGTTCAAAGGTTTCCCGTTCAAGGTTCAATCTTCGTGCCTTAGTGCCTTTGTGGCTATACTTCGAGGAAAGGAGTCATCACGTGACAGACAGGACCGACTTATCGACTGGGCTTGCTGAAATCCTGGAAAAGGACCTTATTGAGACAGACGCTGATGTCACCTCCCGATATGCCGTGGACCGTGCCTTGCCCAAGGCCGTGGTCTATCCGACAAAGGCGGAGCAAATCGCCGAGGTGGTTCGTTTCGCAAACCAAGAGAAGCTGACCATAATCCCCTGGGGAAGCGGCACAAAGATGGCGATGGGCAACTCACCGGACAGGTTAGATCTGGTGGTTTCCACTGCCCGACTCAATCGCCTCAAAGACGTGGACGCCGCAAATCTCACTATTACCGTAGAGTCCGGCGTCAAGTTCCGGGATATACAAGCCAGGGTAGCCACGGAGGAGGACCGTTGTTATCTGCCTCTCGGGGATCTCGACCTGGAAGAGGATGAGATGATTTGCTCTGAAAGGAGTCACAGTGGTTGTTTCCTGCCCCTTGATCCAACCTTCAGCGACAAAGCCACCATAGGGGGGATTATAGCCAGCAACTCAACCGGTCCCAGAAGGCTCCTCTACGGCCTACCGAGGGATGTTGTTCTCGGGGTGAGGTTCGTGGCGTCCGACGGCAAGATCGTGGGGGCGGGAGGAAAAACCGTAAAGAACGTTTCCGGCTATGATATTTCCAAACTCATGATCGGCTCCATGGGCACTCTGGGGATCTTGTGCGACATGACCCTGCGGTTGCTCCCTCTTCCCGAAAGAATGGAAACCCTCCTCTTGTCCTTTGGCTCCCTTTCCGATGCCTCCACCTTTGCCGACCGGATTTTTGAAACCAATCTCTTACCGGCGGCCGTGGAAGTAACGAACGAGAATACCTTGAAGAATCTGGGCGTGGAGAGCACACTGGAATTCGGAAAGGGAGATTATATTGTCGCTGTCGCCCTCGAAGCCTTTGAAGAAGCCGTCAACCGCATGGCCATTGAAATGCGGGATTTGGCCGTCGGTTTTGGGTCCAAGACCGATGCCGCGGTTGAAGAAGATGAACACCTCCGTTTCTGGCTCAAGGTCAGTGATCTGGGCCAAACCCTTCAAGGACAATCCTCCAGCCTTATTTCGGCACAACTTAACTGTCCCATCTCTAATTGGAATGCCCTGACCCAGTTTGCAGATGAAACGCTCTTAGCAAGTGGGATTCAACACACCTTGCTTGCCCATGCCGGAAGTGGGGTCTGCTTGGTCAACCTGCTCCCGGAGATGGATGATGCCACCGGAGGCAAAAGGGCTGCTGGGGTTGTCGACAAATTATTTAAGAACTGCCTTGATGTGGGAGGGAACTTGATCACCCTGAAGGCCCCTTCGGATCTCAAGGGCGACCTTCCCCTTTGGGGCCAACCCGGGCAAGACACGCTCATCATGAGGCGGCTCAAAGAGTCCCTTGATCCTTCCGGTGTCATGAGCCCGGGACGTTTTGTTGGGAATATATAAGATCAGTCTTTATTAGACAGGATAACAGGATGGTCATGATATTTACCTGCCAGAAGTCTGGCAAGTGATTCCATTAACATAAGCGCTATCGTTGTTTGATTGTAATTTACGTCTCGAGTGTCGGTCTGATTGCTTAGCCTGCCTGCAGCGCAGGCCTCAATCCCTGACAAGGGATTGAGAATGAGGATGAGGTTCTGGGGAAAACGAAATCATTCATTTTGCTACTGAACCTCATCCTCAATCATGCTAAGCAATCAAATGTTCATGGTCTTGGAGATCAAGCGATCCCATCCCTCGATACAGGTTTTGGTAACCATAATACGATCAACAGGATGGAAAAGAATCAAGTCAATCCTGTTATCCTGTCAAAAATAATTCGATGAGATAAGAGTTGGAAAGGTGATTGGGAATGAATATCACGAAGTTGCGAAAATTATCCTACGATGAGGTCGCCAAGTGCAACAAATGCGGGTTTTGCCTGCCCAACTGCCCCATCTATCTTGTGGAGGGCAAGGAATCTGCTGCACCCAGAGGCCGTAACGCCATTACCCGAGCGGTTATCGAAGGCCGCCTGGAATGGAGTGAGGACACTGAAAGATCCATTTTTTCCTGTCTGGGTTGCGGGGCCTGCACCGCTGCCTGCTTTCCAAAGGTGGAGACAAAAGAACTCGTGTTTCGGGACCGGGAGTGTCTGGTCGGCGAAGGACTCTATCCGAGAATCGCGGCTCGGGTGGAGAGATTTATCGAGGAAGAGCACAACATTTCTGATGATGACAATGAAGAGCGCGGCGAATGGCAGGAATTGATCAAAGACCTCCCTGAAAAGTCCTTTGAAAAGGAGAAAGCTGAAATCATTTTCTTTGTGGGCTGCGTTGCTTCGTTTTTCCCAATGGCCCAAACCATACCCGTCAACATGTCCCATATCCTGCAGGCTGCTGAACTGGACTTCGCCATCCTGGGAGGAGAGGAGTGGTGTTGCGGCTTCCCCCTTATCGGTGCGGGGATGTCCGACAAGATGGAGACCCTCATGGCCCATAACATGAAAAAGTTGGATGAAGTGGGCGCCAAATCGATCGTATTCACCTGTCCCTCCTGCTATCACACCTGGAAACACCTCTACAAACCGGATGTAAAACTCTACCACGCCAGCCAGATGTTGTTCCGGATGATCAAAGAGGGACAAATCCAACTTAATGAGGTCAACGCCACGGTCACCTATCACGACCCTTGCGATTTGGGACGGAATAGCGGCGTGTATGACGAACCGCGGGAAGTGCTCAAGGCCATCCCGGGTCTCAAACTGGTCGAACTCGCCCATAACCGACAACTATCCATGTGCTGCGGCGGTGGTGGCAATGTAGAGATGGTCGATCCGGAACTTTCGGCCCGAGTGGCTCAGATGAAGCTGGATGAAATCGCAAAGACAGGCGTGGATATGGTTGTTTCATCCTGCCAGCAGTGCTTACGCACCATAGCCACTCGGGCTCGAAGACAAAAATCCGATCTGGTCGTGAAGGATCTTACGGAACTCGTGGCCGAGGCTATGGGTGCTGGAGGAAATAGAAAATGAGCAATAGTTCACCTACTATAAAAGCCTCTAGACAGGATTACAGGATAAACAAGATTTTTTAGTATTTTCCTCAAACCTTGTGGGGGAAAAGATATATAGAACAGCGAATAACAAATTCGCTCAAGAACAGGATTTTTTCCTTGATTTACAAGATGTAATAAATCAAGTACATCCTGTTTATCCGCCAGAATTAGGGCGGATTACTCTTATCGAAAGGAGCTTTTACGAAAATGATTGCACAGTTGTCCGTATTTCCCATTGGTGAGGGTACGAGTCTTGGACGATTTGTTAGAAAGGGCGTCTCTGTCATTGAACAATCGGGATACAAATATGAAATCGGGGGTATGAGTACGGCCATTGAAGTGCCGGATCTGGACGCCTTGTTCGATTTGGTGAAGAAGGTGCATGCCGCCCATCTGTCGGAGGGCGCGCAACGTTTAGTCATCGACTTGAAGGTGGATGATCGGCGGGACAAGAAAGCCTCTATCAAATCCAAAAAGTCATCTGCAACGAAAACAGCATAAGGGCTTGTCTATTATCCCTGAACGGTTAGACTTGGGAGGTGGTCGGTGCTTGTTGCAATAACAGTTAGGCGGGCAAATCCTGACTTTTGAACAGTGTTTTTCGTGAAGGGTTCATTTTGATAAGGATACAAAAGTTTCGGTGATTAACCCGTCCGAGCATAGGGCAGCGTTTCGTTATCTTCCAGCACCTCTCTTAGTTTTTGGGACAGGTCTTTCAATTTAAAGGGTTTCTGAATGAAGCCGTTGCAGCCCCGATCCATGATTTCTTTGGCGTTACCTTTGATGCTGTAACCACTTGATAAAAGAACCTTTACGCCGGGATTTATTTCTTTCAATTTGTCATAAGTTTCTCCGCCGCCTAAATCAGGCATGACAATATCTAGTATTATCAGATCGATACTTCCTGGTTCATTTTTATAGATCTCCAGGGCTTCTTTTCCGCCTCGTGCTATAAGAACCTCGTAGCCCAGGGTCATTAGTAATTCCTGGCCGACTTCAATGATCATCTCCTCATCATCAACAAAAAGAATTGTTTCGGAACCTCTTTTGATCTCGCCAATTGCGATTTTTTCCTTTATGGGGGTTTTCTGAGATGCGGGCAGATAGATGGTAAAAGTGCTCCCTCTACCCTTTTCACTTCGAACATCAATGATGCCTGAATGATTTTTGATTACGCCGTAAACAGTGGCGAGCCCAAGTCCCGTCCCACGCCCCATCTCTTTGGTCGTGAAAAAAGGATTGAAAATTCTCCCTGTGGTTGCCTTATCCATCCCCACCCCGGTGTCACTCACGGACATCTTTACATATTTGCCCGCCTGCAAACCATAGGGTTTCAAATAGGACTTATCGAGAACTACGTTTTCAGTCCTGAGGTAGAGTTCCCCACCCGCCGGCATGGCCTGCCAGGCATTCACATAAAGATTTAACAACACCTGCTCAATCTGCCCCTGATCAACTTCGACCGTGCTAATGTTCTCCTGGAGCTTTGTGTATATGGTTATTTCCTTTTTCGTCCGCCCAAACATCTGTGAACTTTTCTCCACTATCTCGTTTAGGTCGGACGGTTTCACATCATATTGTCCACCTCTGGCAAAGCCCAACAGTTGTTTTGTGAGGTCTGTCCCGCTCTCGACATATCGTTCGATGTTAATAATCTTCTCATAATTGGGATCGCTCTGATCCGTTTTCAGCAACGCGAGGGACGCATTTCCCTGTATTCCCATAAGTAGGTTGTTAAAGTCATGGGCAATACCACCAGCGAGTGTTCCCATGGCTTCCATTTTCTCTGCCTGAAGGAGGCGCTCTTCAAGCTCCTTTATCTCCCGCTGGGCCAATATACTTTCTGTAATATCGTTTATCATGGACAGAATGGCCTGTTTGCCTTCCCAATCAACAACAACAGCGCTTGTTTGCAGCCATTTTTCTTTGCCATTCCTATCCAGTATCCTGAATTCATCCAGTTGACGCAAACGCTCTCCCCTGAGACGTTTTCTTTGTCGATCAAACACCTTCTGTCTATCATCCGGATGAATGGATTCAAACAGTGATCTGGAGGGGAACTCTTGACTTGAGCACCCGAAGACCTCCAATGCCTTTTTATTAAAGAATCTGGGGAACTCATCCTGGTATATAACAATTGCTTCACTCGCGTTTTCAACAACATGTCGATACTTGGCCTCCGATTCGGCGACGGAGCTCTCCAAGCTGAGCGAGTATCTCTTGAGTTTGGCCTGTGCTTCTCTTAATTCACTTCTGGCAAGATATTCATTGAATCGGAGGCGGTGATTGGCATAGGCTGCTACGAGAACGATGATCAAGCTGGATGCAATAAACATGTTGTTCCCGATGAAAAGATTGACCTGGTCCGGTCGATTCAGTAACAACACGGATGCTATATAGAGGCTGTAAAGGATTAAACTGTGAATTGCAAATTGCTTGAATCCGACAGTGAGCACGGTTGAGAAACCCAAAAACACTAAGCTCAAACCGGCATAGTAAGGTGTCGCAAATCCTCCGGCGTCAACGATCATGGCAATAATACTGATGCCCACCACATAGTAGGCAGCCATCCCAAGATAGAAACTTTTATAGCCTAAATCCCAGTTCCGATTAATCGCCAATAGCCCCAAACAACAGCAGGCGGCAATAATACGATAGGTGAAAAACCGGCCGAGGTATTCAGGATAGAGAAGGTAATCAAGTATGCTGAACAAGGGCATGAGAATAAATCCCATCCAGAGGATAATACTCATTCTTTCGCGCAGGACAGGCTCCTGATCTTTTAGAAAGGAATCAGTCCCTGCACTCCCTAATTCGGGTTCATTCATAATCAATCCTTCAAATCCGGTTGCTTTTTTCTTTCTAGCCATGATGAATTTTGAGAATAATAACAAAACCTTTATCCCTGTGGCTTTTCATCAACCCATTCATCCTATTGATGAGAGCCAGCCTCTCCAGACATCCTTAGACCCATTGTCCTTTCATTATTAAGGGCTGTAAGCCAAAGGATATGCGTTTTTCAGCAATGCTTCAGGTATTCACATCTTTTTGTGTGGGTACAGGGCGTCAGCCCTTCATGATGTCAAAGAAAGCAATGGTATTGGAGTTTTCCCATGTGATTGTTACCTTCTCGTCATCGATTCCAAGGTCTGCAAAGAGCTTAAGAACATCTTGTTCACTGCGCTCCTGGAAGTACCAGTCGCAAAACCATGCATGCTTGGTTCCGTCATACTCGGTATTGTCCTTAAAAGTGAGAATCATCCTGCCCCCCCCATTCAACAGGTCCAACTGGCTTTTAAAGAGTGCTTTTAAGGACTTATCCGGTAAATAATCATATAGGCCAAAACTATATATAATATCTTGGAGGCCGTATCGCTTGCGATTATCTTTCCTTTTAGCCAGCCTCAGGACATTGTCTTTAACGAACCGGATTTTAAGGCGTTTTGCATAACCATCCAGACGGTTTTCCGCGTAATCCAGGGCTGTTTGATCAAAATCAAGGCATACCAAGTTCAATCTTTTCCCATCCAAGCGTGGGATCAATTCGTACCATTCCCGACAGGATCCAGAAGCTAAATTCATCAACCTCAAACCATTTGGAGCTGTTTCAATCTCCTTTCGCAATTTCTCTCTGATCAGATCTTTCCTATTCCGCACGGCTAGGGCCAACTCGTCGCTGAGAAAAAGTCGGTCTAAATAGTATCCAATACCAGGAGAGCGCGCGACATTGTCATAAATCGCTTCAAGTATTACGTAATCCCCTGGATATCCTCGTGGTTTTTCGGTTGCTCGCTTCATGAGATAGGATTGTTCATACCAGGGGGCGATCTTTTCACGAAAACCGGCCTTGGCCTGCTGGATGGCTCCATTGGAATTTTTCAAATGTCCTTCAACCTTCTTGCATTGTTCTGTTATCCTCGCTTCAGCGGCTTTTAATCTGTCAAATAGAGCCGGGGAGTAGTTTCTTAGACTTCTCTGTTCCTGATCAACCGCCCTTAGTTCATCGGTGTACCACTTCACATCCTTTGAGAAGAAATGATTCAAAACTGTCATGGGCTGCATCTCCTGTAGAACATTCCTTGCCTTTGGTCGTAATCCGACGGGAGAAGCAACCTGTTACACGTCCAAATAGCCTCAGACAAAAGTTCACTATCCGAACAATTAAGATTTATCTCTTTATTGTAGATTGAGTTTTTTTCTGTCATTCGGGTATCGTTTACTCCCTAGGCGCAAAGCCTCAAATCCGAATAGAATTTTCGAGTTTCCTCCGCCTGGCTTTGAATGGATTTAAAGCTCACATTTGCCGTTGAAGACTGTTATTATTGCAAATTTCGTTCCTCTACTTCTGCTTTTCTCTGATAGTGCAGTAAGCTGCCAAGATCCATCTATAAAACGAATGATCGGTTCGGTACTTTCGGTCCGAGTGGCTCAGATTAAGCTCGATGAAATCGATGAAACAGGCTCGGGGTTGCGGTAGTTTCTTCCTACCAGCAGAGCTTCTGCACCATAAACACGCCGGCTTGAAGACTAAAATCCGATTTGATCCTGGAGGAACTTACGGGAATCGTGCTGAGGCTAAAAGGCCATGCTAGGGCTTGAAAAAAACGAGCGTAATGACGTAAGGAATGGGAGGTCTTTTCTTCGATTCCGAGTCTCACGGCCTGCTCATTTCAAGGCATTACGGACGGGTGATCATCGACTTGAAGGTGGATGAGCGGCGGGACAAGAAAGCCTCTATTCAATTTAAAAAATCATCGGCAACGAAAACCGATTAGGATTTATCTTCTGAGGGCTCTGTGGATGAGTTGTGTGATGTCCATGACCTCTAGGGGCACCTTATTTCTTTTGACATAGGTCGTCATGGTCCTGACGCATTGTTGGCTTGAAATGTTGAATGCTGAATCGTATTTGCAGTGTTAAAAACTCAAAGGGCCCCTGAATGGAGGTCCTATTGAATTATCTTTGAATATGTGCTTTCGCTCACACTTTGAATTTCCCTACCATCTCCTTAAGCTGTTCGCCTAATTTGGAAAGTTCCTGTGCGCTGATATTCACCTGCGAGCTGCTGTTGCTCATCTCACCGGCGGCCTGGTTCACTTCGGAAATGTCCCTGGCTATGTCGCCTGCAACTGTGGAACCTTGTGCCACGTTCTCCGTGACCTCCTTCATACCCTGGGAGGCCTGAGCCACATTGCCGGCGATCTCCTTGGTAGTCACGGACTGCTCCTCCACGGCTGTGGCAATGGTAGAGACAAGCTCATTGACATCATTGATCACCTGCGGAATTTGCTCGATGTCCGCGATGGCCGATGCGGTGGAATCCTGTATCCCGTCGATCCGGCTCTTGATCTCTCCGGTGGCCTCGGCCGTCTGCCTGGCCAGTTCCTTGATTTCATTGGCCACAACGGCGAATCCCTTCCCGGCCTCTCCGGCGCGAGCCGCCTCGATGGTGGCGTTGAGGGCCAGGAGGTTGGTCTGCTCTGATATCTCGGTGATGGTCTCCGTGACCTTGCTGATCTCTTGAGCCGCTTTGCCGAGCCCTCCCACCCTCTCCGAGACGCTCGTTGTCTGGGACACGGCATCACCGGTGATGGTGCGGGCCTTCTCGGAATTCTGGGCAATTTCGTTGATAGTGGCCGTCATTTCCTCGGCCGATGATGCAATCACGTCGGCGTTGGTGGAGGCCTGTTCCGCAGCAGCAGCCACGGTTGTCATGTTGGAACTCATCTCTTCTGCTGCGGTCGCAACCGTGTTGGATTTCCCCGAGCTCTGCTCGGCCCCGGAAAACATTTGCTGGGAGATGGCCGATAGCTCCGTGGACGAGGAAGAAAGGGTCTCAACACCGCTGGCGATGTTTTTGAACATCTGCCTCAGATTTGATCCCATGCTGTTCAGGGCCTTGGCTAGAATACCCATCTCATCTTTCTGATCAATATCAAGGGCCTGGGTCAGATCGCCATCGGACATCTTTTCTGCAAAATCCACACCTTGGACAATGGGTTTGGTTATAGCTCGAATCAAAAAGAAACTGATAGCTGCACCCAGGATAAAGACAAACCCTGTGACAACACCGGCAGACCATCGGGATCTGGCACCTGTGGAGATCATCTCCGCTTTGGACGAATCCTGATTGTTCTGTAACTTGTCCGAGAGGGCCTTCATTTTCTCCTGAGTGGCCTTGAGGGCGAGGATGGTCGTTGTTTCGAAAATGCGCTTCGCCTCAGCCTGAGCCTTCGCCAATTGAGCCTCCAACTGTTGGGTGTTTCCGAACAGACGGGCCACCTGCTCCAGCTCTTTTGAGGTTACTTCCTCAAGAAGACGGGCTTTATCCTCCTGGGTGGACGCCTGTTTTATACGGATAGCTGATTCGTGGAGCTTATGGTGGTGGTTTTTCACCTTGTCTATTATGGTCGCAAACTCGGGCCATTCTGAAACGAGTTTTTTCGCTTCCTCGCTGGCAAGCCACTTCCCGAATTTACATTTGGCAGGGTCTGTTTGGACCTTGATCTCCTCATTGGCTAGGATCGACGTCATCAAACTCTGTGTCCAGCGTCGATGGTCATCCAAACGGGCAGCCAATACCTCACTCAGGCCAGGATGGATTTTGTGCCATACCTCGTTGATGTTGGTCGCTGATTCGTGAAGATGTTTATGGGGCTGTTTGATGGCTTCCAGATACCCTGACAGGCTCGGATCAATTTTGACCAACTCCTTGCCGCCTTCCCCATAGAGGAATTTGCCCAACCCGCATTTGGTCGGGTCCAATTGGACCTGGAGTGAGGCTCGATTGTTCATGAACAGATCCTGGACCTTATTGATCCAGTTCAAGTGGTCCACCTCTTTTTTTACCATGAAGTGGCTATGGCCGGCGGCCTTTGTATACCCTTCGTTGGCATTCAGGATGCCGGTGTTGGACCAAATGGAATTTCCGGCAACCGCAAGAATCCCAATAAGCAGAATTCCCGTAAAACCCCATAGCTTTGTACTGATTTTGATGTTCTTTAACATTTTCTTTTTCCCCTGCCTTTAAAACGATGTTGTTTTGATTTTCGGCCTCTACGGCAAAAATCCGGTTTCTTCTGTTCAATTTATCTCCGTCGGCCTGCGCGGACGGCATTTTTTATGCAAGGTTAAGCCTCATCTCTCCTGTCTTCACTCCGAGTCTACCCCCCTAGCACCAACCGGCGGGCACTTCAGTTAGCCTCGCCCAGTGATGTTCGAATCCTGCTTTCTGACAGCCCACGCTCAGATGGCTCGGCAGATCCTCTCTTTCAAATCGGCAATTGGTTAATGGTTCCTATCCATAATCAACCGTTTGAATCCCTCTTGGACTCTACCAACGCCAAGTGCGTTCCGGCAGGCTCTCGAAGTGGGCAAATCGAAGTATGCACCCTTTCCTTACGAACCTTCCCGGATTTCAAGAAAATAAAGGACATATTCGGAATGCCAGGTTCTTTCAGATTCCTTTTTTGATAACTGTGGCCAACGCCGCATAGCCTTGCTGCCTCAGCAACCATTGCAGTATGATACTTGGTTAAAATGGCTAGGCCCTCAGGTGATGCTTCGCTATTCGGCAATTGCCGCAAATACTTTAGTCAGGATTCAAATCTGAGTTAATTTGGTTGATTTAACGTTAAGTAAAACTTAAGCAATATATATGCCAAAAGATTAATTCCCGGTTCTCCATATACCAGCCATTCGGATTTGGAATGAGTCAAAGATATCAGAGCGTGAGATTTATGATTTTATGCTGGGAGGGTGAAGGAGATCAGAGAGGGCCCGTTCTGGTGTGTATTATGAATGCCTTTCGACCGTTCAAATGGTTGGGTAATCAGGGTTTATCACCTGAGCGCTCGGTGGATGAGCTGGGTGATGTCCATGACCTCCAGGGACACCTTGTTTCTTTTGACATAGGTCGTCATGGTTCGGACACATTGCTGGCAGGTGGTGATGATCGCTTGTGCGCCGGTACCCAGCGCCTCTTCGATTTTCTGTTTAGCAATCTTCCCCGAGAGTTTTGCATCGATCATCTCGAGATTGCCGCCGACGCGACAGAGGCAGTTCTCCCGATTGCGAGGGAGTTCAGCAAACTTGACACCGGGGATGGAACGAATGACGGCCCTGGGTTCGATTCTTTTGCGTGAAGCTTACCATGTTTGGCAGAAATCGTTGCGTGGACAAGGGACAATCGATGAGGTGGGCTATTCTCCACCCGGACAGCTTCAGAAAGGTCCATCAGCAATGTAAAGTTATTATGGGAGCATTACCGGTTTGTTAATCCTTCTGATCAGTTTTCGAGTAGGATCTCCAGGCTGCTGGAGCTTTTCTGGCGTGACTAGCGGGAGGGCGCTGTTTTTTCGCGACTTATCAGTGGGGGAAGCCCCAGCTCCGAGCGAAGTGAGGAGAATGGGGAGGGGGCAAGAATCCCCCGCAGATAAGTCGCTGAAAAGACCAGCCCGGGAGGTCCGGAACAAAAGAAAAGCTCCAGCAGCCTGGAGATCCGTATTTTCTCATAAGGCCCATTAACCAACCGGTATTGCTCCCGTCATTATTGTAAAATTTCGCACGGACGCTATTTCACTTTCAGATTTTCCACGACCTCTAAAGCGATTCGGGAGAATTGTTCTTTTAGTTCCCTTGTGTTTATCTCTACCAGCATCTCGACCGGCCATCGGGCTATTTCATCTGGGAAATCCTTGACTTGAAATAATCCTCCCACAGGCCTTTCACTTCGTGAGGCAAGCTGATCTCTTCAAAAACCATGCCTATTTCTTCCCAATCGAGTTGTGCGACATCTTCGGCTCGGCCATGGGTCAAGACTTGCTGAATATACCACTTCCTTTGCCAGGGGTCTTCCAAATCAATTTCGTTTTTGGACCAAACAATATATCTCTTGGGACGCATACACCTTTGCCTTTCTTGAGAAAGTGAATTGTTTCATATTTTTACCTGCACAGGGATGAATTGCAAGTCCTGTTTCTGATGGACGTGATGGATCAGTTTCCGGGTAAGATCTCAAGACTGCAGAGGCCTTTCAAATTAAGACCTTTACCAATATGGTTGGTAAAATCGACTCGAAATGCAGATAAATAGGTTATCAATTTTGTAATGCCGATCCAAACCGGAACATCCCACAGTGATGCCGCACTTCATCAAACAAGGGGAGTTCAAAGAATACCGTAAATAGGGCCGGCAGTGATCGGGAAAACTTCGGGACAGTCCAGGCAGCAATATTTCTGTAACTCAAACCGTTTGTTTTGTCTGAAGGCCTGTGCCGAAACCCGCGCATTTACTGCTGCGATGGGGCCTTACGCTCGCAGGGAACTAAGCATGAAGAGCAAGGAGATTTCCAAACGGCTTCATCAATCACAACCCGCGAAAAGTCGGGCCTCGACAAGAGGGGCAAAACCAGCGAATGATAACAAATTCCGGTTGATTAGAGAGAAAAGTATAAAATAATGGATGTCCCCCTTTTTTATTGAATTCTTGTCTTGGCTTGTGGTTGAGACTACAGGATGGTATTCTTGAAAAACCACTGGATGTTTTCATTGGAATGATCAAAAGGGGGAAGCATGGTCACTCTCGAGGATGCAAAAACCATAGCCCAGTCACTGGCAGAAAAGATATCTCCTGTTTCTGTGATTCTATTCGGTTCAGTGGCAAGGACGGGAAGGGGCAGCGATCTTGATATTCTGGTTGTTACCGAGCAAGAGGACATGCACAGAGAGGTTAGCAGTTGTTTGCGTGATTATAACAGGCATTTTGCTATGGATTATTTTGTGGCTTCTGTTGATAGGATTACTAAGAATTTCAGGGAAGGCAGTCCTTTTTTGAGATTGGTTCAAAAAGAGGGGAGGGTCTTATATATGAAAAACTCGATGAAGGAATGGATCGGACTGGCTTTAGAGGACTTTAGGCAAGCCAAATATCTTTTTGAAGGAAGCTTTTACAGGGGTGCCTGTTTTGCTTCTCAGCAAGTTGTGGAAAAAGTTATAAAGGCTGAATTGCTTAAAAGAGGCTGGGATCTTGAAAAAATTCATAACATAAGGCGGTTACTCAGCATCTCGAAAGATTACAATCTCGATATTGAATGTGATGATGATGATATCGACTTCATGGACAGTATTTACAGGGGCCGTTATCCGGCAGAAGAGGGGCTTCTCCCTTTAAATACTCCAACTGCTGAGGATGCATCACGGGCTATCAGTACGGCAGAAGGTGTTTTGAATCAGCTACAACTACTCGATAAAAATGAGCTATAATCGCTCAAACTTTTTGTTGATGTTTTACGCTTCGCTCCAATCTTCAAGCTGCAGTCCCGGCACCCGTTCAAATTCTCTGGCATTGTTTGTTACCACTTTTAGGCCGGAGGCCTTGGCTTGACCGGCAATCATCATATCATAAGGTCCTATGGGTTGGCCCGTACGATACAGCGCAGCCCGAATCTGTCCAAAATGATATATGGCTTTGTTGTCAAAAGGCAGCACTTCAAGCCGGACGGCCATGGCCTCGATGTCTGCCATATTCCGTTCCACCTGTTATGAATGTTCCGCGCCAAACACCAATTCACCTAAGGTTACAACAGAAATACCCATCTGGCCGTGATACTGCTGAAAACATCTCTTTACCTGCTGCGGACGGTTTTTCATGGTATAGATGACAATATTGGTGTCCAGCAGGTACTTCAGCATTACAAAGTCTCCCGGCGCTGGTCTTCCGGCTGTTTTCGTTCTGTAATAAAGCCACTTGAAACCCCCGGTCCGTTAAACCATTCATCCCAGGATTGGTTCGCCGGCGCGATCATGCGTTTGTTACCAATCGCAGTGATTTCAACGTCCTTCACGGATTCCGGGAAGGCAACTTCCTTGGGCAGACGAACAGCCTGACTCCGGTTGCTTTTAAAAATTCCAGTTTTCACAAAAAGCCACAACGATACCCCCATAAAAGGATTTATCGATTTCGAAAAATTATAAAATCAATGGGGGGGGGATATGTCAAGGGGATATACAAATTCAATTGTAAAGGGGTCAAGCCGAAAGCGCCGGTAAATGTCGAGAAATGGGGTCGTTCGTGCAGAATGTGCCTGGCCAATGCAATTTCTACACGAACGTCCCCATTTTCCAGGGTTCAGAGGTTCAGGGTTCAGCGCCGCCTCTGGCCGCCTAAGCGGCCAGTTTGATCAAAAAACTGACTCCAGCGTTGCTTAGTCAGATACGAGAAGTTCAGGGATTTTGGAATCCCCGGGGTTATCTTCTGAGGGCTCTGTGGATGAGCTGGGTGAGGTCCATGATTTCTATTGGCACCTTGTTTCTTTTGGCATAGGTCGTCATGGTCCGGACACATTGTTGGCATGAGGTAATAATCGCCTGTGCACCGGTGTTCAGCGCCTCCTCGGTTTTCTGTTTGGCAATCTTTGCCGAGAGCTTTGCATCGATCATCTCGAGATTGCCTCCACCGCCGCAACAGAGGCAGTTCTCCCGATTACGAGGGAGTTCAACAAACCTGACGCCGGGGATGGACCGAATGACGGCCCTGGGTTCGTCATACACCCTGCTTCCCCTACCTAGATCGCAGGGATCATGGTAGGTGACTTTGAGGTCCAGGTTCTTCATCGGTATGAATTTTCCCCTGACCAATTCCATGAGAAATTGGCTTGCATGGGCAATCTCGAATTCACGGGGGTAGTATTCGCGCCACATCTGGTAACAGGAAGGACATGCGAAAATGACCTTTTTGGCGCCCCTTTCCTTTATCGCTTCGATGTTGTGTTCCATGAAGGCTTTGAAAAGAGGCTTCAGGCCGGCCCCCAAAAGCGGGAATCCGCAGCACCATTCATCTTCTCCCAGAAGCGTAAAATCCACCTCCGCTACATCCAAAATCTCCGCCAGGGCCATGGGAATCTTCTGTGCCAACGGAAAGTAGCTCGCCACGCAGCCGGTAAAATAGATGACTTCGGCCCGGTCCTTGATGTAGCCGTGATCCGGGACATGACGCATGTCCTCTACCCAGTCGGCTCGCTCTTCATTGTCCTCCGCAAAAACGTTGTGGCTTTCTTCAAGATTTTCTCGAATCATCTCGATCTTTTTGGGGAAGGCAACCGAGTCCACCATATCTTGCCGGAGCGAGAGCCACAAATCCTTGAGTTGTATGCCCACGGGACAGACTTCCTGGCAATTGCCGCAAAGGGTGCAACGGAAAACGGTGTCGCTGTAATGCTTCAAATGGTCTGGTTCAAGTATTCCCTGGCCAAAGAGTTTCCGAAACAGGCCCGTCCTTTTTCTTAAGATCTGTTTCAGTCCCTTCATCCGATAAACGGCGGAGAGTTCGCCATCCTCAGACGCTGAGACTGCAGGACAGATGTCGGCACAGATCTGGCAATTAGTACATGCCTCCATCTGGATAAGTTGTTTTACGCTATAGTCTTTGCTGGCCATCTAAGCTTAGCTCCAATTCGTTCCAGAGACTTCTCCTATTCCTCCTTATATTTCTCTATATCCGCAAGGAGCCATTTTTCTATGGCCTCCACACCGTGGATGAGATTTTCCATTTCGCTTTTATCGTTCGGTTTGATTTTATACAACCAGCCTTTGCCGTAACAATCCTCATTGATCAAACCAGGATTCATTTCGAGTTCCTCGTTGACGGCCGCCAACTCCCCATTGACGGGTCCAAAAATTTTACCCAGCCATTTGCCGGACTCCATCTTGGCGAACTTCTTCCCAGCCTTAATCGTCTTGCCTTCATCCGGCAACTGCACGAATACAATTTCTCCGGCCATTTTCTGCGCAAAATCATCCATACCCATGGTCAGCAGGTCGCCCTCTTCCTTGACCCAGAAGTGATTTTCTTCGTAATGCAGATCCTCGGGCATGTTATAACCTTGAATCTCCATTTCTTTACCTCCTCAGCAATTTATTCATTTGGTATAAGTACATCTATTTTTGACAGGATAACAGGATATACTTGATTATCATTTTAATTCCGTTGATTTTCTGCATCCAGTCCCAGGTCTTACGCTTGATTGCTTAGTTTGCCTGAAAGGCAGGCCTCAATCCCTATCATGGGATTGAGGATGGGAAGAGGTTCGGAGGAAAAAAGAACCCTTCATTTTTCCTTCGGATCTCTTCCCTAATCATACTAAGCAATCAAATTCCTATTCATTCATTTTTCGTGGCCGGGAATATCTTGAAGCGTCTTTAATTGATTGGATTTATAGTTCAACCACTGTTCGAAATTTATCACGTTTATCCTGTTATCCTGTCTAATTCTCTTTACCAGTGGATTTTTTCAGCCCAGAAGTTCATTGATGAACTGTGTGGTTGTGTATACCTTGAACTTTTGTTTTCTCAGCTTGGCATTACTAAGGTTATGAACACAGGAATTGCACTCTGTTAGAACAATATCAGCCTCTATTTCCTCAGCCTCCTCAAGCCGTCGCCTTGCCATGGCAATAGAGTTCTTTGCGAAGGCACCTCTAACGCCTCCGCCGGCCCCGCAGCAAAGGGCGTCTGCATGGTGGTGAGGCATTTCCACAAAATTCGGAGCCATCTTTTGTATGGTTTCTCGAGGTTCATCATAAATGCCGCAATGCCTCCCAAGATCACATGGATCATGATAGGTCACCCTTTTGTCGGTTTTCACCTCAAGATCAAAATCCTTCAAGAACTGACTCATATGGATAATCTGAATGCCCTTCTCACGGAGCTCGTCATACTGGGGCTTATTGTTGAAGGTCCGGGCACAGTAAGGACATCCTGTGAGAACGGCCTTTGCACCGGTAGTCAGGATTCGCTTGATGTTCGACCTTGCCAGATCCTCATTGATTTGATAACCCACGTCCTCAAGTACGCCGCTGCAACACACCTCATCAATCAGAGTAAAGTCTACGTCGAGGTGGTCCAAAAGATCCAACGCCGCTTCCGTGGCTTCGTCTTCACGGTATAGGCCGACACAGCCTACGAAGTAGACGTATTCAGCCTTCTCCTTCTTATCTCGATCAAAGTCCTCTGCCTCATCTTCAGCATAGATGTTGGTGTGCTTTTTGAGCACCTCATTCATCCCTTTAAAGGCAGGATGGCAGGATCCAATGTGAACCATGTCCTTCCTCACCTGTTTGATGACCTCCGGAACATTCACGCCTGAGGGGCAGCTCTCAGCGCAGCTTGCACAGGTGGTGCATTGAAACAGGGTTTCAATGAGCTCATCATTGAGCTCGATCTTATTATCCATCACCTCTTTGAGAATGAGCATCTTCCCACGCGCATTGAGGGCAGGTCGCTTGGTCGTGCCATAGACCGGGCAGACAGCCTGGCAAAAACCGCAGCGTGAACATTGAAGGATTTGCTCACGGTACTTTCGTGCAAAATCGTATTTGGCTTCCATGCATTTACTCCATGTTTAAAAAATATTGCAGCCTTTCTGGTTCATGGTTAACTGGTCCACTAATTGCTTGTCTCCGGTGGGTTCAAAGGTTCAAGGTTCAGAGTTATAAAGCAAAAGGAAAATTCGAATCCGCGGCAGACGAAACAACCCTCGATATTGAACTTAGCAGTTGCAAAATATCAGAGTTGATATTTTTCGGTCGAGCAAGTCGCTCGGCCGAAAGGTCTGTGTGGGTCTGTGGTTAATAACTCCTATGCTTCCAGGGCCATCTTGCCCGGGTTGAGAATATTATTGGGATCGAACATCTTTTTAATGGATCGCATGACATCCATAGCAACAGGATTGTGCTCTAATGTCATATAGGGCGCCTTGGATAAACCGATGCCGTGTTCACCAGTAAGGGTCCCCTTTAAATCAATGGCCAGCTTGAAAAGATCGGAGCTTGCCGCTTCCATGCGCGCCACCTGGTCAGGATCATATCCATCGTAGAGGATTTGAGGGTGCAAATTTCCATCTCCTGCATGACCGAAGGTGGCAATCTGTAAACGGTGTTTCTTGGAGATCTCCTCAACGCCCTTGAGGAGTTTGGCCACATTTGCCATGGGAACGGTGACATCCTCGAGAACAAAGTGAGTCTTGATCCTCGCCAAAACGGCATAGGCCGATTTTCTCGCCTTCCACAAATCAACAGCTTCTTCTTCAGATCCGGCTTTCTTTACTTCTCTGGCATTGTTCTTTCTAAAGACCTCCAGCACCTTCTCCATCTGAAAATCCGTTTCATCTTGTGTGTAACCGTCAGTTTCTGCCAGGAGCATGGCGTCCACCTCGGGGAGGTTGAGGTCTGTGTTCTGATTGATGGCTAGGATCGTTTCTCGACCGAGAATCTCCAGCACGCTCGGGATAATGCCGCTGTGCATTATTTCGCTGACCGCCCTACCTGCATCCTCAAGGTCGTCGAAAGTAGACAATGCCGTGCTTGTGGCAGTGGGTTTGGGATTGATCTTCAGGATGATTTCCGTGACAACCCCGAGGGTTCCCTCGGACCCTACAAAAAGGCGTGTCAAATCATACCCGGAGACGCTCTTCATGGCCTTTGACCCGGTTCGCATAATGCGTCCATCAGGCAAAACAACTTGAAGCCCCAGGACATAGTCCCGCGTAGTGCCGTATTTTGCCCCTTTCACTCCTCCGGCGTTGGTTGCGACGTTTCCCCCAAGCGTTGCGACCTTGCCGGATGCGGGATCCGGCGGGAAAAAGAAGCCATGGGATGCTAGAGCCCTTTCCAGATCCGCATAGACGACACCGGGCTGTACGACTGCGAGGCGATCTTCAATGCTGAGCTTGAGTATTTCATTCATATGACTGAGATCGAGGACAATACCCCCCTTAGCCGGAACAGCCATGCCGGAAAGACCTGTTCCCGCCCCCCTGGGAATGACCGGGACGAGGTGTCCATTAGCAAGCTTCATGATTTCAGAGACCTGTTCCACGGTCTCCGGCATGACCCCGCAGTATGGCCTACTGCTATGTTCCGAGGCGTCATAGGAATAGGACACCATGTCTATCAGACTATCGGTGAAATTCGCTTCACCAACGATTTGAATAAGGGACTGTTTGATTTCATCGTCCATAATCAACTCCTCAAATCAATAAGCCATCAGCGCTATAAAATCGTGCTTGCTATTGCTTTTCTTGGTTCTTCTCTAATTTGATTGGCAAATAGAATCGAAACGACAGTATATGTGTTAGTGATGCTGCATTTCAAATTAACCGCCCGCTCCCCTCGACTTCGTTCAGGGTCGCTCGACAGACGCCAACGGACACAGATCTTTTGCCTCCGCGACTTGCGGAGGCAAAAAACGCCAATCGCTTCGCGATAACATCCACACTTCTGCCCGGAGGGCATATAGCCCTTTTGCCTGGGCAAGTCGCCCAGGCAAAAAGTCTTTTTTGTCTGCGTATGTCTGCGGTTAAACTACTTACATGCTTGTCTCAAAAAAATAAGGCACTATAGCTCATTGGTTCATAATGATTACTTCAACTAATTTGGAGATGATCCCATTTTTTTTATTTGTAATCATGCTCGGAGGCAGCGTTCATCGCCAAAACCAGTGGCGCCATGATTATGTGGATCAGTCTGCTAAAGGGTAGGTAGGCTATGAAAGCTCCGGCCAAAATAGCGTGCACATACCAAAAATAGCCATAGATATTGGTAAGTCCTTCTGGTCTGCTAAATACAGATCCAATCGCATGTCCTATGAATGCGTATTCCGAGCCCGGTGGACCGTCTGTCATTGCGATGCGCATGCCTTCCAACAGGAAACCCACAAAAACAATGGCTGCAATGAGAGCTAGGGCTAGATAATCTTGGCCTGGAAGCCCTGGAAGCCGCTTGGATTGCCGATGCAACCCTCGAACGAAAGCGAGGGCTAGTCCCAAAATAACCATAATTCCTGTCATATCAAACAGGAAGGCACTAACCGCGTGATTCTTGTCCAAAAGGATCCAAAGATCATCCCAGTGCGGCGCCCAAAGAGGTCCGATCAATGCGATCATCCCCCATGTGAACCTGAACGCAAAAGGGAGGAAGATGAGACTGTGGATAACCCAGCGAGCACCGGACTGGCGAAAAAGCCGTCTTTGAAGCAGCACGTCCAGAACCATGGCTTTGAGAATTTGAAAGAGTCTTTTTGGAAGTGTCCTGATTGTTTTCTTGAAAAATCCCGCCCCCGATTCCAAGGAATATGCACCCGTGAGCCAATAGGAGAACAACCCTCCCATCCCAATCAAAAAAACGATGAGTGCGATAATCGTCGTTGTATCGCCTATGGAAAAGGTGGCAGCATGGCATGGCATGCAAAGGATGCTCTTAGGAGGCAGCACTATGGAGACAGCGCCGATGGTATTTCCTTTGCTGTGACATTTCACACAGGAAGCTTCACCGCCTTCCAGGGCCATATGGTGAATCCTGGATGGCTTATCTTCTGTGTACTCCCTCTTCCATGCAATTCTTTTGGATTTTGAACTTCTTACTGGTCGAACTCCCTCGAGATGGCATGCTTCGCAAGACACGAGCAAGTGTGCATCATGAATCAACTTCTCATCATGGGGAAGGTGGCATTGCGCGCAGTCACCCGGCTTTTGGGCATCATGGTTGAATTCCGCTGATTGGGGATGGCATACAAGGCAGTTGATTTCCGAATGGGATGTTGAATGATAATCCTTTTGATTTATTAAGGAGACCTCTTTCGCGGTTTTCTCCTGCTGAACCGTACCGGTTTGGGCATGGCAATAGAAACAAAACTCTTCAATTTTGACCTTTGAGTTTTCCTCTTCTATGCCATCGATCCGATGGCAGGAGAGACATGACTGGTCTGCCTGTGGGAAAGGCGGCAGAGCAGCTCGTTCCTCATGACAGGCCCCGCACTGTTTATCCAGAGGTTTTTCAGGATCATATTGGATGAGTCGTCCCTTATCCTTAAGGACCTGGTAATGGGGATCATGGCAGTTGAGGCAATTATCATATGCTTTTGGTCTCTTAACTTTTTCAGAGCCATGAAAACCCTCCTCCAGATTGTCAATGATATCGTCATGACAGGACAGGCATTGGTCCGCTTCAAAAAAATCTGCGAGGTTTCGGGTCACGTGCTGGGCATCGGGGTGCGTTTTCCTATCTCCGCTGCGCTCATGGCAATCCGCACAAGAGTTCTGACCATGGACAGAGACATGAAATTGCTTCGTGTCTATGAGCCAGGAGGCAGTGGCCGGGGAACAGAAAAAGAAGGTGTAGATGAAGCAAGCAATCAGGATGTATAAGTCTCGATGGCGTTTTTTTCTAGATAGGGCAATTTTTTTGATTTTTCTTTGGTCTTCTTCTGACGCTGCTTGTCCCGTCATAGCCTCACGCGGCGCAAGCGTCTGCGCTGCGCGTAGCGAAAACGGAAAATTGTGAAACAATAGCCATTTACGGTTTGGCACTATTTAACCATCCCGACCACATAGGGGCCATCAGGGGAAACAACCGCCTCGTGGTGGGTTTCAAGAAGGTTGTTTACTGTTTCTTGGACATCCTCGATTTTTATGGCCCCCATCCTTTCGATATCCTCTTGAGACAGACCGGGAGAATAGATATAAACCTGACCTGCGTGGTCCAGGGCTTGGTAGATGTTCTGAACACACCATTGATCGATGACAAAATCCTTGGGGTCGCAATACCCATCCACGAAATCTTCGTAACTGCACACGGAGCCCATGACGCCGCAGAATTCCGGGTTTCCCAAGCCCTCTCGGCACTCACAGGCCACGACAATCGTTCCACCTTTCCTCAATATATCTTTGGCGCAAATGAGGGCCTTGCTGATTTGATAGAATGTTGCGTCCAAGGGATAACCGCCGCCGGCCGTGATGACCAAATCCACCTGCTTTTCCAGCTGAACGCTCGAATGGTCGTAAACCATCCCACACCCCTCTTTGTGGGCCAGTTTGTGGTCTCCGGCAAATACGCCTGCGATCCTTCTCTCTTTGTTGATAACCACGTTGACAACGAAGTCCACACCCGCGAGATCTGCGACCCTTATACCGTACTCATGAAAGGGATTCCCATCGAGGAGGCAGTTCGTCACCTTGGGATGGTCGATCATCTTGTAGGAATGCATAAACTTCATGGTCTCAAAGCTTGATATGCCCGGCAGGATGGATTTGCGCCCACCGGAATAGCCTGCATAGAAGTGGGGTTCTATCAGGCCGGTGAGAATTTTGAGGTCTGCGTCCAGGTAGTGATTGTTTATTTCGATGGATGCGCCCTCTATTTCGTCTATTTTTCTGTATTCCTCTGGTTTTCGGCAATAATGGTTTACAATGTTGTATTGATCCATGATTTTTGAACCCACTATGGCTTCCAGTTCCTTCCCTAGGTTGGGCCGATGCATGCCAGTGGCGACGAGTATCGTAATATCCTCCCTGGCCAGGCCGTTTTCCTCAAGTGTCCCTAGAATCGGCGGTAGAATAATCCTATTCGGTACGGGGCGGGTGATATCCGAAATAACCACACAGGCATTCTTCTTCCCCTTCACAATATCCTTAAGGGGAACACTACCGATTGGGTTTTCCAAGGCATGCCGAACCGCACCATCCGGATCGGAAAGAGGCTTCGCTTCTTTCATTTCGAGAAGGGTTATTGATTCCGGCAATTCTAAATCAATGGTTTTTTCACCAAATAGCAATCCAACTTCCATGGCCTCTCCTTATACATTCTTTTAGTAAAAATTTACCGAGACAGAATATTTGACAGGATTACAGGATTAACAGGCTACTTTAGGTGTTAATCTTAGAATCGTCAAAAAGCCCGCGTAAGGCGGGGTTCCGATATGGTTATATCGGAACCAATGTGGAGAGCTTGGAGAACAATAACAAGTTAGGTTATTATTGTTCTCAAGTGCTCCTCATAACGCTTTTAGACGATCTATTCAATTAAGCACTATTCATGATAATGCTATTACTTCTCAGTGAGAGACGAATCATCCTGCCTATCGTGTCTATCCTGTCTGATTAAGGCTGACCTCTTGCTTCTTTTGATCTCTACCAGGAAATTTGGTGACCTGATTTCACAGAAAAAACTCTTTGCTGTTGAGCTTTGGGTTTGGAAGGAGTATTTGACCTGAAAAAGACGTTTTAACCACTGGTAATACCAATAATTGACTTTGAATGGCAGGTCAAGAAATATTTTGCCCATGTTTGGTCTTCTAGCGATAACCCATTACAAACCTTCATAAATCCATTCATTTTTGCTGGGAGTTGTGTGATGGGATATGGAAGAAAAGCTTGCCTTAACAAATGCATTGTGGTAATACCAAATTCAGAGCCAAAACAGCTTAAGAGCCGCCCTTCATGTTTAAAAAGATATCACCCAGGAAAATTTCAGACGAGATCATCGAACAGTTCAAGGAAATGCTGAGCAGCGGGGAAATTAAGCCCGGCGATGCCCTGCCCTCTGAAAGAGAACTGGCCGAAATGATCGGCGTAAGCCGCCCTCCGCTCCGGGAGGCGTTGAATGCACTTCAAAAAATGGGATTCATTGAAATCAGGCCGCGCAGTAAAATCGTGGTCAAATCCCTTGTTGAAAAGCCGCTTGAAGATCCCTTAAGCCTGCTCATCGCAGATGACAATGATAAGCTCTTTGAGCTTTTGGAAATCCGTAAAGCCATGGAAGACTGGGTGGCCTATAGGGCCGCCGAAAGGGCTTCAGACTCCGATATCAAAAAGCTGGAAAAAATCCTGCGACAGGAAAGAGCGAATCTGAGAAATAGAAAAGAAGATGCCAAGCTGGATGCAGATTTTCACGTGACCATCGCGCTTTCAACCCACAACACCCTTTTCTCCCATCTCATGGCGTCCTGCCACCATATTCTCTGGAGTACTCAAAAGCTCTCGCGGGAAAAGATCTTTAAGACCAAAGGAAATAGAAAGCATATCGCCGAACAGCATTCGAGGATCCTGGAGGCCATCAAAAACAAGAATCCCAATCAAGCCGGAAAAGAGGCGAGACGTCATATTGATTTTGTGGCCAACGAGTTAAGGAAGATCCTGGAGGAAGAAAGGCCTGGGAGCTAAGAAGTCCAGATCCTGGGATGATGTGCACAACCCTATAACCGGAATGTCTTACTGGTTTGCTTTAATAGATGAACATCGAACATTGAACATCCAACATCGAATGTTTCATTGGTAAAGGTAAAAGGCTGATATATGACCTGCAAATAAGGCTGATCGAGTAGGTTCTTAAATAATCAATATTGGGTATTTGTTTTTCATTCGATGTTGAACGTTCGATGTTGGACGTTCATTTTTTCAGTAACCCTTCCACAAGGCAATCCGCAACTCAGGACTTGGACATAGCCTTCAGAACAACCTCAGTAATATCCATCACATTGAGATCAATTTTTTGTCGTCTTGCCTGCGTCTTTATGGTTCTGACACATTGCTGGCATGAGGTCACTACCGTGTCGGCACCGGTCTGCTGAATCTCCTCAATTTTCTTCCTGGCCACGGTACCCGATAGTTCGGGGGCCGACATTTCCACGTTCCCGCCCCCACCGCAGCAGATACTTTGCGCCCTATTGCTTCCCAACTCCACCAGTTTGAGTCCTGGAATGGATTTCAGGATCTCCCTCGGTGCATCATAGACGCCGCTGTTCCTTCCCAGGTCGCAGGGATCGTGATAGGTGACGGTTGCTGAATATCCATCCAGCGTCACCTTTCCTTCTTTGATGATGTTCTCAATAAACTGGGAAGAATGATAGAGTTCAAGGTCGGTGTTGTACTGTTCCTTCCAGGTCTGGTAACAGCTCGGACATGAAAAAATCACCTTTTTGACGCCCAGTTCCCTTATTCTCTTAAGATTATGATCCTTCAGCTCCTCCAATTTATCAGGGACCCCGGCGCCCATAAGCGGGAATCCACAGCACCACTCATCCCCCGCCAAAATGGTGAAATCCACATCAGCAGAATCCATGATATGAACAAAATTCTGTGGAATGCTTTGCACCATGGGGAAAAAGGAAGCCACGCATCCCACGAAGTAGACTGCTTCAGCCCTATCCCTTTCATACAGATGGGCAGGTATATCCTTCATGAAATCCCGCCACTCTCCTCGATCTTCGTTATCTTCTTCAGCGATGTTTCTATTCTCTTCCAGAGATTCGACAACCCTGGTCATCGCCGGATGAGCTCCTTTTTCCTTGGCTATTAGATCTCGCATTTCAAGAAAGACTTCTCTGAGATTCACACCGCTGGGACAAGTTGTAGCACAGGCGCCACAAAGCATACATTTCGCGAATATGTCCCTTGAATGATCGCTAAGTGCCAGGTCACCCTGGCTGTAAAATCTGGCCAGCTGCACCTTTCCCCGCGGCGTGTATTTTTCCAGCAGGAGTTCTTTGCACACGGGACATGTCGCAAGACAAAGCCCGCACTTGATGCATTGGTCAAATTCTTCGGATATTTTTTCTAAAGTCATGTTTTTTCCTCAAATGCGTACCATCAAAATTCTTCAGTTGCATATTGGCTTTCATTCACCGCCCGCTTGTTCCCGTCGGGCGGGAACTTCGTTCAAGGCGCAGAGGACGCGAAGTGTTTTTTTGCTTTTTACTGAGAGGGCAAAAAGCAAAAAGTCCCTGCATTAACGGATAAGAATTATCATTTGCCGGTCTCTCACCGACAAATGATAAAATGTATTTCTCTGCGTTCTCAGCGCCTTTGCGGTGATTCATAAAGTGCAACGCCGCCCTTCGGCTTTGCTCAGGGCCGTGAGCCTGTCGAACGGCAGATGGACGTTTTTCTTCAGCCTGCTATAAAAAGCTGCCGGGGTTCAGTATATTATTCGGATCAAAAACCCGTTTTATTCCCTTCATCAAATCGATGGAGGGTTGACTGAATTCCAAATCCATGAACCGATCTTTGGCAATCCCTATGCCGTGTTCGCCGGACAACGTCCCCCCCATGGCAATGGCCGCCTCATAGATCTCCTCAAGTGCCTTATCAACGCGAGCCATTTCTTCCTTATCCCGCTTGTCCGTCATGATCAGGGGGTGGAGGTTTCCATCGCCGGCATGGGCCAGAACGCCTATCTGTAAACGGTAAGCTTCTGCCACTTCCAGGATCTTTCTTATTATTTCGGGAAGTTTTTTCACGGGAACGGTTGCATCTTCGACGATACAGTTAGGCCTCAGACTCGCTACGGCCCCAAACACGCTTCGTCTGGCTTGCCAGAGCTTTTCCTGTTCCTCCGGCGTTTTGGCCCGTTCTACCTCCACAGCCCCCCTTTCCTTACAAAACCCCTCAATCATCTCGGCTTGTTTTTTGACCGATGTATCCTCTCCGTCCACTTCGATGAGGAGTAGGGCCTCGGCTTTGTCCGAGAATCGAGCCCCGCCATAATTGCCGATGACTTCTAGGATGACCCGATCAATCAACTCCATTGTGGTTGGAACGATGCCTGCGCCTATAACGGCCGACACCGTCTTCGAGGCATCATTGAGGTCCGTAAATATGGCCTGTAATGTTGCTTTTGCCGGTGCTGCAGGAACCAGCCTTACGATAATCTTTGTGATTATGCCGAGTGTCCCTTCCGAACCGCACATGAGGCGCGTGAGGTCATACCCAGAGACGTTTTTCATGGTCTTGCCGCCCGTATTGATAATTTCTCCGGTTGGGAGCACGACCTCCAAGCCCAAGAGGTAGTCCCTCGTGACGCCATATTTCACGCCCCGCGGACCGCCTGCGTTTAAGGCCACATTGCCGCCCAGGGTCGAAACAAACATACTGGCCGGATCGGGAGGGTACATGAGACCATATTGAGCCACCGCCTTTTGAAGATCCACGTTCACGACACCCGGCTGAACCACGGCACACATGTTCTCAGGATCGACCTCCAGAATCTTGTTCATACGATGGAAGGCTATTATGATTCCGCCTTCCCTGGCTACAGAACCACCACAGATGTTGGTGCCTGCTCCCCGGGGGATGATATTTATCTTCTCGCGATTCGCTAGATGCATGATTCGAGAAATTTCCTCGGCGGTTTCGGGCACAACGATGCCGTCCGGTTCGAATTCCTCCAGAAAAGCATCATAGGAATAGGTGAGAAGGTCTTCCGGGGTATCGAGAAACCATTCCTCTCCTAGAATGGATCGGAATTCATCCTTTATTGGCTTAGAAAGCATAGTTTAAAGACTCCTTTTGTTGGAAAAGGCTCATAATTTTTGGTGGCAAATGCACTCACATCGCATTTTACTTTAAAGGCTTAGGTTTACTGGTTCAAGCGTTCCGGCCTCATCAAAGTAAAGCGGGCCTAATTGCTTTAACAGTTTTAGATTTTCCCGTCCTTCAGTCTCTTTAAATAGGGCTTCTGATATATATAACTCTCCCATTTCCAGGGTATTTTTGATATGAACCACCCTTGCAGTTTCCTTAGCCACGGCGCCGATAGTTGTAAAGGCGGCCTCCAGCGCGTCCCTGTCCGTCTCAAGGGCAATGGGTATTCTGCCCTTTTCCGGTGACATGGCCGTGATGGCATTGGTTGCCATGGCCTCTTTGTCTATTTTCGCGACCAGCTTTTTTGTGGCGTAATCGGCCAGGCCAATGCCTATGGCATTGCCATGGGATTCATCGGTCAGATCCAGCACCACGATTCTAGTAATCTTGGGTTTTTCAGGCTCTTTCTCTCCAACAAACATGATACGGCCGATGACTTTGGTGTCGAGCCCCGTCCCGCTGACGTTCTTGCCCATCTCATCGATAATGAGCATATCCAATTCGTCAAAGGGGAGTCGGGGTACCATGGATTTCGCTTTTATCAACAGTTTTTCTTCTTCTGCTTGGAAATCCGACGGACGAATGGCCCTGATAAGCGCGGTTTCGTCATAAACATTCTCAACGATCCCGATCCCAAACAGGATGGGAAGCTTCTCCAGGATGATGCCGCCGATCTCTGGAATGATCTCCCGGTAACCGTATTGGACTGTCTGCTTGTGGACCTGCAGGCACCCTTTGTGTTTGCCCATCCCAATCGCCATCATTTTCATAAGCCCGCTCTGGATAGGGCCCTCAAAGTCGGTATGGGGTTTGATGCGGTTCACGACAATAATCCCGTCCGCCTCGGTTGCATTTTTGTCAGCCAACACAGGAAACCCGTGGCTAGACCTCCCGATCTCAACCGCCTCCATGGAGGACATAATAGGCGCACCTATAAATCCTTCGGTGACGTTGAGGCTCTCCAGCACCGCCACCTGGCCTTCCGCGGTCCCACCTCCGTGGCTTCCCATAGTCGGGATAAGGAAGGGCTTTGCCCCTTTGTCCTTTAGGATACTTACCAGCTTTCTCAGGATTAGATCGATATTGGCCACACCACGACTTCCTGCCGTGACGGCGATACGCGAACCCTTTTGCACCGTTGTTTCATTAACGATTGCTTCGACCTCGCTACTGAGTGTTCCTTCAATGTCCTCAACCTTTGGGACATCCAGGATCTGACGTACATGATACATTTTTGGGTAGTCCATATCCTCTGTTCCTTATCTGTTAAGCTAAAATGATGTTTTCAAATAGCCTGCGCATCCGTGTCTGCAATATCCTTCTTTGTTAGATAATACCTTCCCTCCTCAGTCATGCCCACAACCTCACTGGTTATTAAGAACTCCAGGGCTTTTGGGCGAAAGTCACGCATCCCGACCCGAATGATTTTTTGTTTTGCATAGGGCAGTTCAACCGCGGTCTCGCCATCAAAGGCTTTTTTTGATTTAAGCTCCTCCATGATAACCTGAAAGGCTCGTTTGATTCTCCAGGCATGCACCCGTCTCGTCAGGATGAACACACAGACGAGAATACCAATACCGATGATGATTTCCATTGTCTCCGACATGAACTCCTCACGGTCCCCTGGCTCTCTGAATGAATCCGAATTTATCTATCTACTATATATCCTTTCAGTCCCTTTGAAAGCAATGAGAACTCTGAATTTGATGTATCTCCTTGCGATCTTCTTGCATTTCTCCTTGATCAGCGCTCCATTCAGTATTATATGTACGTAACTCTTTTATTTTCTATTAGGCTGTTCCGCTGCACACGATATCATCATAACTGATCGTCAATTGTATTCACGGAGGTGGCGCGATGATTCCCGAGATAAAAAAGATACTCTATACAACAGACCTGTCAAAGAATGCCCGTCATGCCTTTGGTTACGCCATGGGGCTTGCCAATCGATATGGCGCAGGCATTACGATTCTTCACGTATTGGAAGATATGTCTCCCTATGCCGACAGCCTCGTGATCAACATCCTGGGTAAAGATAAATGGGAGGAACTTAGAAAAAGCAATACCCAGGGACTCCTCGACTCGATTAAAGAACGCCTCAAGGATTTCTGTGATGAAACCAGCCGCGAACTCCCCGAATGCCCCTTTATCACGGATGATATCCTTGTAAAGGTAGGTATTCCCACGGATGTGATTCTAAAGGAAGCCAACAAATCCGAGTATGATCTGGTCATCATGGGCGCCCATGGGCACGGCATTTTGAGTGGCGCGATGATGGGCAGTACTTCCAGGAGGGTCCTGCGGCGCTGCAAAAAGCCCGTATTGGTCATCAGGCTTCCTGAAAACGAGGATGAGTAAAGCTCAGGGCCCAAATGACCAGGCCTTGGTGATCCATAAAGGGGATTTGCTTTTTTGGAATTGCATTGGTTATTGAAATTCCAAATACCAAACTCCAAATATCAAACAAATTCCAATCCATCCTCCGTAGCAGGCTACTGCGGAGAACGGGTGACCAAAATTCGAAAATCCAAACGATATTGCCCTGGAAGGTTTTGGTCATTGAGTATTGGAATTTGAGATTTATTTGTAATTTGGTGCTTGGAATTTGTGTTTTTAACGCAAAACCCTAAGGCGGAGCCAACTGTCTCTGAGAGGCCCAAATGACAGTGCTTTCTATGGTGTAGGATCAACCCTCTTCTTTCTTTTTCCTTTCAATCTCCTGCTTCTTTAATTCTTTTCGCATGATCTTTCCTGTGGCCGTCATTGGAAGATCCTGAACAAAGTCGATCTCTCTGGGGTATTCGTAGGTCGCTAAACGCACCTTGACAAATTCCTTGATATCATTTTCGAGTGCCTCATCGGGCGATACTTCGGGTTTAGGTACAATAAAGGCCTTGACGATCTCCGTACGTACTTTGTCCGGACTGCCCACCACGGCCACCATGCCCACGGATGGGTGCTTCATGATGCAATCCTCGATCTCGGCAGGGCCTATGCGATAGCCGGCGCTGGTAATCACATCGTCCTTTCGACCCACAAACCAGAAGTATCCTTCCTCATCCCTTTTGGCAAGATCTCCGGTCAAGCACCAGTCCCCGACGTACTTATCTTCAGTTGCAACGGGATTTCGCCAGTACTCCAGGAACATGACCGGATCGGGACTTTTTATTGCCACCTCACCTGAGTTTCCCAAAGGAACCGGTTCTCCCGAATCGTCGACAACATCAACCAAATGCCCGGGCACCATTCTTCCCATGGAACCGGGTCTTGTCTCCATGACTTCGGAACAACTTCCCACCACGAGATTGACTTCGGTCTGGCCATAGAATTCGTTGATGGTGAGGCCCATGACCTCCCTGCCCCAATCAAGGAGTTCTTCGCCCAGAGTTTCCCCGCCGCTCCCGATACTTCTCATTCGAAAATCATACCGACTCCTAGGATCTTTGACCTGTCGCATCAACTTGAGAGCCGTCGGGGGCATAAAGGCGTTTCGGATCCCGTGTTTGGCCAGAAGATGGAACGCCTCTTCAGGGTCGAATTTCCTGGCGCGGTGCGCCAGAACAGGGATGCCATGATGCCAACTTGGAAAGAGGACATCGATCAACCCGCCGATCCAGGCCCAGTCTGCCGGGGTCCAAAACAAATCATTTTCCTTTGGAAAAAAATTGTGTGGAAATTCGACACCCGGGACATGTCCCAGAAGGACACGATGGGCGTGGAGCGCGCCTTTAGGCGGGCCCGTCGTGCCCGAGGTGTAAATGATGAGGGCCGGGTCATCGGCCTTTGTTTGAACAGGCACAAATTTTGTTGATCCCTTATCAGTGAGCTCCCAAAAATCAGAGACGCCGTCCGGCTTCTCACCCCCGGTGACAATCACCAATTTGAGTTCAGGCAAGCCCTCCCATATTTCCAATATTTTATGCAGATTGGCCTCATCGGTGATGAGACCCTTTGCTTCGCTGTTTGAGAGCCTGTACTCCAGGGCATCCGTTCCGAAGAGGGTAAAGAGGGGGATGGCAATCGCACTGATTTTATAAAGGGATATATGGGAGATGGCTGTTTCCGGGGACTGCGGCAAGAGAATGCCCACGCGATCCCCCTGTTCCAAGCCCATTTCAATCAGGGCGTTGGATAGTCTGTTGGAGAGTCTTTTAAGATCCCAGAAGGTGTATTTCTCAACTCGACCCTTTTCATCCTCGTAGATCAACGCCAGGCGATAGCGTTGGTGGGCCCACTTATCACAGATGTCCACGCCGATGTTGTAACGATCAGGGATCTGCCACCGAAAAGCGTTGTAGACGTCCTCGTAGGTATCACCACGGATAAGCATTTAGCGCCTCTCCTTTTATCAGAGTTGGTTGGATTCTGTGGTGGTTTTTTTCGCGGGAAGAAAATTCCTTTGCGGGTTGCGAGTTACGTGTTGCGCGTTACGCTCCTCACCTCACCAACGCATTCGCCAGCCATGTGATGGATTGAGGCCATACTATGACGGCTATCAGCCCCAATTCCATGAGTCGCCAGAAGGGAAAGGCCCCCCAGTAAATATCCGATGTCTTGACCTCCGGGGGTGCAACGCCTCTCAGGTAGAACAGGGCGTACCCGAATGGGGGCGTCAGAAAAGAGTCCTGGAGCATAACCGCCAGCGTGACGACAAACCAAACCTTATCAAATCCCAGATCGGCGGCAATAGGGAGAAAAATGGGAAAGGTAATCATGATGATGCCGATCCAGTCGATAAACATGCCCAGGAAAAAGAGAATGACCATCATGACAATGAAGGTGCCCCACTTTCCCAACCCGAGGCCAAAGATGAACTCCTTCACCACGTCGCCCCCGCCTGAACCCATAAAGACGCTTGAGAAACAAGCAGCGCCGACAAGTATAATGATGACCATGGATGTGGTCTTGGCAGTATTAATAACGGCCGTTTTGAGTCCTATAAAGGTGAATTTGCCATAGGCCACCGTCATGACAAAGGCAATCACGGCGCCCAGCCCGGCCGCTTCCGTGGGGGTGGCGATGCCTGCGAAGATGGATCCCAGCACGCCCAGGATAAGGACCATGGGAGGAACCATGGATTTCATGACCATCAAAGTCAGCTTTTTGGTGGAGACCAAGGCCCTCTCCTCCTTTGAAAGGACGGGGCCGTCGTCGGGCCTAAACCAGCATCTAACCAGGATGTACAGGATATATAGGGTTGACAGGATCAGGCCTGGGACAATGGCGCCGGCGAAAAGCTTGCCCACGGACAAGGCCGCCTGGTCTGCCATGACAACGAGCATGATGCTGGGTGGAATGAGGATGCCAAGGGTGCCGCCCGCACAGATAGATCCGGCGGCCAGTCTTTTGTTATAGCCGTATTTCAGGAATACAGGCATGGCAAGCAGGCCCATGGTCACCACCGATGCCCCGATTATGCCCGTGCATGCCCCGAAGAGCGTGGACACGACCACGACCGCGATGGCTATCCCTCCACGAATAGGGCCGAAAAGGTATCGCATGGTATCAAACAGGTCTTCAGCTACGCCCGATTGATCCAACAACTGGGCCATAAGGATAAAGAGCGGGATGCAGACCAGGATATAGTTATCCATGATGCCCCAGATCTGGTTCAGAAACATATAAAAGGACGCCGGCCCCCAGCCCAAATATCCGAAAATGACCGCCAGACCTCCCAGGACAAAGGCAAGGGGATGGCCCATGAAAAGGCCGATGAGGAGGCCAAAAAACATGCCGATGGTTACAAATTCCGGACTCATATCTCCTCCCCTCTTTTGACCTGGATGAAAGCCCGAATATAGGTTGCCAGTCCTTGAATCAGAAGCAATACAAATGTGACCGGGATCACGGTCTTGATCAAGGGAACAATGGTCAAGGCCGCAGATTCGCTTGTTTCACCTATGGACCAGGATGTGTGGGCGTAAATGAAGCCCTGTTGGAGGACAATACCGCAGAAAGGGAAGAAGAAAATCGTATAGGTGATAATATCCAGTATGCCGCGGGTCCTTGGCGAAAAACGCTGATGGATGATGTCAATGGCGACATGGGCCTTATAAAGCAGGGTGTAGGCGGCCACCAGCATGAAATGAGGGCCGTAGATATAATTGGTCACCTCGGTTGCCCAGATATGTGGAGAGTTAAAAAATCTCCTGGCTATCACCTCAAAGGCAACAATAACCGTAAGCGGAACAACAAGCCAGACAAAGACCCTTCCGGACCATTCGCTGATGTTATCGCAAGTTCTTAGGAGCTTCTCCATGGATATCCCTTTCTCAAAGAAAAAAGAAAGCCTTTCCCTCTCGATTCATATGTAGAAGAGCAATAGAGCCCTTATCCTTAGTCCAGCGTTTGCGCGTTTGTAAAGGCAAATTCCCTTTTTTCCCAAAGGTAATTCGTGATTGCTCGATTTGAACAAAGAAAGAGGCCTTTAGAGCATCTTCTCTAAAGGCCTCTTTATTGGACTACTTAACGCCCATTTTCTCTAGTTCGCCCAAGACCTTATCCACATAGCTGGGATGAAATCCAAAACCGAATTTTCCGGTCATCTCTCGCCAGTCCTTATACTCATTCAAGTATTCCAACTGGGATTTTAGGACCTTGGCAAATAAACCCTTTCTCTCCTTGGCCGCCTCGATAATGTACTCACCGGACAACTCATCGAGCTTTCTCAGGCTCTCATCATCCAGTTTGACGATCTTGGTGCCCTTTGCAATAAATTTCTCGATGGCTCTACCGGAATCCGCCTCATAGAATGTGAGGCTTTCCATGGCCGCAGCTTTGGCTGAGACTCTCAGTATGGCCTTATTTTGTGCCGACAGCTTGTCGTAGGCCTTCTGATTGACCATCACGCCGACCTGGGATGCCGGCTGAAACCAGCAGGGAACGCTCCAATACTTGGTAATCTCTGCAAATCCCATCTCCCAGTCAATACCCGGGCTGCTGAATTCAGCGCCGTCCAGGGTTCCTCTTTCCACGGCCAGGTAGATTTCACCGCCCGCCATCTTGATAGGCGCGCCGCCAAGTTTTTTCAGGATATTGATGGTTGCCCGGGCCGGGGTCCTTAATTTCTTGCCCTTATAATCTGCAATGGACCTGATGGGCCCGGTTTTCTCAGTGGTCCGAAATCCGGACTCGGAAGTGGTCGATCCCAGATTGAAATACCTCATGCCGAAATTTCCATAGGCCTCATTGTAGAGTTTCTCGCCGCCAAACTGATAATACCAAATCACGTAATCCATGTTGGTGAAGCCATAGGGCATCGAACCCAGGAAATCAAAAGCGGGGTTCTTGCTGACCCAGTAGCTGGGCCAGTCGCCGACGGCCTCGACCACGCCTTTGCTGCATGCGTCGAAGTACTCAAAGGCCTTCATGAGTGAGCCTGAAGGGAACCATTTTATCTCAAAGTCCCCGTTGCTCAGTTCTTTGACATAATTTATCATGGCCGTGTCACCATGGTAGAGGTTGATCGCGGGGGTCCAGGTGCTTCCCATTTTCCATTTAACCTTCGGGCCGGCCATGGCCGTTGACCCGAATGCCAAAATCAAAGCAATAATGCCGACAAATACTAAGGTTTTCTTCATTTTCCCCTCCGTAGTTTTAGGATTTGAAAAACAGTGAACAACAAGTTACGGATTCACCCGTTAGTCCCATCACCTCCTTTCTGATGACTGGCTCTACATAGCACTGGTGAAATTAACA
>CAYWMP010000009.1:0-12289 GCA_964459445.1 uncultured Desulfobacteraceae bacterium
TAGTCTTTGTAAAGGGCTTTTTTGATGTACTTCAATACATCATTTTGTATGAGAAAATAATTCGCAACCGGAAGATCAAAGCGAAAAGGAAGGTTTCCCAATACAACTGCAAGACTCAACAGTTGAACCATTTAGGAGACAAGCTATTTAGAGGATAAGACTGAAAGGCAATTAGAGATGTAATTGATGACGGACCCTGGTGAAATAGTCATCTTTGATGAATTTCACAGGGCAGACAACTGGCAATGTCTCTTTTTTATAGTGCACAATATTTTTCGTAGGCTTCGTTTGACAACTCATCGATCGTGCTTTCATGGCAGACGCTGCCCTGATAGAGGATATAGGCGGTGTCGCAGACAGACCTGGCAAACGTCAGATTCTGTTCAGCCAGCAAGTTGGAAACGCCTATGTCCTTGAGTTCGCGGATCGTCGTTGCGAGCTGCTGTACGATAACAGGCGCCAATCCTTCTGAGGGTTCATCAAGTATGATCATCTCGGGATTTCCCATGAGCGTTCGGGCGATGGTCAACATCTGCTGCTCGCCGCCGCTGAGCCTACCCCCATCCTGATTGCGTCTGACTTTGAGATTGGGAAAGAGCTCAAATAATCGTTCAGGGGTCCAGGGCTCAAAGCCCTCCCGGGGGGGTTGTTTCCCTACTTCAAGGTTTTCCATGATCGTTAGCTTGGAGAAGATCCTCCGGTCCTCCGGGACATAGCCCAAACCAAGCGTGCATGTCTTAAAGGGTGGGCGTTTGTGGATCTCCTGGCCCTTAAAAGTGATCTTGCCGCTCTCCGGTGAAACAATCCCCATGATACTTTTGAAGGTTGTTGTTTTTCCCGCGCCGTTTCGACCGAGCAAGACCGCAATCTCACCCCGCCTGACCTCAAGGGACATATCAAACAGAATTTGAGCCTTTCCGTAGAAGGTGTTTAATCCCTCCACCTTTAGCATGATGTCATTCTTCACATCATCCATTCTTGATTACCAGATTTGAACCTGATTCCGATGCCTCATTGTCGGTGCCTAAATAGATCTCTTGCACCTTCTTGTTGCTCCGAACCTCTTCGGGTGTCCCTTCGGCTACCAATAGACCCCAATTTAAAACAATGATTCGATCCGCATGGCCGAAGACCACATCCATGTCATGTTCGGTAAACAGAACGCCGATGTTACGCGTTCGAACGATATTACTCGTCAGTTCCATTAGCGTCTGGCGTTCTGAAGCACCCATCCCTGCAGTGGGTTCATCCATAAGCAACAAACGTGGTTCATTTGACAGAGCCACTGCAAGTTCAACGCGCTTTAGATCCCCATAGGCAAGGACGCCGCAGGCACGGTTGGACTGATCTTCGATACCTACCAGTTTCAACAGGTTCATGGCCTCGTCAACATATAAAGTGCTGACTTTTAGGATTAAGGATTTTGTTCGTTTGTGATGGGACAACAAAGCCATCTGCACATTTTCCAAAACAGTCATGGAAGAAAAGGTTGATGTGATCTGAAAGGTTCTCCCCACACCCATTCGCCAGACATCCCGAGGTTTGCTGCCATTGAGCTCTTTTCCCATGACAATGATGGTGCCGCGGTCGGGATGCAGCTGACCGTTGATCAAATTGAAGCAGGTCGATTTCCCGGCACCATTGGGACCGATCATGGCCAGCAATTCGCCCTCCTGCAATTCAAAACTCACATCATTGACGGCTTTGATCCCGCCGAAGGCTTTTGAAAGACCGTTGACTTCCAATACTTTTTTCATGGTTCAGTTCTCTTGATCAGCAAAATACCTACCGAATCGATTATGTATGGAGCCTGCAATCCCCGAGGGAAAGGCCACCACAAGAAAGACAAAGATACCTCCAAGGATAAGCTGCCAGACATCGATCCGTGAGATCTCGTCATGCAGCCACGTAAATGCCGCTGCGCCAGCTATAGGACCAAAAAGGGTCTCAACGCCGCCCAGCAAAACCATAAACAGGAAATCGAAGGAACGTGGGATGGCCATTTCATCCGGAAATACGCTCCCTTTTGAAAATACGTATATTCCGCCGGCCAACCCGGCAAAGGCACCTGCCACGGCAAAGGCAAACCATTGATGCCGTTTCAAATGAATACCGATTGAATCCACTCTCAAGGCCGAATCACGGCATGCGCGCATGGTATAGCCGAAGGGGGTGAAGATGATATAGCGCAAAAGGAGAATCCCTCCGATGCACATAACCATAGTGAGATAGTAAAAGACGATTTTTTCATCAGCCCATTCCGATGGCCAGATACTCAGAATGCCGTCGTCGCCACCCGTAAATTCTCCCCATTGAAACACAATAGACCAACAGATCTGCGCAAAAGCTAGGGTCAGCATGGCCAGGTATACGCCGGAGAGGCGGACGCAGAACCACCCGATTATCAACGCCAACAGCCCCACAAGTAAGGGCGCAAGCAGAATGGCCATTTCCATCGGCGTTTGCATGTAATGAACCATCAATGCTGCGGCATAGGCGCCGCCTCCAAAAAAGGCAGCGTGCCCAAAGGAGACCATCCCGCCTGGACCCATCATAAAGTAAAGACTCATGCTGGCCAAAGCGAAGAGGGCGATTTCAGTCATTAAAATCAATTGAAAGGACCCGACAAAGGTAGGCAACAAAAGAATCAGGACTAAAAGGGCAGCACCCAGGAGCCTTAATCTTTTAGAAGCAGGTTTAAGGACTGATTCTGCAACACCCGCCTCACCATGTTCTTCAGCCTCGGCCTTTCCCAATAGGCCATGGGGGCGAATAATCAATACCACAGCCATGACCAGGAACATCAAAACCAGGGTGCTTTCAGGAAAAACCAGGACACCGAATGAGTTGAGTTCGCCAATGATCACAGCGGCCAGATAGGCGCCCGGGATACTTCCCATGCCTCCCACGACAACCACAACAAAGGCGGAAGCAATGATATTCAGGTCCATCAGGAGGTTTGCTCCTTCCTTGGGAAGCTGAATGGCGCCACCTAATCCCGCCAAAAAGGATCCAAGGAAAAAGACGCTGGTGAAAAGCCAAGTTTGATTGACTCCCAGGGCATCGGACATCTCCCTGTCTTCGGTGGCCGCACGGACCAATATTCCCCAACGGGTGCGATTAAGCAGGAGCCAAAGTCCGCCGAGAATGAGCGGAGCAATAATGATGAGAATGATGTCATATTGTGGAAGTAAGGTCCCCATGATATTGAAGCTGCCGTCCAATCCGGGCGCCATGGGTCCCAGTATATCTTCTGCTCCGAATAGTATCCTGGACAGATCCTGGATCATTAGAACGATTCCGAATGTGGCAAAGAGGATGAAAAGCTCAGGAGTGTGATAGAGGCGTCGCAACAGCAGGATCTCAATGATTAGTCCTATGAGTCCGACCGCCAATGACGCGCCCAGGATGCCGATCCAGAAGGAAATGCCGCTGGTAGGCAAATAGGAAACAATGTAGTAGGCCAAATAGGCGCCCACCATGTAAAAAGAGCCGTGGGCAAGGTTGACGATGCGCGAAACGCCGAAGATAAGCGATAGGCCGCAGGCCACAAGAAAAAGACCTGAAGCATCTGAGAGACCTGTCAAAAACTGGACTAGGTAAAAACCCAAATTATGTTACTCCGCTGTAAATATGGAAATGGCCCTTTTCTGCCAATTCGTCAGTATGGCGATTTAGATAAAAGGCACAGGGCGCAGGGCACAAGGCGCAAGGTCAAGGTAAGTTTTCCGAAATACACTTCTTTGGTTTTCCTTAAGCCTTACGCCTTGTCGAAGATTCCGACCTATCGGGGAACCTTTTGCCGCTTCTGTGTTGTTTATTGCGGTCTCAATTTGCGGACCTCATCGTCACTCGGCAGATAGTCCTTGCCGTCGGCATAAACCCAATCAACCATGACGCCTTTGCCGTCTTTCAATGCGGTATAGCCGACATAGGCTCCCATAGTGGACTGGTGATCAATGGCACGGTAAGTAATGGGACCCACTATAGAATCAAAGCTCAGTCCCTTCATGGCTGCGATCATTTGGTCCGTGTCAGTGGACCCGGCCTTTTTCAGCATGTGATAGACAGAGTACATCGTGTTGTAGCCCACTATGGACCCGGTTCGCGGATAGTCATTGAATTTCTTCTGATAGGCAGCCACGAACTTTGAGTGGGCCGAGGTCTTGATGTCATACCAGGGATAGCCGGTCACCAACCAACCCTCCGGGGCCTCACCCTTCAGGGGATCAATATATTCAGGTTCTCCCGTGAGTAAGCTGACCACCTTTACCTTTTTGAAGAATCCTCTTAATTTCCCTTCTCTAACGAACTTGGCCAAATCGCTGGCAAAGGTCACGTTATAGATGGCTTCGGGTTTGGCATCGGCCAAGGCCTGGATTTCAGCACCCGCATTGATCTTAAACAGGGCCGGCCATTGCTCGGCAACGAATTCAACATCAGGCCGTTTGGCTTTCAATACCTTTTTAAAGGAGGCAACGGCGTCTTTTCCATAGGCATAATTGGGCGCAATGGTTGCCCATTTCTTGGCTGGGAATTTCGATGCCTCTACAGCCAGCATGGCCGCTTGCATATACACCGACGGCCTTAGCCTGAATGTATAATGATTGCCCTTAGCCCAGGTGACAGCGTCGGAGAGGGGTTCGGCGGCCACAAAAAGGACCTTGTTTCGCTTGGCAAAGTCCGTTACGGCGAGTCCAATATTGGATAGAAAGGTACCCATAATCAAGGCCACTTTGTCTTTTCTCACAAGTTCCTCGGCAACAGTGACGGCGGTTCCCGGTTTTCCCGCATCATCGCGAGAAATGATTTCGAGTTTTTTGCCCATTACACCCCCGGCGTTGTTGATCTCCTCCAGGGCAAGCTGCCAACCGTTTCGGTATGGAAAGGTGAAACTGGTTAGTTTGCTATAGGTTTGAATTTCCCCGATTTTGATTGTATCTGCGGCAAATGCAGCGGATGCGGCACCCAGAAAGGCCATTGATACGATCATGAACATAGTGAGAGTCATTTTTATGGCTTTCATTTCTCCTCCTCCTTTCTATGTTTGTAGGTTAAAGTTTCAAGTTAAACACGCCATCAAATTATCAAAAACATCCATCCTTATTTCCGCTTACACCCTTTCCGAATCAATTGGTTCGATGAATCCCTCTAACCCCTTTGTGATTTTAAAATAATCATGAAGCGCAATAAACGCACCTAGGATCGTTCCCGACCTTGATAATTCCTCTGCCTTTTCTAAAGCGGGTTTGACCGCCTGAAGGATTTTGTTCCGACTCAGCGCTCCCACCTCAACCGTGACCATGATTCCCTTAAGATCGGTGTTGGGTTCGATTTGCTCCGCTGGTATTTGCCTGATACCACTATCCTTTACAAAACAGACATTGGCGATGGCCGTCGCGGCCGCGTCAGCGACAGAGGCCCCCTCTGCTACGGCTGTCACGGCAGAAGCAATGCCCCTTGTAAAACTCCTCCCTCCCAGACCGCTTGTGGTGACCCCCCAGGAAGAATTCTGCAAATCCAACCTGAGGACATGGGATATCCCCGGACTGTTGATATCGGGACGGATACCGACAGTCGCCTTCTCGCTGTCCGACAGCCTGATGGAAAGATCTCCGCCATTGTCCACCAGAACCTTGGTCATTCCTTGCATAAAGAGCCAATCAGCAACCGCGTCTGCAATGGTTCCTGCTACTGCCGCCATGGGCGTCAAATCGCAGTCTCCGATAGCTTGAACGCTTTGTATCATTTGCCGGGCAAGAGCATCGTCCGGTAATGTCTCTACCTCCATTACTGGCAGACTGAGCATCGGGCGCAGGCTGGCGATTCGCTCGAGAAAAGAAAAAGATTGCTCTGCAGCCTTATGACAAAGATCGATTTGAGGTCTGCCTTTGTCCCACGCTCGAATGACGAGTCGCATGGGACCGCATTCTGCAAGGACCGACTCCTCATCAAGGAGTCCAATAGATTGTTCATAGGGCATTTCAATTCAGGCATCTTTGACAGGATGAACAGGATTTATATGATTGTCTTATCCCGTTGATCTCTGTATTTAGATCCTTGATATTTTACTCTCAGCACAGGATGCTCCTTGATTCACTGGATTAACCCACAAGACTTACGTCGGGTAAACATCACGTCAATCCCTGGCCCAGACGTGGTTCAAAACGTGGATTTTTGAAGCTCCTTATTTAGAAGCATAACAACGGTAGTAATAGATACCGACTGTTTCGCGCCAGGGCGGGCCTGTTATCCCGTCAATTGTTTTTCCCCGGGAGAACCATTACGAATCAGGCTTTTTAACCTTGAAAGGTTTCATGGCCTCCACATGGCCGCCCATCTTCTTATAGTCGTTAACCTTCATGGTGTACTCAAGGGGGCAGATCGTAGCCGGTGTGGGCGTCCAGTAAAAAGAGCCCGTCTTGACCCGTTCCACATTTGCAAGAAAGGAGATGCCACCGCCAGGCCATACAAATACCGGTGAGCCGCCAACTGTGAGATGCGCAGTTCCGGCATGAACCGCATTGGTTAGCTTGATTGGATATTTGGTAACGCCCGCCCGCGCGCTTCCACCGGCCCCGGCCGTAAAAACAGCGGAGACCTTTGAAGGCTGGCAGCTATTGGAGATTTCCTTTAACACCGCTTTTGCCTTTTCATTAAGGGGTATTTCTTTGAGTTCTCCGCCCTCCCGTACTTCATACATGATGCCGTTCTGACCTGTTGTTTCGAGAATGAGGATAGACATCCCTTTACAAGCCACAGCCATGTCAATGGATTCGATCACATCCGAAGGACTGGTGATGGACGTACCTCCCCACCCCTCACCGTGGTCTCCGAAATAACGTCCCGGCGTGCTCTCCTCAAACTTCAGCCGAATCCCGGTGGGTTTGGCACCTGCATACTGGCCGGCCACATGCCTGCTCATCTGGCCGGTAATATGGGAGTCCAGTGTAATGACCTCGTCTGCTGCCTCCTTAAATAGGGGCGCGAACAGACCCATTGTGGCGCTGCCACAACCCACGCGCATCTTTGTCGCGACCTGACCGTTAATGATCGGGAGATGGCCGACCTGGATCTCCAGCCGGTTGTCCTTCTCTATCTTGAGTTTTACACGGTTTTGATTGGCGATCTCTGTAATGGTATTGGCCACGACAAAACCATACTTGCTTGTGAGGCGATTGACGCCACCGATATGAAGCATCTTGGAACCATATTGTTCGGTCTCCACCATGCCCACCTCGCTCTTACCAACAAACACCCGATCCCCTTCTTTGCCGATGGGGATGTCCGTATCGATTTTGACGATAATTGAGCTGTAACTCAGCGGAACTTCAGTGACCACGGTTACGACGTCAACCCCATCTCTTTTGCCTTGGACAATATTGGGCGCCGGTTTGCAATCCGGATAGGTGGTCCCTGCGCCAATGGCCGTAATCAAAGGTTGACGGATAGTTTGTTCAGGGTCCGCCCCCACAATGTCCCTTACATCCTCAAAGGTATGCAGCGGCGTGGTCCTGACGAGGGCTCCCCCGATCTGCTTGTATCGGTGACAGGCCCCGACATAACCCGGCTGAATCCAACACTTGATGGGACAGGCATCGCACTCCAGGGCCCCTTCGGGTATGGCATCGGCGGCAATGACGGCCTCGCTTTCACAAACACGCATGCATACCCCGCAGTTGGTACACCAGTGATCGTTGATCACGGCCTTCTTTTTGACGAGCTTTACGGCATCGACCGGGCAATCCCGAACACAAAACCCGCAGCCTATGCATTTTTCCTGATCTATTTCCATAGTTCCTAGTCTAACATCATGGAATTTCTATAACGTGCTTGAATCAAATCGGCTAAGGACGCTCGAGGTTTTTGCCGTGCCTATGGCATGATGGGTTTCAGGTTTCAGTAACCCTCGCATAACCTCCTGACACCCGAAACCTTCTAAAAGGACCCATCACTCCAATACTCCGACACGCCACCACTTCAGTTCGTTTAAAGGACTGTCGCGTTCCTGACAGGCGGTGGCGTATTGCGGCTCTTGGGCGCCACAATTTCTCCGTCCACCAGCACCATGGAAATGCCCGGCACATCTCCGGCCTCAATAGCCGACAACGCATCCTGGCCGACCGATCCCATGGGGGCATCCATAATCACGAAATCCGCTTCCTTTCCTTCAGCAATAATTCCCCGGGGCAGTTTATGCACGCGGGCAGTGTTTCCGGTTGCCATACAGAGGGCTTCTTCCGGTTTGACGGCAGTAAGGCTGGCTAAATGGTTAAGGACCCGCAGAATCCCTAAGGGCACGACGCCGGTGCCCGATGGGGCATCGTTGCCGATGATGATACGATCAAGGGCCTTGCTCTCCAAACAAAGGTTCGCTGCCTCCACGGCAATTTTTGGATTGCCGCAATGGACAATTTCAAGGGCATAGTCCGTCTCATTCACCAATCGCTCAACCTCATCTAGGGCAATAGAAGTAGGTCCGCCATTGATATGTGATACGATGTCGGGATTGGTATTTATGACCATGTCCGCGGTGACCGTGCTGCTGCCAGGAATAGACGTGCCGCCTGCATGCATCATGACGGTCATGCCGCACGCCTTGGCCCATTGAACCATGGGTGCCGCATCTTCCGGATTCTTAACCGATCCTAAACCCACTTCCCCGACGGTTCGAACCCCTTCCTTGGCCATTTCCTCAAAATCTTCTTTGGTGAGCCCTTTCTCCAAAATGACCGATCCGCCGACCACTTTGCCGCCACCGGGTCTAAAATTGGCAAAGGATTTGGCGGCCAAGATGGCCAAGGCCTTGGTGCCGACTGGGTCCTTGGGTCTGCCGGGCAGATGGACTTCGCCTGCGGAGATAAAGGTGGTTACCCCACCATGGACTTCACTCTCAATAAACCCGATCTGAAGCTGTCGCGGGGTGTAGTCACCCAATACGACATGACAATGGGAATCGAAGAGCCCGGGGGTCACCGTCATGCCACCGCAGTCTATCGTCTTGTCAACTTGGGTCGTATCCATGTCCGCTTCCTGGCCGACGACTTTTATTTTGCCGTCTTCACATAAAATGGCATTGCCTGTCAGGAGCGGATTCGTAATATCTCCACTGACAATGGTTCCGATATTCTTTAACAGGACTTTAGACATTTTTTTCCTCCTTCGGGCCAAAATGGCCGGCATGAATACTTGTCTCTAAAACCCTTTCTAAATTAGCTGGCAAATCATAGATTCTTTTTCCAAGGGCATCTGCTATGGCGTTCAAAATCGCAGGGGCGGTCGGAATCAGGGCCGGTTCTCCGACGCCCTTGGCGCCAAAGGGACCCGTGGGTTCGGGAGATTCGACAATAATCGGAATCACTTCGGGCATATCCGAACAGGTGGGTATAAGATAATCTTTCATGGATTCAGTCTGTCCGGGAACGAAATCCTCCATGAGCGCAAAGCCCAATCCCATGGCCACTCCCCCGCATATCTGACCTTTCACATTTTCCGGGTGAATGGCCTTTCCCACGTCATGGGCCGCAACAATTTTTTCCACTTTAACTTCGCCCGTGAGGGTGTCCACGGTGACATGGGCCAATTGAGAGGCAAAGGCATAGGTGGCATAGGGGACACCTTGTCCGGTCTCCGGATCCAAAGGCACGGTTTCCGGATCAAAAAAGCCCTTCCAGGTCAAGGGAATGCCCTTTTCGTGAATACGCTTGGCCAGGCTGGAAAAATCGATCATCCTGGTCTTGTTTTTTGCGTTCTTCACAAAGCCCGAATCAAGAAACAGATCGGTTTTTGACGATTTGAGTTTGTCTACAGCCCCGGTGAGCAGGACATCAGCGAGCTTTTCCGCAGCATCCTTGACGGCGTTTCCTGAGATGTAGGTTTGTCGGCTTGCGGAGGTGGCGCCCGCATTGGTCGTACATTTAGTATCCGCAACAACCATACGAATGTCTTCAGACTTGAGTCCCAGAACCTCGGCGGCAATTTGAGCCAGTATGGTGGTCGAACCCTGACCGATGTCCGCACACCCCGTAAACAGGGTTACGTCGCCGTTCATGTCCATGACGACCCTGGTCGTTGAGGGATTTTGAACACCCGTATTACCAATACCGTACCACATGCACCCAATACCAAGGCCTCTTTTTTTAAAGGGCGCCGTTTCGAGGTTTCGCCAATCTTCTTTGGACTGATCATAGTAAGACCGGACGGCATCAAGGCATTCTCCAATGCCCACGCTGGCCTTCAAGGCGTGGCCGGTTCCTGTTTTTGATCCAACCTTTAGGGCATTGATTCGTCTTATTTCCATAGGATCAATGCCCGTCTCCTTTGCCAAAAGATCCATTTGGGATTCATAGGCGAAGGCCATTTGCGGGGCCCCGAATCCCCGCATCGCCCCTGAGAAAGGATTGTTGGTATAGACACATAGGCATTCGACCTCCACATTTTCGATTTCATAGGGGCCTGTAGCATGAACGGCGGAGCGGGATGCGACGGCTAGGCCATAGGAGGCGTAGGCTCCGGTGTCACAAGTGATGTCGGCCTTCATGGCTATGAGTTTTCCGGCCCTATCGGCGCCCGTCTTGAGGCTTATTTCGAGGGGATGCCGCTTGGCCGTGGCAAGGTAGGACTCTTCCCTGGTGTACACCATCCTGAGCGGCCGTTTGAGGTGAAAGAGGGCGAGGCCGATAAAACCCTGCACATTGAGATCAAGTTTGGATCCGAACCCACCTCCCGTGGCGCCCTGAATGATACGCACCTCTTCATCCTCTAATCCCAGGAGATCGACCACTTCTTTGTGGTCGTAGTGGGGATTCTGGGTCGAGGCGAAGATAACAAGCGTCCCATCGTAATCCACGTACCCTGCACCCGCATCCGGCTCCAGGTAGTTATGCTCGATGCGGGCAGTATGATAGGTTTTCTCTACAATAGCCGCACATCGTTTGAAGGCCTCGTCGATATTTCCCTTTCGAACCTTGCGGGTGTAAAGAAGATTGCCCTTTTCATGGATTTTCATGGCTTCCGGTTCCAGGGCCTCTTGAGGGGTAAATACAGCGGGCAGCTCTTTATAAGTCACTTCTATGGCGTCCAGGGCCGCCTGTGAGGCTTCCTGGGTCTTTGCAGCAATCAAGGCGATGGGCTCTCCGATCATTCGCACCTTGCCCGAGGCCAGGAGCGGTTGATCCTTGTTAATGATGCCGGTCAGATTCTTGCCCGGAATATCTTCGGCCGTGAATATTCTCACCACCCCGGGCATTTGGGCGGCCCTTTTATAATCGATTTCCTTTATCAGGGCATGTGATTTGATACTCCTCAATACCCTGAGGACAAGGGGCTCGTCGAGGCCGATATCCGCACAAAAAACCGGCTCACCCTTCAGCCTTGGCTCAACACCAATTTTTGAAATGCTTTGTCCTATGTTTTTGAATTCGGTTTGCATGAGGAATTTTATAAATGCTTTGAGTCTTTTTCTGAATTCTTGCGCCCTGCGCCTTGTGCCTTACGCCCTTGGCCTTTTTCTACACCGCAGATGAGGTTATTACGGGAGCGTCAGCGGATACATGAGCCTAAAAAATAACCCCTGTATCGCCGGTTCCTTATAAACCGCCGATGGTCTTCGTCCCGTGATCTCGAGCATTCTATGGGCCAGGATTTTGCCGGCCTCCCAAAGTATTACTTCGCTCGGCGTCTTGCCCATAAGGTATTCTTCTATTTCTCGAAAACGATTCGGGGTGGGCGTGCAGGACCCCAGGGCAAAACGAATAAATGAGACGGTGTTGTTCTCATCTTTTTGGACCATGGCCGCCATGCTCATTCTGGCGATTGCCAGGGCCTGCCTTCTGCCTATCTTCTGAAAGTCCGCGAATTGGACTGCGTCCGGCTTGGGTTTGAGTACGAAATGGGTGACGATTTCCTGAGGCAGAAGCGAGCAATGATAGGGGCCGCTGGCTATGTCTTCAATAGGGACGTTCCTTTGTCCGTCAGGGGTGATGACTACGGCCTCCGCCTCATGAATCAAGAGCGGGGGCACCGTATCACCACAGGGAGAACAATGGGCCACATTTCCGCCGATGGTCGCCACATTTCGAACCTGTTTGCTTGCGAATTTTTCCGCGGCTTTGACAAGAGCCGGGGCAAAGCGGGCAATGGTATCAGATTCATAGATCTCGGAAATAGTCACTGCCGCGCCAATATGCAGTTCTGAATCCTTTAGTTCAATTTTTCGAAGCGCATCGAGTCGACTGACATCCAAAAGGCAACTGGTATTTAGTTCGCCCGATCGCAGATCGACCATAAT
>CAYWMP010000009.1:12389-63281 GCA_964459445.1 uncultured Desulfobacteraceae bacterium
TGACATCCAAAAGGCAACTGGTATTTAGTTCGCCCGATCGCAGATCGACCATAATATCTGTACCGCCTGCCAGAACCTTTGTTTCCTCGCCCTTTTCGGCCAGGAATTCAACGGCCTCTTCAAGGTTGTGCGGCCTTATGTAATCTACGTCGAACATGTGATCTATTATTGCTCGTCTCCAGAACCGGGTTTATGGTCTGCGGCCTCTTCAATGGCAGAAAGGATGCTATGATACCCCGTACATCGACAAAGGTTCCCCGAAATCGCCTCAACGATCTCCTCGCGATCCGGGCGAGATTTTTCTTGGAAAAGTGCATGGGTGCTCATCATGATACCCGGTGTGCAGAAACCGCATTGAACCGCATGCTTTTCAGCAAAAGTTTCCTGCAAAGGATGTAACGCATCCCCACTGCTAAGACCTTCTATAGTCATTATGTCGCGGCCGTCTAATTGCGCGGCGAACAAGAGGCAGGCATTGACGGCCCTGCCATCTACAACAATGGTGCAGGCCCCGCATTCACCAATCCCGCATCCCTCCTTTGTCCCTTTTAACTCAAGGACATCCCTGATGAGCTGGAGGGCCGTTAAACCGGCAGGGATATCCAAATCCCGTTTCTCGCCGTTGATGGTGAAGCGGATATGTACTTTCTTCATTTCAGAAGTAGTCATGAGTCACTTGTCAGTGGTCCGTTGTTAGTTGTTATTGGGCTTTGCTCTCCACACCAGCAAGTACGTTAAGAATTTTGAACAGGGCGATAAGAAACATTTATTCTGCTGACAGCAGGACGAAATCCCTATTAAAACTCAAATAGTTTCCAATTCATACCCTGCAGCGGCTGGTAACATGGAACAAATAAAGATCTCAAAACAGGCCGATAAGAAATGCTTAGATGCAAGGCACCCGAAATTCCGAGGAGTGAAGCGTACTTTCGGGTACGCTGCAGCGACGAGGGATGAGGGTAACGCGACAGATGAGCGCTTATCGTCGGCCTGCTACCTTAAACCGTCTTCTCCTTTGACTTCTTCTACCTTCAACCCTCCTACCCTGGGCACGGGTCTGCCGGAATCGGTGACCGCCACGATGAGAATCAATTCATCGGACCGGGGTGCATCCGGTACCCTGACTTCCATGGCGTCAAAATGGGAACGCACAAAGGCCGCATCCTTAAAATGCAATGGCACATCCAGGGCCACACCGGGGTACCCCAGCTTTTTGGCTGAAGGGATCAAGGCTTTGCCGCCACCAACGTTTGAACGCATGGGCTTCCCAAGGGCAGGATGCATGATAGCCGCACAATGCTCCAATTCGCCGTCACTCCCGACAACGGCTCCCTTGCCATAGCTGTGGACTTTTTCCGGCTCAATTCCAAGAGCGGCCACTGCCTTCTTTGTCAGCATTTCACCAAGTTCTTCGCTCCATTCGATCAGGAGGCTGAGATCTTCCTGGTATTTTCCGGCAAAGGGATTTTTGAAGACCGCCGCTGCGGCCGCTTTCCGGGTAGGTGCATCCAAAACCTTTGCGCCATCGGCTTTAGTTTCTTCTACGAACGTATAAATCTTCCGGATTAGGGGTTTCTCTTTGCTCATGGTTTCCCTCCTACACTAAAAAGGTTCCTAGGTTCAGGGTTCAACGTTCAGCGCCGCCTCTGGCCGCCGAAGCGGCCAGTTTGATCAAAAAACTGACTCCAGCGTTGCGCAGTCAGATACGAGGGTTCCTACCACCGCTCAGTGACCGTTTTCTGATCAAGGAATAGTCTAAGGGAATCGATCCTGGATTTGGCGACACCGAGGGCCGACTCGTTCTTTGAACCAAGGGGGAAAAAGGCAAAGGGTTGAGGCACAGGGACGTTTATCCCGATGTTGCCCACATCGGCCTCTTTCATAAACCGGCGGGCAATGGCGCCGTTTTGGGTGAAAATGCAGCCCGAATGACCATAGTCGTCTTTATTATTAATCCATTCGAGGGCCTCGTCGAGGTCGTTGACGCGCATCAGATTGGCAACCGGTCCGAATGCCTCGACTCTGGCGATATGCATGTCCGGGTTCACATCTTCAAGGATGGTGGGTCCAAGGAAAAATCCTTTTTCGAACCCCGCGACACTGGGACTCCTTCCATCAAGCGTTAACGTCGCTCCCTCTTTGATGCCCTTTTCAACAAATTCAGCCACCTTTTGCTTTCCGCTGTCGGAAACCAGCGGTCCTAACTGGGTGGATTCATCGAGGCCATAGCCCAATTTCATTTTCGAAGAACCATCAATGAATTTGTCCCTCACATCATCATAGGCCTTGCCCGCAAAAAGAAGGTTGTCGGTTCCAAGACAACGCTGACCTGCCATGCCATAACATCCGCGCAGCAATCCGTCCACAACGGCATCCACATTACAATCCGGCATGATCAGTACGTGATTTTTGCCGTTTCCATTAATCGAGGCTTCTTTACCCAGCTTTCCAGCGAGCTCGAAGAGCTGTTTCCCCACGCTAGTCGATCCGATAAATCCTACGCCCTTCACCAAAGGATGGGATAGGAGTTTTGTGTTCACATTGCTCCCCCCGTAGATGAGATTGACCAGACCAGGGGGAAAGTCTTCAACCTCCGAGGTGACCCTGAATATGGCATCCAGGCAAACCGGGTCGTTCTTGCTGGGGCTGACGACCACGGGACAGCCGCTTGCGATGGCATAGGGGACAAAGGAAGACCAGGCATGCATGGGTATGTTGTTGGGGGTTATGATGAGGAAGACACCTCTTGGCTCCCAGTAAAGGGCCTGGTCCAGCCCTTTGGCAAGATCCGTCACATATTCTCCTTTGGTCAAAAGCAATAGGGCAGAGCAGGCCGATTCGATATTCTCGATGCACCGTCGAAGGGTTCCCCTGGCTTCACCTATGGTCCTGCCATGGTCCTGCACGAGGACTCGACATAACATCTCAAAATGCTCTTCGAATTTTCCCCTAAGGTCAAAGAGGTAGCGAGCCTTGTCTCGAAGAGAGACATCCCCCCAGGCCTTGAGGGCTTCCTGGGCCGATTGTACGGCCTGTTCGATTTCATTATCCGTTGCGGAAGGGAATTCGGCGATAACCTCTCCGGATGCGGGGTTGACGTCTTCATAGATCTGCGTCGATTCGGAATCCAGCCACTCGCCGTTGATGTAAAATTTCAACCTTCCATAGTGTTTTTCTACCTCTGGTAATAGGGCCATTACGCTTTACTCCTTATTTAATGTTATTTGTGTTACACACGGCATCAATGGATTTGAGGACATGTTCTTTCATGAGTTTGCAGGCCAGGGATTTGTTATTCCCCTTGATCGCATTAAAGATTTCTCTGTGATAGCGGACCGATGACAGGAGATGATCATGGTTCTGCAAGGACTTATAGCTATAGCGACAGACCTGATTATGGATGCTGACTGATATTTTCTTGAGGCGATCATGCCCCGAAGTCAGGAGAATGCTGTCATGAAACTCTTGATGGAAATCCTGGTAGCGGATCAAATCAACGGGTTCTTGCCGGATGCATTCCTCCATATTCTCCACTATAGTCTCAAGTCCTTGGATATGGTCGTTTGAGAATGCCTCGAAGGCCAGATCAGTCGCCATTTCATAAAGCGTTGCCTTGAGGGTGTAGGCCTCCCATACATCCTTTTCCGTCATCTCGGTTACGAAGACTCCACGGCGAGGCTTTCGAATGACCAGTCCTTCGGTCTCCAGGGCCTTGAATGCCTCTCGGACTGGAGGTCGGCTTATACCCAGGCGCTCAGATATTTCTTCTTCCTTGAGCTTCTGGCCGGGCTGATACTCACCCGTAATAATCCATACCTGGATGTTTCGTTTCGCGAGATCGACAAGGGATTCGATTTCCATGAAGTATCCTAAAATCCTAAAGAACCAAGCCGGGCGACGTTATCCCATTATCCCGGATTTTTTTCGCCTTCGCCTGTACACCCTGCCGCCTGTCGGAGCAGAGATTCCGCTCACCGAATCATTCCTTTCCAAAAAGGTATCCAAATACACCTCTTGGAAAGAACATAACGGTGGTAATGAAGATAAAAGCCAGAACGAGAATCCAATAATAGGCCATAATATCGCTCAGAAATGCCTCTAAAAAGCGCACCAATATAGCGCCCAATAGGGCACCAAGGAGAGTGCCCTTTCCCCCAAGAATGACCCAGATCAGAACCTCAGTTGACATCGTGAAACCCAAAATGGTCGGACCCACGTAGCTAAAAAGTGACGCAAACAGTGCTCCTGCCAATCCGGCAAGCCCTGCACTGATGGCATAAACCCTGATTTTGTATTGGGCTATATTGTACCCAAAGAATTCCACTCTCTCCTCATTGTTATTAATGGCGGAGAGGATGCTTCCAAAAGGCGATTGAACCACGCGATAGCAGAATATATAGGACCCGACCGTGATACCAAGGATAGTGTAGTACAAGAGAATGGGATGAATGATCTCATAGGCAAAAAGTCCTGGTACGCTGAGGGTCAGAGGCGGAATGTCAAAAATACCATTAAACCCGCCGACATAATACCAGTCAGTGGCTATTCGCTCGAAGATCACGGCTATAGCCAGCATGATAATAGCGAAATAGGGTCCTGCAATTCTGCTGTAGAAAAGAAAATAGCCAAGCAACACTGCTAACAGGGCCGGCATGGCGATTCCGACTATGAGCCCGGCATAGGTCGAGTGAAAAAAAGTTACAAAGGGAATCATCTGCTTTGTGATAAGGGTCATGAAATAGCCCCCCAATCCAAAGAATACGGCATGTCCAAAGCTGATAATTCCCACATAGCCCCAAATGAGATCCAGACTCATGGCAAAAATGCCATAGATAAAATACTGACTCAACTGCTCAGTGGAATATTCGTCCCCAAAGATGGGGTAGAGAAGGAAACCAACAAGAAAGATGGCCTGGAACAGTTCCTTTCTGCTTTTTGATTTGAAAAAGTTCCGAATCCCCATCATGAATTCTTTCCAAATAGACCTTGAGGTTTCAGGCGAATCAGGATGATTGCAAGACTGAAGATTATAATCTGGGCACCGACGGGTGATATCAAATAGGAGAAAATACTATCGGAGCCTCCAATGATTGATGCGCCGCCTAGTACACCGTAGAGGGTGCCCGTACCTCCAATGATAATGGCGAGAAAGGCCGGAATCAGATATCCAAGCCCCATTTGCGGATCTACACTCATTAATGGTGACATGATGGCACCTGCAAGCCCTGCTAACGCGGATCCGAAAGCGAAGGTTACCTGATACATCCTTCTCGTATTGATTCCGAGTACTGACGCCATGTTGCGATTTTCGATCACAGCTCTTGCTTTTAGGCCGTAATCCGTTCTCAGAAATACAAAAAGCGTAATGATAATAACGGCAATACTCGCAGCCATGGTGAACAACCGATAGGCGGGGTATTCAATTTCCATGAGTCTGACCATTGCAGGAAAGGTGTGTGTGACAGTGTGTCCCGCGGGGCCGAAGATGATGATGATCAGCTGTTTAATCCCTATGCTGATGCCCCAGGTTGCCAGAATCGTATCCAGCGGCCGGTCGTATAAAAAGCGTATGCATAAAAATTCCGTGATCAGGCCCACGATCGCCAAGACTATCGGGGCAAGCAAGAGGCCCACCCAGAAACTGAGGCCAGCCCACTGGGCTATGAGTACCGTATAAGCCCCAAGCAGAAAAAACTCCCCGTGAGCAATATTGATCACTTCCATCAAGCCAAAAATGATGACCAGGCCAATCGCAACCAGAACTAATATGAGAATCAGATTGATACCGTTGAGACACTGGATAATAAATGAGGAAAAATCCATATCCTTCCCCTCTAACCTACAACGCAAGATACTGTGTAATTAAACTGTCATCCTTCCGAAGATGATCCTTCTCGCAGAAATCGGTGATTCTTCCCTTTTCCATAAAGAAGCAGTCATGTGCGATATCCATAATGAGATCGACGTTCTGTTCAACTATTAAGATGGTGACCCCTTTTTCTTCATTTATCTTTACAAGAATCCGCCCGATTTCATCCACAATGATGGGCTGTATCCCCTCCGTAGGTTCATCGAGGAGCAAAATCCTCGGATTGCTCACAAGGGCGCGGGCAATGGCCAGCATTTGCTGTTCACCACCACTGAAAGATCCGGCCCTCTGCGACTTTCTCTTCTCCAGGATAGGAAAGTAATCAAAGATTTCTTGTGGGATATTTCTGTCTTTTCTCTTGTACTTGACGACGCCCAATCTCAAATTCTCGTAAACGGAAAAAGACTGAAATATGCCTTTCCCTTGAGGTACATAGGAAATACCCAAATTGGAAATCTGATGAGGCGGCAGCCCTACAATTTCCTTGCCATCTAATAAAACCCGGCCGTCCCTAGGTGGAAGCAAGCCCACCAGGCTTTTCAGCAAAGTGGTCTTGCCTACGCCGTTTCGCCCCATCAGGGCGACAATACGTCCTGCCGATACCTCCATGTCGACACCCTGGAGAATGAGACTGCCGCCATAGGAACTGTGTAGGTTCTCTATTTTCAACATGGCTAATCACCCCGACCGAGGTAAATTTCCCTTACGGTGCTATCGCTTTGGATTTCTTCAAAAGACCCTTCCTTGATGATCTGGCCTTTATAGAAAACAGTGACCTTGCTTTCAATCTCCCTTACAAAAGAGATATCATGCTCTATCACCAGAATAGAAAGACGCGAATTAGCGGAAATGCTCTGAATCAGGCCCACGGTCGCCCTTGTTTCGCCAAGGGTCATGCCTGCCGTGGGTTCATCCAACAGCAACAGATTCGGCTTGCCTGCGAGGGCCATCCCTATCTCCAGCCATTGTTTTTCACCATGTGACAGGTTTTTGGCCAATTCATTGACTTTTTCAGTCAACCGAACGTCTTGGATGATGGCCATAATCTGATCATGGTATTCTTTTCGACTGCTCCGGCTTATGAATATCGACTGTCGCTTCTGATCCAGAAGTAGAGGCACGCGAATATTCTCATAGACACTTAATGAATCGAAGACGCTGGGGACCTGAAATTTCCTCCCAATCCCTTTTCTGGCAATTTCATGAATAGACAAGCCGGTAATATCCTCACCCTTGTAAAAGACTTCTCCCTTGGTCGGCCTGAATTTTCCCGTAACCAGGTTAAAAAATGTCGTTTTTCCACATCCGTTCGGGCCGATAATGGCCCTTAGCTCCCCATCAGACATGCGGAAATTGACATCATCTAAAGCGACCAGGCCGCCGAATGCCTTGCCAAGCCTCTTCGTTTCCAGGATTGTTTCCATTGTTCTTCTACATGCACATGGGGGGGGCCATTCGCCCCCCCTATTTATGGCCGCAACACGTTAGATTTGAAAGCGTCCCTGCCAGTGCAACGGCTTGGGAATGAGATAAAGAGGCGAAAGGCGCAAGGCCTAAGGCGCAAGGAAGGAAAAGATGCCTTCCCTTTAGTCTTTAGCCTTGAACCTTAAGCCTTTCCTTATTTAGGCTCCTACCATTTTCTTCCCTGCACACTGGCTCGGCGGCGCGATGGGTCCGAGATATTTTCGGAGCACTAGCTTTTTATTTTCCACCTCGGCAATCATCATGTTCAGAATAACATGGTGATCGGAGGCTCGAAGAATCACATTTCCACTGGGAGCCGTGATGGCCTGATCTCCCATGGCATCGATAATTTTTTCCTTGTCCAGACTATCAGCCCTTTCTATGGCATTCTTGAGAAAGTGGATACTTCCGTAATGGCTGTCTACATAAAAGGAGACAACGGCATCTTCCCCGAACATCTTCTTCTGTTTTTCTACAAATTCCCGGGCAACCGGGAAATCGAGACTCTGGATGAAATGAGGGATGGTTACCAGTCCTTCTGCCTGTTCTGCAGTTAAACCGGGCATGTAGTTTTCATTGAATCCCATAAAGGCTATCTTGATTTTTTTCTTCAAACCAAATTCGTGAAATTGTTTCACAAAAGTCATCGCATCCGCACCAGGCAGCGTAAATACCAAGACCTTGGGTTCTTTATCAGCCATCTTGCGAATCACGCCGGAGAACTCCTTGACACCAAAGGGCGTGTATTCCTCGGCCAAAACAGTACCCCCCACCTGAGCAACGGCCTTCTTTACGGCAACGTTCATTTTGTGTGGCCAAACATAATCGGCGCCGAATAGATAAAAGGTTTTTCCGTAGTTCTCGGCCAACCAGGGGATAAAAGGGTACACTGTGTGTTCGGGCAGTGCGCTATAGCAGAAAAGGTAACGGTTGCATACGCCGCCCTCATAATCCGTGGCATAGAGCAGGGGTGTCTTCAGCTTGGTCATCGTCGGTGTCATAGCATCCCTGGCGCCGCTGGTGATCGGACCCACAACGGCTGTTACTTTATCCCTTTTGATTAGTTTGGTGGCTTTCTCCACCCCTGTTTTGGGATCGGTCTTGTTGTCTTCTATGACAAGTTCCAATTTCCTACCGAGCACGCCGCCCGATTCATTAATCTCCTGGATTGCCATTTTCATACCCTGGGTACCTTGCTGTCCAAAGAGCTCCAACCCTCCGCTGAAAGGCAGGGTAACACCGATCTTAATCGGTTTTTTGACTTGCGCAAAAACAGTCCTTGGTGTCAGAATCTCTTTTCCGATAGATCCAAGGGCCACCGCGCCAACGCCAGTAAGTCCTGCGGTCTTGAGAAATTCCCTTCTGTTAATACCCTTTTTCTCCATCCCTTTTTCCTTTTTCTCCTCTCCCATAACATTTCCTCCTTTTTTACGTTCGTTCATCGGACCTTTAGCCTTTTTTAAAACACCCTTTCCCTATCCTCCCTCCTTTCTTTTTGAGAATACTCAACATCAGGTATCGGTCATTTCGACCATTCCTGGTGAATGCTTTTGGACACAACCGTTTCTTTTATGCCTGATACTTCTCTTATCCAATGCCTTCAAGGATTTTTTCAGAAAGCGTGACCTCGCCAAAGTGTGTCTCGATATCGTAAAGCGAGGATTCCTGCTCTCTATCTCCTGTTGCCATAACACAGTCCTCGGGGACAACAACCTGATATCCTCTGAAAAAGGCGTCGTGTATTGTGGAGCGAACACAAATATTAGTCACCACGCCCAGGACAACGACCGTATCAATTTTGAGATCCTTGAGGGTCAGATCCAAAGCCGTCTCGTAGAAGCCACTAAATCTGCTTTTCTTAACAATGAAGTCGCTTTGCTGCGGTTTCAATTCTTCGATCACTTCCGCCCCCCAGGTTCCCTCGATACAGTGCTCCGCTCTTTTCTTGAACTCCCTGTCCTGTCTGAGGCCTGAACGATGAGAATCATTCACGTATACAACGGGAATATCCTTGCTCCGGGCTTTTTCCAGGAGTCTTCGGATTGGCTCGACGAGAACCTCTCCCCCCTCCAAGACCATCTTGCCGCCTGTCTTCATAAAATCGTTTAACATATCCACCACCAATATGGCCGTGGATTCATTGTTGATTGTTATGTGCGACTCTTTTCTCTTTCCTGAAAAACTGTCCAGTTCCATGAAATCCCCCTTAATCTAATGCCCGATGTTCAGCCTTCTTTTGGGCGTTCATCGGTCACGTCATGGTGCTCTATCCTCCGATCCCTTCTACAATATCTTGGTTTCCCTTAATTTCAGGGCCAGACTAACACCCCCATCTTCGGGAGTGGATTCTTCGACAAACTCACATCTGCCTTCGCGAAGGGGTTGGAATAGCTTGAGCATTGTCGTGCGTCTGCCCGCAGAGCCAATTTGAGAAACGTCCGCCCCAATGTCGTCCGGTTTCCAGATTACAAAACCCTTCTTTTTTGCTGCCATAATCCCTTTTATTGTTTGATACCGGGGTTCACCGATCTCATGGCTGACAGTAATCAAGGCAGGTATAGACACCTCAACCACTTCATAGCCATCATCCGTTCTCCTCCTTACGGTTAACCTATCGCCAGTAACGTCTATTTTTTGGGCCAGTGTCACGCTGGGCAATGCGAGCATCTCGGCAAGGGCTGAACCCACCTGTCCGGCGTTCAGATCTGCGCTCTCTCTTCCGCAGAAGATGAGGTCATAGTCGCCTATTTTCTCGATGGCCTTGGCCAGGGCATAACCGGTTGACCAGCTATCACCTCCATCAAAGGCCTCGTTCTCCAGCAGAATAACTTCATCCGCGCCCATGGATAACGGTTTCCTGACCACATCTCTGAGCAGATCAGCCCCAAGGGCAATAGCCGTAATTTTTCCGCCCAGAGCATCCTTGATTTGCAGTGCTGCCTCCAGGGCAAATTCAGCATAGGGATCGACTACCAGTGATACACTTGGCGGTTGCACTACCCTATTTGCAGCAGCATCAATCTGGAAGCTGGCCGGCGGTGCCTCGGGATCAAGGACCTGCTTGATGCAGACAATCATATGCATAAAATCTTTACCTCTCCCTGCTTAAAGCTCATGTTACATTTCATCTGCCACTTCGCCGAGATCCAGGGATCTCAGTTTGGATTCCGTAGGGATTCCTGTCTCCGGATCCCATCCCCTGAGCCGGTAGAATTCATGGCGCATGCTCTCGAATTTTGACCTGTTCGCCACAGGAGGGACCGGCTGCGGTTTTTCCCAGGGCGGCACCTCTGTCTCGGGAACCTGGAAATGAAAATCGGCCACGGTATCATCTTTTTTTCTGCGCCCTTCCCTGACCATAATGCTGCGTTCCAGATTAACGATACGCTCCCCAATCCGCAGCCACTCGGTCGCATCCAAATCGTTTCCGGTGGCTGAACAGTAGAGCCTCCTTTCAAGATCCGCGTCACCTTTGTAATCCGGCGGATTGTTGAGACTCGTAAGGATGGGAAAGCAGGACCAGTCGCAGAGAACGAGGCTGTTCTTCAAACTTGAGGAGTCCTGGATGATCGTAGCCACCCTTGCCTTGTCTTCATAGGTGAAAGCATCCACAGAGGCCTCGGAACCATACACGTCTTTTCCAATGGCTTTCAACTGATCGGGAGTGAGGGCGCCTTTCTGGTCTCTAGGCCAGTTCATGCCGCTCCAGTATACCAGCACGGTCCAGTCATGGGCTCCGGACAGCGGGTCCCTGCTTCCCATGGCCCATTGCATCAAAACCAGCGGATAGGCACGAACCGAGTAATGTTCCGCCTGATTCCTGGCCGGGAAATGGGCCTCGTACCCATCCCGCGCCTTTTCTCCCAAATGGCGAAACACAGCAATGGGTCCGTCCGCAATGACGCTGCCGAACCCCTTGCGAAGAGCGACCTTGTGTAGAAAATCCTCGATGAATTCTCTGGTCCCCATCTGGCTCCAGGCAATGCCAGTTTCCTCTTCAGTAATGTTTCCTGCCTTAAATTCTTCCACGAGCCACAGGATCAGGTCAAAAAGGGTGTACTGGCACAGGCCCAGTTGGTCTGACAGTACTTTTCCGGCCCAGGCCGCCTCATCATCCTTCGCGCCGAGATTGAGGTAGTACTGAGAGAGGCACATCACCTCTCCCCCGTCGAACCCCGGCATCCGAACAAAAGAGCGGCACGCCACAGGGCAGCAGAAACATGAGGCATACTTCACGCGATGGCGTTTCACAAATTTCCATTGACCTTCAATAGGCCCCTGGCTGGCCCAGTCGCGCATGGGATGATTCCTGAGAAGCCGCTTCGCCTCCTGGACATGAGTGATGAATTCTTCAGGCCTGGCTACCCTCACGCCCTGGCTTCCTTTCACGACAATGGCCTTCAGGTTTTTGGAGCCCATCACCGCGCCCATTCCGGTCTTGGCTGCTGCATAGCCGCTATCTGAGATGATGGCGGAGAAATGCACCCTATTCTCTCCAGCCGGGCCTATGCATAATGTCCTCACGCCTTTTCCGTATTTGTGCGTGATCGCCCTCTGCGTTTCAAAGGCATCGAGGCCCCACAAATCGACAGCATCAACAATCCTGATTTTGTCGTCGAATATCTCCAACAGGCAAGGGCTTTGTGCCTCTCCTTGTACAATCAGCCCGTCGTATCCTGCAAACTTAAGCTCCGGACCGAAGTAGCCGCCGATGCCGGATCGCGTGGGCATGAAAGGGTCAACACCGGGCGCTTTGGTACAGACCTCGAACCGGCCGGAGGTAGGCGCAAGCGTTCCGGTCAGAGGGCCGGTCATGAAGATCAAACGATTTTCCGGATCAAAAGGGTGAAGGTCGGGATTCGTCTCATCCCACATGATTTTCATGGCGATCCCGTCGCCGCCCATAAAGCGATCCGAATATCGGCTTGACGGCTCAAGGGAATTTTTCCCGGAAGACAGATCCACCCGAAGGATTTGGCCGGTATAGCAAAACTCTTTCTCAGTCATTGTCCTATCCCCCATGAGACCTTGAATAACTCAGCGCTCCCACAGGGCACCACCGGATACATTCCGGCTCCCCGCCACATAGATCACAGGAATCCAACACGGCTCCCTCCACATCGCCGGTAAAGGGCTCCATATAAATGGTCAATCGGGCTTTGCTCGGATTGCTCTCTCCTTCGTGAAAGAAAGAACACGCAGTCAGGCAGGTCATGCATCCGGTGCAGCGCTTGTCGTTAATTTTTATCTTCTTTTCTTTATGGGTGCTCATGGTTTAACCCTCTAAAAACTAACCGAACATCTTCTTTCCCGCGCACTGATCGGCCGGTGCAACCGGACCGATATCTTCTACCATCAAGAGTCTGCCATTCGACACCTTTGCGATCAGCATGTTCAGGATCATGTGGTGGTCCGAGGCCCGCAGCGTCACTGGCCCGTTTCCAAACACAAGGGATTGATCTCCCATAGCATCGATGATCTTTTCTACGTCGTCACTTCCAACCTTTTCGACCGCATTTTTCAGGAACATGAGCAGGCCATAGTGAGATTCGGCGAAATAGCTGACGACCGTATCCGGCCCAAACATGTCTTTCTGCCGTTCCACAAAAGCTTTTGATTCGGGCTTTTCTAAGTTTGCCAGAAAAGGCGCGCAGGTAACGATCCCTTCCACCTCTTCCTCTGATAAACCGACCATGTAATTTTCGTTGAACGCCATGACCGTGAGCCCTACGCTCTCCTTGAGCCCGAGAGAGGTGAACTGTCGGATAAAGATCTGTCCGTCGGAACCAAGAAGCATCATGACGACGTTCTTTGCATTCGATTTCTGAATCCTCTCCAGATGGGCTTTGAAGTCCTTTGTGTCAAAGGGCAGGTATTCTTCACCCACGATGGACCCACCCGCCCCAGACACTTCCGCTTTGAAAGCTTTTCCTATGTTGATGGGCCAAACATAGTCTGCGCCGATGATATAGAAGGAATCTCCATAATTCTCCATCATGTAAGGCACCAAGGGCTTTACGTAATGGTCGGGGATGGGTGAAAAGCAGAAAAGGTAGCGAAAACAGCATCCGCCCTCATAATCCGTGGCATAGAGCAGGGGTGTTTTGTGTTTTGTGCAAATCTCCATCATGGCATCGCGATGCGCGCTGCTCGTGGGGCCCATCACGGCGAGGACTTTATCCTCGACAATGACCTTTTCGGTCTTCGCCACAGCGAGATCCAAATTGGTCTCCTCATCCTCGATAATGAGTTCGAGGGGCCTTCCCCCCAATACGCCACCGGCTGCATTAATTTCCGCGGCAGCCATCTTAGCACCCTGAAGACCCTGGCTTCCAAAAAGCTCTTCCGGGCCCGACAGGGGGAGTACTATGCCAATTTTGACAGGTGATTTACTCATGGCTCGCCTCCCAAATAAAAATTGTTTTTCTATATCAATTTAGCCCTTTTCAACTATGCGGCGCCTAACCAAATCTTGAGGGGCTCATGGCGGCCAGTTCTTCTCTGGCCTGTTTTGCCAGGTCGCCTCCCACAATAAGATCACAAATACGCCGGCTTGCTCCCGGGCTCAATGAATTACCCACCGTGCCAAGCCCTGCCCCTATGAAAACATTCTCCCATCCAGGAAGGTTGCCGAAAATCGGCAGACTATCAGAGGCGTAACCCAATATGCCGCACCGGGCCTGAATCAACATGGCATCCTCTAGGGCAGGTATGCCGCGCAGCATGCCTTCTATACACCAGTCCCTGGCCTCTTCCGTAGGCTTATCGTCCCATGTCTCCGGATTGTGATCGTCCCAGGTATCCGGTCGACCTTCATGATAACCTGCCAATATCGGTCCGGGAACGGTACGGTGAATGAAGGGCCCATTCCCGGATGATTCACCCCAGGCAAGGGCGTACAGGGGAAGATCCAGGGATGACTGTACCTTCAAGGCCTGGGCCTTTATCGCCCTTAAGGGAATGTTCACGTCAAGCCACGAAGCCGCCCTGCCGCTCCAGGGGCCCATGGCTATAACCACTTTGTCGGCCTCGACCTCCTTTCCCGTGGACAGCTTTACCGAGGTGACCCTTTTTCCCTGGGTATTGAACCCCGTTGCCTCGGCAATTTTGACGCTGGTTCCCATGGACTCGGCTCCTTGGGCAAGGGCGAGTACATATTTGTAGGGCTCCACCTGCCACATGCCGGCCAATGCCGCCCCCCGAATGTCAGGGGAGATAGGCGGATACAGGGATTTCAACTCATCAAGTTCGACCCACCTGGCCTCATACGCTTTACTCTCTCCCACTTTACTCTGTGCCACGGACACCAGTTCCTTTAGGGTCTTTGCATCTTCTTCTGTGAAGGCTGGCATGAGACATGGGGTATCGGCAAACTCGATATCGATCCCCGTCGTTTCTTCCAGCTCTTTGACGAGTTGCGGCTGCCCGTAAAAAGTATCCTCGAAGATTTTTGCACAGGGCTGTAAGGTAAAGGGCGGAGAAAAGGGCGTGGCGAAGAATACACCCAGCAGAGCGGGGCTGCTGACACCGCCTTCGTTCCTGCCGGAAGCCTTGGCAGCGATAGAATCCATCTCAATGACCTGACAGGAGACCCCACGCTTTGCCAGATTATAGGCTATGGAAAAGCCCATAACACCACCGCCTAATATAGCTACTTCTGGTTTCTGAGTTTCCATTTTTATCACTCCTTTCTGATCCTATTGGCCAAATAGTAACGATTATTTATGACATAGAGTTAATCCTGTAGGGAGACCTTCAGATCTTTTTTCGAGTGAAGATTATTGGTGAACGGCAAGCCAAAAAAGGATTCACGTTTGCTCGGATATAAGCTCCTTAACCTTTCCGGCGAAGGCGGGCAGTACCTTTTTCCAGTCCCCCACCACACCGAAATGGGCTTCCCTGAATATATTGGCGTCAGGATCTTTGTTTATGGCAATAATCACTTTGGAACCTGAACAACCGCTGATGTGTTGTGTAGCGCCGGAAAGAGCCACAGCAATGTAAAGGCCTGGAGCAACTATCTTGCCGGTAAGTCCTATTTGTGCCTCGACTGGCATCCACCCATTATCGCAGGGAGGTCTGGAAGCGCCTACGGCTCCCTTTAGAATTTTAGCCAGCTCTTCAAGTTGCTCAAAACCCTCGCGACTGCCGATGCCCCTTCCCCCCGCAATGACCACATCAACATCTTCCAGCCTTATTCCCTCAGCCTCCACCTTCTCCAGCACTTTCGTTCTAATGGCTGAGGGATCCAGATCAGCCTCAAGGGCAATGACATCACCTTTCCTAGAGGTGTCAGCCTCAGGGGATGCCATTGCTTTGGGTCTAATTGTCGCGATCTGGGGAAAAGAGTTGCAGGTGACCGCAGTAAGGGCATTTCCGCCGTAGACAGGTTTGGTTTGAAGCAATAATTTTGATTCGGGATCAATCTCTAAGGCCACGCAATCTAGGGTAGCTGCCGTGCCCAGTCTGAAGGCCAATCTGGGCGCCAAGTCACGCCCGGCCGAGGTCTGTCCCAGAAGAAGAATTTGGGGCATAAGCAGTTGACTTATCTTTTCAAGGACAGATACATAGGCATCCGTCCGGTAGTCTTTGAGCAGCGGATCCTCAATGACAAATACTTTATCAGCACCAAGGGTAATCGCTTCCTGGGCGAAACTGGCTATATCGCTGCCCACCAATAGGGCGGTTAGCTCCTGTCCAAGGTCATTCGCCAGCTTACTGCCGCAGCCCAGCAGCTCGGCAGTATTTGATGACAGTTTGCCGTCAGCAACTTCACCATAAATCAAAACGCCCCTGGATTCAGTCATGGAATTTGTTTCTTAGTTTGGAAAGAAATGGTCTGATGAGCCACGCCCACTCAACAGCGAGGCTTGAACCGGGTAGGTAATCCGCTTCCCGATTGTCACGGACGGACGACTAAAGATTGACTATTGTCTATTGTCTACTATTTTGTGATGCATTGTCAAAGCATAAAAGCATAAGAGGAATTCATTGCAAAAATATCAACTACTTATAGTGATACCTTGAGTTTAAATTAGGATGGTTTCGCTCTAGATTAATCAATGGAGAGGTCGAAAAATGGGGAAAGCTAAAAGGGTAGTAAGGGTGATAATGGGACTAATCATCCCACTTTGATATAAATACCTCAGCGGATTCAATGAATTCCTGGGCCCAATTGCACACAGATTTAGCATCGTCCTTCGATATTTGAGCCTCCAAACCATAGTCTCCGATATTTCTAAAATCCTGAGCATCTATTAACCAGCGGTGAAACTTGGAATCCAACTTTCCGGTTTTTGCATATTCTTGGCCGAAAGCAGATATAACTGCCGAATGCTTGTTGTATGACTGATCAATCACCGCTAGCAAGGCTTCGGCTACATAGAACATTGCATAGTAAGCCCTCGAAGCTGCAAAATCAAAATAATTGTCCTTAATCAGGCTCCTGGCCGCTCCGAGGCTTTTCTTGGCTTTACGGATGAGAGCTTCTATTTCGGGATTCATAAAGTAAGCTGTTCCTTATGAACATTCATCATAAAAGGGCTTAGTGGTGACATATAGGTATCGCGCCTGACGAACGCGCGAGAGATAACGACATCATGTTTGAGACTTATACTGGCCGTTGCCTGCGAAGTCTTACTGATCATCTCTCCATAGTGAAATGGTTCTTTCATGACGCAAAGAACATCAATGTCCGATCCCTCAACAGCTTCAGATCGGGCCTGCGAACCAAAAAGAACCATCAAGTCCAGATTATCCCCAAGTATCGCAACAAGTTCTTTACGATACTCAGCAAGTATGCGCCGCAATCGGTCTTTAGGGATCATAATGTAACTCCTTTTCGCCCACCCCTACCTATTAATCACAGCCATGCTCTCAGCTTTAGTATAGTATTAAACAATGATCCTTTGGTCAACATTACCATATTCTAAAAGCATGCTTTCGTGGCAAGCTATCTGTTATTCACAGGTCCACTTGCAATTAAAATTTGAGTAGTGATCATTCAGGAACTGGCTCCCCCTTAGTTGTCCTTATGATATTCGCTTGGAGGCGGCTTGGGCCAGTAGGCATAAAATTTCATACATGATGGTTGCCCCCACCAGAGCCGTGTTTCCCGAAGGATCAAAGGGGGGCGACACTTCTACCACATCACCGCCGATGAACTTAAGCCCACCCAAACCTCTCACAAGTGCCAGGGCCTCGCGCGTAGTCAAACCGCCGATCTCAGGCGTGCCGGTTCCGGGCGCAAAAGCTGGATCAATGCCGTCGACATCAAAGGAAAGATAAATCGGTCCGGTGCCTATCACGCGCTTCGTTTCGGCAATCACCCCATCAATACCCAACCTATCGACTTCATCCATAAAAATTACCCGTATTCCTTTTTCAAGGGAATAGTCCCAACCCGCAGTATTGCTCTGAGCGCCGCGGATACCGATTTGAACCATTCGCTTCGGATCAAGGCATCCGTCTTCAATCGCCCTGCGAAAGGGGGCTCCGTGTTGGACGCTGGAACCGAAAAACGTATCCCAGGTATCGGTATGGGCATCGATATGCACCAGACCGATTGATTCGTCGGGTGCGATTGCTTTTAAAATAGGATAGGTGATTGAGTGATCGCCTCCTACGGAAAGAGGAACAATGCCGGCTTCATGGATCTGATGAAAGAATGATTCAATCTCTTGGATGGCTTCTTCGAGGTGGAAGAGGTTATTAAAACGCACGTCACCCACATCCGCCACTCGACACAGGTCGTAAGGATTGATGCGCGTGACTGGATGAACGGCGCGCGTCGTGGTGGACATGTTACGAATTTCGCGCGGCCCGTGACGGGCACCAGAACGGTTGGTCACGCCAAGGTCGAAGGGAACGCCGGCAAGGGCTATATCTACTTCAGCTAAATCCGAAGCCAGTGGCGCCCGCATAAATGTCGGAATCTCACTATAGCGGGTAGCTGCCTTGGGATCGTATGTCTCTCCTGTCACCGGTGATTTGCGTTGATAATGATCATTCATTTTCTGCCTCCTGAGCCCTTTAGAACATGGATGTTTTTTTTCTTATTGAATCCTCGATTCCAGCCAGAATGCATCCTAATACTATTTATGAAGATTGGAAAGGCGTAGAATCGAGGTGATATTGCCTATACCCCATCTATAACCAAACAGCCATCTCAATGGATTGGGACAAGTTGATCTGAATCCATTCTTTTATTCATGTGATGGAACAACAACCCAAAACAGGCTAGAATAGTTATTGATGCAGAAAAGCTTGAGGGTATATCTGGTAAGGCAATGAAACTATTTGCCGGAAGAATCAATATCAAAAGATTGGGCCACTGGCTGTTTATTGTGGTGCTTTTGCTGCAGAGCGGCTGCGGCTGGATGTACTTCCGAAGCGCCGGCGCTCCGCCTATTGAGCCGGTCCACTATACATTGGCCGAATGGCCCCATGTGGAGTACTGGACAGGAATCGTTTTTAATGGGGCCAAAATCGGGTTTACCCACTTCGCCCTCACCCCTGCAGAAAACGCAGAAAACGAATTTGATATCCGATCCGAAGCCGTCCTCCACTTCCGATTCCTTATGTTTGATAAAAAGGTTAGGCTTAAGTCCTTTGACAGGGTGGCGGATGACCTAACCCTAAGACATTTTGCCTATGATTACGACATGGACGGGAACAAACTGAAACTGGCGGGCAAGCTTACCAACGGGGTACTCGAGGTTGAGATCACCACCAGGGGTGAGACCAGCGTTCAGATGCTTCCCATTGAAGGCAATCTTTATCCCACGAGTGGCATCGGTCTTTATCCGGTCCTTCATGGACTGGAGATCGGCCGTCATTTCATTTATCAGGTCTATGATGGGGAGACCCAATCCATCAACCGGGTCAGACAAAAAATCTTGGCCTTTGAAGAAAGCGATCTCTTTACAGGTAAGGCCTTTAAAATGGAAACCCAGCTTCTCGGTCAGAGGGTGACCACATGGATTGATCTCCAGGGCATGCCTCAACTCGAGATCTCCCAAAACGGCGTACTCATCTCCGGCCTGGAAAGCGAGATTATGGCTAAGAAATATCTGACCGAGGCGACGATAAACAAGGAGGACGCCTTTCTGGAATACAGCTTAATCAAGACCGACGTGTCAGTTTCGGAACCCGAGAAGGTCACCGAGCTGGAAGTGGCTTTGACCGGGGTTGATGAAAAGCTCAACCTACCCTCCGATGGCCTGCAGCAGTGTGAGCGTCAGGGGAAAGAGGTCATCTGCAGAATTGGCGTGTTCCAGCTGGAAGATACCCACGAGAGCCACTCCTATCTTCTTTCCTCTCAAACAATACCAAGCCGAAACGCCATGATTCAGCAAAAGGCAGCCGATATAATAGCGGGGGTGACAGAGCCCATCGAAAGAGTCCGTTTATTAATGGGATGGATTGAGGCGAATATTGAACAAGAACTTGTGGATGTGTTCACTGCCCTGGATGTGCTTGTTCGCAAGAAAGCGGAATGTCAGGGTCATTCCTACCTTTACACTGCCTTTGCCCGCTCTTTGAAAATCCCCACCCGTGTGGTTAACGGTATTGTCTATTCCAAACACTATGACGGATTTCTCTATCACACCTGGGCGGAAAGCCTCATAGATGGCCGCTGGGTTGCTGTAGACCCTACCCTTGGGCAGATTCCCGCTGATGCCACCCACATCAAATTGGTCGAAGGCGAATCGCCTTTGGACCTGATGCCTCTGGCGGACCTGGTTGGGCGACTCCAGGTAGAGATCATAAAGATCAAGGGTCAATAAAAGCCCCGATGCACCGGAATGAATTGTGAAGAGATCGATCAATGGCGCCACAGCCTATTTCATAATACCTTCTCCATCCATTGAGCATATCGCTGCACACCTTCTTCGATGCCGTATTTCGGCTCATACCCCAGCTCTTCTTTCGCCCTCCTGATATCCAAAGCTTCGGCCCTCTCCATGAGATGTCCCGGACCCAGTTCTACCTTAACAGGGAACCTGGAATATTTTTGCGCCAGTTCCGCCACTTCACCCACGCTGGTGGGGATGCCGGCGGCAATGTTATAAATAGTTGATCATAGCGTTGGTCAATATCGGTGCCAATACCAGAGGGTGCTATTGTCTCATACCTTTTTTGGGCAATTCCCCTGAACGCTTTCAGTTTTTCCTGAACATTTTTTATCTTACTGCGCATTTCAGCATCGTCGAGGGGTATAAAAGTCCCTTCCGGGTTTCTTCCTCCTTCCAACATGGCTTTTGCATACCACTCAGCCTGGTCGGGATGTTTCCAAACTTCGCTGATATCCTCACGTAGATCCCCGCTTATAATCTCCTCAAACCAAAGATGAGCTGTAGTAGCCTCCAGTTTAATTTCCATGGCCGCATCTACTAATGGCGCGTACACTTTAATCATTCGATCGCCTTTGAAGAAGCCATAACCCAATATGCTGGTAATCATCACCCCCACAATGCATATCAGTAAATACATTCGCCACGGGGTTGTCGCTAATTGGTCCATTTGTCCCAATTCTTCATAGGTTTGTTTCTTATCCATCAGAAAAGTCTCCCTTTGTTTCAGTAACGGAGGTTAACCATAGAGATAGCAGTGTAATTAAATTCATGCTGAATAATAATGTCAATTTCTAAATGACGAATTGAAATTAGGGATCTTGGAACTAAAGCACTGTCTGCATGATTCTATCGGTGCTATCAGCCCCTAATTATGAAAGGATAGTTTTGGAGGTCATAAAAATCAAACACCGGTCTGGACGAAAATTTTCTGCCAAACCCCAAATCCTGATGGAAATGGATCTCATGGTCGCTAATCGATCCTCATATCTTATACCCTGCGCCTTGTCCCCCTCTAGGGCTTTAACACCGTCCCGATTTTCGAACAACTGCTTGCCCTACAACGATCACCATGGAAAAACTTTCGCAATGCAAGCTGCCGTACTCAGTCTAATTCACTTCTTTTTCGTGGCTGATCCTTTCGTGCGCCCTGACTGTAATCGCCAAAGGGTCCATCCCTCTTTTCCACAGCAGACTTGACACCTCCTGTCATGGCCACGCGAACAAACTCCCGACCCTCCGGTGTGTTTCGCATCGCGCCGTCAAGTATGGGGCCAAGAATCTGAGTACCTTGCAGACCCATGTTGTCATAGGCTTGATTGATGATAAGTTTCATTGAAATCAGTTGAGTCAGAGGTATCATTGCAAGCTTCTTGGCCAGCTCATCAACCCTCTGATCGAGCTCTTCGAGCGGATAAGAAAAGTTTATCAACTCGATCTCTGCAGCCTCCTTGCCACTCACCCACTCTCCGGTCAGGGCGTAATACTTGGCCTTCGCAAGGCCCAGGCGGTAAACCCACATACCGGTCAAGTGGCAGCCCCAAACCCTCGAATAGGGTGTGCCGAAACGCGCATCATCAGAGGCGATGATCAGGTCCGCACACAGAGCCAATTCCGAACCACCCCCCACACAGTAGCCATGAACTTTGGCGATCGTAGGTTTGAGGCCACGCCATAGACCCATGAACTTCGGAACATAACTGGTGTAGGTATTTGTCACCCAATGAATATCCTCACCCGGATCGTAGTCGTCTTCCTTTATCTTTTCGAAGTGCTCCAGTCCGCCGGAAAAGTCGAACCCACCGCAGAAACTATCGCCAGCTCCCTCCAGGACAATGACTTTGATTTCATCATCTTGATTGGCGTCCATGAGAGCGTTTTCCATTTCTTGGAGCATCTCGAGCCTGAGCGTGTTGTATTTCTCAGGACGGTTAAGCGTGATCGTGGCAATAGCCTCATTCTTGGCATACTTGATCATCTGATATGACATGTTGCCCCCCCTTTTTGCGATTAACTTACCAACCCACCAACTTACTTCCCCGCCGGGCAGACCAACTCACATCTCCTGCAATACTTGACGCAATAATAAGGCTCTTTATCGCCTTTCGGTTTCATCTTGACGCCTTCTTCAAATTGATCGATCGCCTGGCGAACTTCCTGATGTTCTTCATCGCCTGCCGGTATCGCCATAAGGGCTTCATCAATATCTTTTTTCATCTTCACGTTGCAGGTCACCCGGTCATAGGTTCCGTTGATGCCGGGCAATATGGATTGGCCCAGCGCATCGGCCGAATAGACGGTGTTTTGAAAAGCTTTAATGGGACAGGCTTTACGGCAGGGTTGTTTGCAGCCTTCGCAGGGATTGAATTCAAGCGGGCCGGTGGCTTCTGCTTCCCGGTCCAGCAAAAGTGCCCGGAAGCGGATGCGGGGGCTGTATCCGGGCGTGATCACCAGATTGTTCTTGCCGATACATCCCAAACCGGCCATCACGGCCGCATCCTTTAAAAAGATGCCGCCTTTTTCAACAAAATAAGGCAGTTTATAGGTTTTGATAGAAAACGTATTCTCAATCCATTCGGACAATTTCTTATTGATCCCTACGAGGATACGGTTGCCGGGGGTTCCCTTGCCGTCCCACCAGTCAAGTTCCGGTTCATCGGGGTTGTGCGCAACTCCGATTACAACGGCAGATACTGCATCTGCCGGCCAGGCCATCTCGCCGGGCTTAGCCTCTTCTTTCGCATCTTGCCAATGTTCTTCGAGGTTCATACCGATTTTAGGATAGATCCGGTGGGAAGGCGATTTTTTCAAAGATTCGATGCTGGCAACCCCTGCAATGGCTGCGCCCAAGGATTTGGCTTTTTCAATAATTTTTTCAGTCAGTTCCGAGCTGGAAAGCGTATTCATGGTTTGGTCCTTTCATTCACTCATTATTTTGGGTCAAGCGTTTTTCAATTTCCCGCGAAGTCTTTGTGATCGACAATCCACCAAGGGCCGTACAACGTAATTCTGAGGGGAGCATCTTTCCTACTTTATCCATGGTTTGCACGACTTCATCGAGGGGGATAACCGGATCATAATCGGCCAAGGCCATGTTGGCGCAGGCCAGTGCGTTGCTGGCAGCCAGCACGTTTTTGCCCAGACAGGGCACCTCTACTCGTTTTGCGACCGGGTCACAAATCATGCCTAGGATATTCTGCAGTGCCATCGAGGCCGCATTGACCGCCTGCTGGGTTGAACCACCTGCCAGAGTCACCAGGGCGGCGGCGGCCATTCCCGATCCAGCCCCACATTCGGCCTGGCACCCGCCAACCTCGGCGGCAAAGGTGGCATGTGCCGAAATAAAAACACCGATAATGCCGCCCGCGAGCATGGCCCGCGCTATGTCATCATTAGAAAGCCCCAGTTCTCTGGCCGCACCGATGCAGGCCCCCGGCAACCCACCGCAAGCTCCGGCCGTCGGTGCTGCAACAATCAAACCCATGGCACTCTTGGATTCCATTAAGGCCGTGGTATACAAAATCATCCGGTTCAATACACCACCATCAATCAATTGATGCTTCTCCATCCGTGTCCGGAAAGTGCCGGACTGATAACCCAGGATTCGGTCAGCATAGTCCGTACCCGCAAGACCCGCATCGATGGCCTTCTGCATGATGTCGATGATATCCGTCATTTTTTGTATGACCTGATCATGGGTGATGGCTCCTCTTTCGCTCTCATACTGAATGGCTAATTCCCATAGATCGAGTTGTCTATTGCGGTTATAGGCCAACATCTCCCTACAGGTGATGAATGGGACTTCGATCGCCTTGCGCGATAAAACCGGGAGCACCGGCGCGATCTGCTTTATGGATTGAATTTCGAAATGGGAGTGTAAGGTAGAGATGGTTTCCTGGTCCAAAAATCCCTGCGACTTAATAGCGATAAACTGGGCTGCATCACCGTCCAACATTTGAATTTCATCAGCCGAAATAGTCTTGTTCAAGTGGGCCAGCAGACGATTCCCATCATCTTTGAAGTAAATAAGGGTTTCGTAGTAGTCACCTGCTATGGAAACCTTGACGCCATCGATCTCGACCACTTCGATAATACCTCCGCCCGTGGAAATGGCGAGCAGGGTGTGCGATTCTCTGGCATTTGTGACCGTCAGCTTATAGGTATTGGGGTGGCCGAAATGGATGGGTGCAATCTCGATTGTGACGTTGATTCCAGCTTCTTGAATCCCCCTTTTAGAATTTACCAATCGTTCATCAGTGGCATCCCATCCTAAAAGGCCGCCGAACAGCCCCATATCCGAACCCTGACTTTCATGCGTAGTCGCCAGGGATCCATCCGGGGCAAATTCCACGAGCACATCCTGGATTTCCCCGTCCATTAAATCCCGGACCATCAAACCAATCCGCACCGCGGCAGCACAATGGGAACTGGATGGCCCTCGCATGATGGGGCCAATCACATCATTGAAAATACTCGGGTATGTTTGTTGTGAGCCGTTCAAAGCTCGTTTCCTAAAAAAAGAATCCTCTCCGCCTCTTAGTTCCTAGGCGACCGTATCACGAAATGAATTTATTCCCTTTAACGTTTAACGTCAAACGGCAATATTGGGTTTCAAGCAGTTATGCAATTACAATAATCAATGTGGTATCTATGGGAGGAAAACTAAATTCTGATTGAAACAGAGATGAGCCAAGGGAAGATCCATCCCGCATAATGCTTGCCCCATCAAATCCTAATGCCATTTCATCGGGGCGTAGCCTATTTAACTCGGACGTGATCCCGTAACTTCAAAAGATATTTTAAGACCTGACCTTACCATTGCAAAAGCTCTTCATGTCAATTTACTTATTTACCTACACCTGTCCCGCTTTTCCCTTCCTACTTCCTATATCTTCTCAGAAAAATTCGGCGGTCTCTTTTCCATGAATGCCTGGAGACCTTCGTTGACGTCATCAGACATCATGATCCTTTCTACCAGTTCCGGTTCAAAGGGATACAGGTCCGCCATCCTGGAAAGGGATGCCGCATTGACGATCTTCTTGGTGATCCTGACAGCTAGGGGACCCTTCTTGGCAATCTTCTCGATAAGGGCTTGGCATGCGTCCATCAGTTCAGTTTCCGGTACCACTTTATTGGCCAATCCAATGGCCTTTGCTTCCTTGGCATCGATGTTTTCACAGGTCATGATCATTTCTTTTGCTTTAGCCGGACCGATTAGGGCGGTGAGCCTGGGGGTGGCCCCCCAGGTGAAGAAGATGCCCAGGTTGGCCTCTGGGACTCCGAAAAGGGCGCTTTCAGAGGCAATTCTAAAATCGCAATTCATGGCCAGGCACAGCCCAGCACCCACTGCCGGCCCATGAACAGCCGCGACGGTGACCTGTTCCAGGTTTTCCATAGTGTGCATAAAATCATGACCGAATAATTGCCATGACCTCTCATTGGAGAGGCCTGGGTCGGTATACCTTTTGGCCATTTCCTTTTTTGAAAATTCAACCCCGCAGGAAAAGGCGCGCCCTGCACCTCTGAAAATAACAAATCGGATCTTTTCGTTTCCCCTTAATTCCGACAAAAGCTCTTTGAGTTCAAACATAGCCTGTTTATTTAGGGCGTTCAGCACCTCCGGCCGATTTAATGTCACCGTTGCTGTGTGACCCTCCCTTTCCACCAAGACCGTTTCGTATTTCATAATAATCTCCGTTGGCATTAGATTTTCCCTTTTAAATTATTCAGGGATTCAGAGAGTTCTTAACATGGATAAACAAGGGAAAGGTGCATGGTTAAAGGCGCAAGGTGTAATGTAAAGCATTTCTTCCTTGAGCCCTATGCCTTGAGCCCTGAGCCAGGCTTTACTGCTCCCCTAGCCCGCTCTCCACTAAATAACTTTCAAAACCCTAAAGTTGTGTTTCTATTGTATACCCCATTGCGAGTAACTTGCATATCACTGCCCATCGATAAATGACAAGGCCTTCAAATAACAACTACGAAAAGGGGTGGCGGATGCCACCACGGTACCTCCATGAGTCTTTTATGGATTTCCTGGTGCATCTCATGTATAAAAACGGGGATCATGCCTAAAACCACTCCCAAGAAAAAAGATAAAAACGCAGAGAGTCAGCTCTCCGACAAACTGAAACATCGTCTTTACCCCGTTGTATTGGAGCTCTTTTCCCAAAACGATTTTCATCGGGTACAGATTAGAGAAATCTGCAGACTCTCAGGTCTAAGCCCCAGTACGATCTATCGGTATTTCTCATCCAAGGAAGACCTCCTCTTTACTATCCTGGATGAAAAGATATGCGAGATCGCCGAATTGTGTCGTACTCATATTCAAGGGATGGAGAGTGTAAGGGAGATCTTTCGGAAAGTCTTCTGGGTGACCCTGGACTACTATGACAGAAATCCCGGTGTGGCGATTACTGCCTTTATCACCGTTCCCATGCGGACCTGGATGCGGGAAGAATCATACGCACGAAATGACGTCCTCAAGGAGTTGGGTGAGCTCATAGAGAATGGAAAAGAGAGAGGGGACATAGACCCCCAACTGAATCCCGGACATATCAGAGATCTTTACTATATGTACTGCCACAGACAGATTCAGCTCTGGTATTTTCACGGCATGAAGTGGCATCTTGTGGACACCATTTCACGCTTCTTCAACCTCTTCTGGAAGACCGTGGCCCCTGTCCCCTAAGTGCAACCGAAATTATCATTCCCGTCCCGGTTCTTTGCGGAAGATCCCTTAACAGGCCGACGTGGCCCTGGAGGAGGCTTCCCTTTTCCGCTGCCGAGGACCGCAGACATCGAAACATTGTTTTCTTCTTGACATATTATCGAAACAATGTTTCCCTTCTTGGAAATCCGTGCTTCTGAAAATCCAATGAGTTTTACGAACTCCTTAGCCTCAATATTTTCAGCAAAACAAGGGTAAGCCTAAAAAAACATTCTAACCCGATTCGTCCTACATATATCGATGGCGCCTTACTGAACAAAGAGAGATCAGGGTGCTCCAGATCAATAATATAGAGATCGTCTATCATGATGTGCTGAGGGTGGTGAAGGGAATCTCATTTGAGGTCCCCAATAAATCCATTGTTGCACTTCTCGGGTCAAATGGGGCGGGAAAAAGTACCGTTCTTAAGGCCATCTCCAACGTCCTTGGTCTGGAAGACGGGGACATCACCGAGGGGAGCATTGTTTTTGACGAAGAGAGGATAGACGGGCTTGCCCCGGAATTAATCGTCAAACGGGGAATTGTTCAGGTTCCCGAGGATCGGGGGATTTTTGATGACCTGACGACCCTGGAGAATCTGCGAATCGGTGCCTATACCCGATCTGACACAGGCAAAGCCAGGAAGGACCTTGAGACCGTCTTCCACTATTTCCCCGTGCTTCGGGATCGACAGTCCCAGTTGGCAGGGTATCTGAGCGGCGGTGAGCAGCAGATGCTGGCCATTTCCAGGGCCTTGATGACCCGTTGCAAACTCCTCATGCTGGACGAACCCTCCCTAGGACTGGCACCGCAAATTACCCAAGAAATATTTAGGATTCTCCTGAGGATTCATCGCGAAGAAGGGAACTCCATTCTCCTTGTTGAGCAGAATGCGCGTATTGCTCTCTCCCTGTCGCAATACGGATATATCATGGAGAACGGTAAAATCGTTCTGGATGGGCCGAGCCAAAAACTGTCCGATAATGAGGATGTGAAGGAATTTTATCTAGGACTGACCGAGATGGGCGCCAAGAAAAGTTACCGGGATGTGAAGCACTATAAGAGAAGGAAGCGATGGCTTTCCTGAGTGAAAAAACCCTTGTGGAGATTTCCCATATCTCCATGCAGTTTGGTGGCGTCAGGGCCCTGAACGATGTGAGTTTCCAGGTTCGGGAAGGCGAGCTCTTTGCCATCATCGGTCCAAATGGTGCGGGCAAAAGCACCATATTCAATTGTATCAACGGCATCTACAAACCGACCAAAGGAACAATTCGGTTCGAAGAACAAGACATCACGGGCCTGAAGCCTTTCAAGATCGCCCACATGGGCATCGCCCGGACATTTCAAAACATTGCCCTGTTCAGCGGGATGACCGTGCTCGACAATCTCCTGCTTGGAAGAAACCCCTTTACGAGAGCGGGCGTTCTCATGGGAGGCCTATTTTTTGGAAAGGCGCTTCACGAGGAATTAAAGCAACGGGGAGAGGTAGAGAAGATCATTGAACTCCTGGAAATCGAGAATGTCCGGAAAAAAATCGTCGGCATGCTGCCCTTCGGGGTTCAGAGGCGGGTGGAGTTGGGTCGGGCCCTTGCCATGGGACCCAAGATCCTTCTCCTTGACGAGCCCGTCTCCGGGATGAACGTGGAAGAAACCGAGGACATGGCCCGTTTTATCCTGGACATCAAAGAGGAGCTGGGGATCACCATCCTTTTGATCGAACATGATATGGGTGTGGTGATGGATATTTCGGACACGGTCCTGGTCGTCAATTTCGGCGAAAGAATCGCCGAGGGGCGGCCGGATGAGATCTCCCGCAATCCCTTGGTGATTCAGGCCTACCTTGGAGAAGAGGACGCGGACCTTTCATGAAATCCGAAAACATATCTTTTCCGGACACCCTTCCGGGCCTCCTCGCAAGGAAAAGGGCGCGTTTCAGTGAAAGAACGGCTCTCAGGGAGAAGGATCTGGGGATCTGGCAGGAGGTTTCCTGGAATGCCTACTATGACCATGTCAGGTCTTATGCCCTGGGACTTTTGTCACTAGGCCTTCAGCGGGGGGATAAACTGGCTATTCTTGGCGACAACTGCCGGGAGTGGCTTTATGCGGATCTGGCGGCCCAGGCCTTGGGGGCCGTGGCCGTGGGGATCTACCCCACGAATCCGGCCAGTCAGGTGGCCTATGTCCTGGGTCACTCCGATGCCGTTATCGTGGTGGTGAAGGATCAGGAGCAGACCGACAAGGTCCTGGAAGTGAGAGATCAACTCCCGAAACTCAGAAAGATCGTGATCATGGACATGAAGGGGCTCAGGCATTATCGAGACCCCATGCTGATGCCCTTCTCAGAAGTAGAAGCGCTGGGCAAAGAAAAGGCGAGGGAGGCGCCTGATCAATTTGATGCCCATCTCTTGGAAACCCAATCGGACGATGTGGCACTCATGGTCTATACCTCCGGAACCACGGGACCGCCCAAGGGGGCCATGCTGACGCATAAAAATCTTATCTCCTTGGCAAGGAACTTTTCACAAGCCATGGACATGACGCCCCAGGAGCAGGTGGTTTCCTATCTCCCCCTCTGCCATATTGCCGAGAGGCTGATGTCTGTTGTGGTGGCCTTGAATGTGGGATACACCGTCAATTTCGCAGAGAGTATCGACACGGTCCAGGAGAGCGTTTACGAAATCGCCCCCACTCTTTTCGTCGGCGTACCCAGGATCTGGGAAAAGATGCACGCCGCCATCAACATCAGGATGAAGGATGCCTCTCCCTTTAAGAGGCTCGCGTACCGATTCTGGATGGGCGTCGGGAAAAAGCACGTCGAGAGAAGCCTCCAAGGGAAAGGCGAACACTTCGGATGGAAATGCCTTTACCGAATGGGGCATTTATGCCTTTACAGAAATATCCTCGATAAGCTGGGGCTTTTAAACGTCCGTATTCCCATCAGCGGCGCGGCCCCCATTTCCCCCGAAATCCTCAAATATTTTCGAGCCCTCGGGTTGAAGATTCATGAGGTGTATGGACAGACGGAGGTCTCCGGTGTTTCACACCTCCACCATGGCCAAGACGGAAAAATCGGTTCGGTTGGAAAACCCCTGCCCGGTGTGGAATTCAAGCTGGCCCGGGACGGTGAAATCATGTCCCGAAGCGACATGCTTTTCGCGGGTTATTATAAAGACCCGGACGCCACTGAAAAGGCCCGTGGGGACGGGTGGATGCATTCCGGTGATGTGGGCATGGTGGACGAAGAAGGGTATCTCTACATTACGGATCGTAAGAAAGACATCATCATCACCGCCGGGGGCAAAAACATCGCTCCCTCGGAGATGGAAAACCGATTGAAGTTCAGCCCCTATATCAATGAGGCCGTTGTCATCGGCGACCGCAAACCCTTTCTGAGCGCCCTGATCCAGATTGAGTTCGACACTGTCAGCAATTGGGCCCAGGACCGCAACATCGCCTATACCACGTTCAAGAGCCTGGCCGCCCATCCCGAGGTTCGTGAACTCATTAGCAAGGAAGTGGAGGACGCCAACAGGGATTTTGCCCGGGTGGAGACCATTCGCAAATTCCATCTCATCCAAAAGGAGCTTGACCACGACGATGACGAATTGACGGCCACCATGAAGGTGCGGCGCAAAACCATCGAGGACAAATTCAAGGATACTATCGATGCCTTGTACAAAAGGGGGTGATAAAGGAAAGAGAACGTATTGAAAGGTGAATGATAGGATAGAGATAGATTAAGATCAATCCAAGATACTGAAAGGGGGGTAAACAGATGAAAGTATTTCATAAAATGAGTTTGATCATTCTTGGGGCCCTGATTGTTTTTGCAGGGGGCATATCAAATGCAGAGGTCGGCGTCACCGAAGACACCATCAAAATAGGCGTCGTGAGCGATTTGACCGGCCCCACGGCCATTGGCGGCATTGGGATGGCTGACGGCATCATCTCTTTTTTTAATGAGTTGAATGAGCAGGGGGGCATTCACGGGAGAAAGGTGAAGGTCATTGTGGAGGACTGTGCTTACAGCCCGGCCAAGGCGGTTTCCGCGGCCAAAAAGTTAAAGACAAAGGATAAGGTTTTTGCCTTTGTCTCCTCCTGGGGGACGGCCCCCTCTACCGCCCTTTTCCCCATTGTAAAAAAGGAAAAGATACCCCTTGCACCGGCCTGCAACCTGTCCACGAGCATGTATGAGCCCTTTAAGAAATATGTCTTCGCCGTCGGCACAAACTATGTGGATCAGTCTCTCCTCATCGTTGAGTATATTCTCAACGACCTCAAGGCCAAGAATCCAAAGATCGCCCTATTCTGCCAGGACGATGATTGGGGCCGTGATCATTTGAAGGGCCTGCAGATCGCCCAGAAGAAATATAATCTGCCCCCCATCGCCAAGGAAAGCTACAAGTATGATGCCGTCGAATTCAAGTCCCAAGTCATCAATCTGATGAAAGAAAAACCGGATTATGTGATCGTGGCCGCAGGCATCAAATCCGGAGCTGGGTTCCTCAAGGAGGCCTCTAAGCTGAAATGGAAACCAACCTTTATCGGTTCCAACACGCTGGGTTTCCTGCCCACACTGAAACTGGCAGGGGAATACGGCCAAGGGCTTCTCGTTCTCAACATCTTTGCCATGCCCGATGAGGATATCCCCGGGATGAAAAGATTGGTTGCGGCCTCGAAGAAGCATTTCGGGGAAAAATGGATGCCGGCTGTTGCCAAGATCCACCCTTACTATGTCTATGGATGGATCAATGCCATGGTGTTTGCAGAGGGCGCCAAGCGTGCCGGGAAGGACCTTACCCGGGAAGGTTTGGTCAAGGCCCTTGAAGGCATGAAGGACTTCGATCCGGAAGGCCTTATGGGGCCGGTCAGTTTTTCTGCCGCATCCCACGGGACGCCGGGATTTGCAAGGATGACCAAGGGCGATACGGAAAAGATGAAATTCATCCCCCTGACGGACTGGAGGGCCGTGGCCAAGTAGGGCAGGCGACTAACGTCTTTCCTTGGCGAATGAGAAAGGGGGGAGGACGAAAAATGAGGCTGCTATGTCCTCCCCCTTTTGCCTTTTCAATTTTATCAAGATGAACGAAGATTCCTAACATGGACAGTATGGGTGTTCAAATTTTCTTCCAGTTGATTCTGAGCGGCATTATTTCCGGGAGCATTTACGGCCTGGTGGCTCTCGGGTTTGTCCTCATATACAAAGCCACGGACGTGGTCAACTTCGCCCAGGGAGAATTGATGATGATCGGGGCCTATTTTTGTTATCACCTCGTTACGGCCTATCACATCAGTTTCATTCCGGCCTTCCTGATCACACTGGCTTTTTCGGCAATACTGGGGATCCTCATAGAGGTCTTGATCCTCAGGCCCATGATCGGAGAACACGTCTTTTCTGTCATCATGATCACGGTAGGCCTGGCCACGCTGCTGAGAAGCATGGTCGGGTTGTTTTGGGGCCATGATATTCACGCCTTTCCCTCTCCATTTCCTGAAAAGTCCCTTGATGTCTTCGGCCTTGCCGTCCTCCCCGTGGAACTGACGACAGTCGGCACGGTGCTCGGGCTTTTTGTCCTGTTTTATCTTTTTTTCAAGTTCAGCCGGATGGGATTGGCCATGAGGGCCACGGCCTTTGATCAACGTTATGCCTACCTGGTAGGTATCAGTGTTAGGAAAATCTTTTCTCTCTCCTGGGTTCTGGCCTCTGTTGTCGCATGCATCGGCGGAATTTTCCTGGCCAGTATTACGAGTCTTCAGACCACGATGAGTTTCATCGGTCTAAAGGTCTTTCCCGCCGTTGTCCTGGGGGGTATGGACAGCATTGCCGGTGCGATATTAGGCGGTCTGATCATCGGCCTGACTGAAAACCTGGCAGGGGGATATCTTTCGGGAATATTCGGATCGGGGGTCAAAGAGCTCTCGGCCTTTTTTATACTGCTTCTTGTGCTCATGATCAGGCCCTATGGGCTGTTTGGAAAGAAGGAGATCATCAGAGTCTAAATGTGACAACCCATGGGATGCGGTCAATATAAGACAAATTATCGCGACGATATCAAAATATTCCAGACCCGCTTTGTTAAATTCTGGCTGGGCGCTCTGTTACTGTTGCTCGTGGTGATCCCCTTTTTTGTGGGAGAATATTTCCTATATACGGCAAATCTCTGCGGCATCGCGATCATTGCCGCCCTGGGTTTGAATATCCTTTCCGGCTATACGGGTCAGATATCCCTTGGGCATGCGGCCTTTGTCGCAATAGGCGCCTATGCCTACACGATTCTCGGTTTACGCCTGGGAATGCCCTTCTGGATTTCGATTCCTTCGGCCGGCGCCGTCGCTTCCCTGAGCGGGTTGGTTATCGCTGTCCCCTGCCTGCGGTTGCGGGGTCTGTATCTCGCCATCGCCACCTTTGCCTTTCACTTCATTGTGGAATACGTGATCGTCCACTGGAACGGTTTGACAAACGGAACGGGAGGGCTCACCGTAGAGGAGGCATCCCTATTCGACCTTGTTATTGATTCGGATAGGGAAATTTATTTTCTTATCCTCTTTATCGTGATCTGTGCCACGGTCTTTGCCAAGAACCTTTTTCGAACCGAGGCAGGAAGGGCCTTTATCGCTATCAGGGACAATGATATCTCGGCCGAAGTCATTGGCATCAACCTCACAAAATACAAGATTCGTTCCTTCATGGTCAGCTCCTTCTATGCGGGTATTGCGGGAAGTCTTTATGCCATTACACTCTCCTTTATCGGTCCCGAGCACTTTACCTTTCTCATGACCATCGAATATCTGGCCATGGTCCTGGTGGGTGGTGTGGGGACCATTGCAGGAACCGTGTTTGGGGCCATATTTATGACCGTATTGCCTGAAGGGATAAGATTGCTGAGGGATGCCCTGAGTCAGGACTATCCATTTCTTGTGACGCGGATGGCGGACCTCCAGGCGAGCTGCTACGGGCTGGTCATTATCCTCTTTCTCATTTTTGAACCGACAGGTCTTTACGGACTCTGGGTGCGGGTCAGAAACTATTGGAAGGGGTGGCCCTATACGTACTAGGGCTTTATAAGGCAGTGCTTTGAAAAATTATAGATTTTTGGACGGGGCTCTGAGGCCAAAAGGGACGGTATAGGGCTTAGGGTTAAAGGCGCAAGGGAAAGGCGGCTTACCCTGAACCCTGACCGCTGATCGCTGACCGCCTCATAGTTGAAAAGAGCTGAATTGATGCAGTTCGTTTGATTTACCCTGTATATTCCGATGAAGTAAACAGAAGGAGAAAAAACAGTGATTGAAGAGACCATGACAAGGCTGGAAAGGGTCGAAGCCGCCTTAGCCCTTGAACAGCCTGATCGGACCCCGGTGATGCCGCTGATAATCAGCTTTCCGATTCGCCATAGGGGCATGACACAGGGGGAAGCCTGGCGGGATTTTGACAGGGCATTTCAGGCCATACTCGATACCTTTGATGATCTGGGTGGTTTTGATTTACTCCCTAAGCCGAACGTGTACTGGCCCATACTCGGCGGAAGGTTCGCGAATGCGCCCATCAGAAATCTTATCCCAGGCAGACAACTCCCGGAGGATGCCCTGGCACAGATAGACGAGAGGGAGCTCTTCTCAAGGGAAGACTACGATCGGATCGCTTCAATGGGGTGGAATGCCTTCTGGCAGGAACATTACGAAAAGATAAGCGGTAAGAAACTGGATCGATTCTCGGCGATCCAGAATGCCCTGCTGGAACGGTTCTGCCGGGAAAAGAAGATATGCGAGGAAAGGGGGATACCCATCCTGCTGGGCGCGACAGTTGATTCCGTCATGATGGCCTTTTCACTATGCCGCACCCTGACTCAATTTACAATGGACCTCTATGAGATACCTGACAAGGTTCAGGCAGCCATGGATGCCTCCTGCGACGACCTCATTCAAAATGCCCTTGATACGGCAGCCATAACCAAGGGCAAGTTCATGTTCATCGTATTGGAGCGGGGATCGGGGGCCATCTACCGACTCGATATATTCGAACGCTTCGAGTGGCCTTATCTCCAGCGTTATGTGGATGCATTTCTGGCTGAAGGGCTTACGCCCTGGTTGCACTTGGATACGGATTGGGGGTTGAATCTCCCCTATTTCAAACAATTTCCAAGGGGCAAATGTGTGGCAGATCTCGACAGCATGACGGATATCTTCAAAGCCAAAGAAATCCTTGGAGACCATATGTGCATCAGCGGCGATGTGCCTGCCTCCCTCTTATCCCTGGGAAGGCCCGATGATATTCGTGAATACTGTGAAAAGCTCATCGATAAAGTTGGAAAGGGAGGGGGGTTTTTCCTGACGACAGGCTGCGAGTGCCCCGTGGATGCCAAGTTTGAAAATGTGAAGATGATGATTGATGTGGCCAAGACTTACCGGGGGAATTCTTGAAGGGGTCACCCGTGATGGTCTAATGGAGAGTTGATAATAAGGAGATAAGGATGATCACCGAACAATTAAAAAAGGCCTTTTTGGGCATGAAACGGGTTGAGGTTTTGGATATTGTCAAGGAGGCCATCGATTCGGGGGAAGACCCTTTGGCCGTTCTCAAGGTTTGTCAAGAGTCCATGGAAGAGGTGGGCGAAAAGTTTGAGACAGGCGAATTTTTCCTGAGCGAACTCATCTACTCGGCAGAGGTCTTCAAGGCCGTCAGCGCCATCCTGGAACCGGTTCTTATGAGTAGGCCCCAGGAAGAGGATTCCAAGGGAGCCGTGGTCTTCGGCACGCCCAAGGGGGATATACACGATCTGGGAAAGAATATCGTGATCACCATGATGAAGGCGCAGGATTTTACGATTTACGATTTGGGTGTGGATGTCCCTCCTGAACATTTTATTGATGAAATCCAGAGGACCGGTGCGCCTATCCTCGCCATGTCTGCACTGATTACGCCTGCCTTTGTCACCATGAAGGAGATTATCTCTCTCTTGGAAGAAAAAGGGCTGCGAGAGAAGACCTTTGTCATTATGGGTGGGGGGGTTACAACGGAATTTGCGCGAAAAGAGGTGGGTGCTGATGCACAGACCCTGGACCCCACGGAAGCGATCCGACTCTGTGCAGATTATATAAAAGACCTGGCAACGGGATGACCGATAAAATAGAGGATTAACCGGTTTTACTCTCCAAGGCATTTTTTCGGAGAAAAAGTAGGATTAGACCGAAGCCGACGGAAAAGAAAAATTCGCTATATATCCAGGCTGGGAGTTCATATCGTACGCCTGCGACAAGAACGTAGATCCCATAGATTACCAGCCAAAAGGAAGCGAATTGCAGCATAGCGCCATACTTCAAGGGATCTCGAGCAAGAATGGCGAAGAATACCCCAAACAATCCGAATAGCAACAAACACAGTCGGACCATAAAGACAGTGATGCCGCTTGCACCCAGGGGCTGAATCCCTGCAGCCTCAGACATGGAGGTTAACGTCTGCCATGGTAGCGCAGCAAGCACAAATGCCAGCAGACATTCTATGGCGCAAATCCATAAGATGATCTTTATCCCATTCATTTCTACACTTCCTCTCGGCCTTAAATTGCTCAATGCGCAACCCTGAAATCCTACCTTGCGCCCTGTACCTTATGCCTTATGCCTTTTATTTTCCATGCAGTAACTTGCCCCTTTATAACCTTTCTACTTACAGAGTTACTTTATGCATCTATTAGTGTCTGGGATTCGATGTTGATTTCTACTCAACCAGATCTGGTCAATCCGGTGAGGTGTCTGACGCGGTTGAATACGGATTTTGTGATCTCCGGTGTGCTTCAATTCGATAGCAATGGGATCATCTGTATCACTTGCCCAGCCGTAGACGCCGGCCGAATGAACATCCAACCAATTCCCTAACCGGACGCTTCTGGTTCGGGTCCCGATCTGATCGTCCACCTGCAACCAGACTGAATCCGTATATCCGTTGTTTATGTCGCTTTTACCCCTTAACCATAAAATGTACCGGCCTGCCGGTGCCGAAAAATGCATCTCAACATAGACTTTTGGTTGTGATTCGGCACGTTCATTGGCTCCTGATGAAAACTCGATTGCCCGGCCGATCGAAGCCTCTTTATCGTTGACCACTCGAACACCGGTTTGCGACTTATCTATTACCGATTCGGCGTTTAAGATGATATCTTTCCCGGGATCGTACCTCAAGGGCATGGGCGCGCGGTTCAGGCCAGTTCCAGTAATTTGATTGACTACCGCAAAAACGATCAAACCAATATAGAGCACATGCAAGATAATCAATGCTATCTTTTTCCGAAAGATATCGAAAAATGCATGTGTTGTCTTCATCCCGAATAAAAAACGCAACAGATCATGATTCCGAATAAGGGGTATGTAAAGTGCCATGATGACGATGAAAGAGCTGGCAAAAACAATCGCCCATTTCAGAGCATCATGGATCTCCCAACCCATGATGAAATAACCCATGACCAGCAAGACTGTCTGGTGGAGAATAAAAAAGGGCAGTACACCTTCATTGGCATGACGCAACCATGGGCGATCAAAAACCAGAAACCGCATACCAAATCCGAGGATGGCAAATAGCCAACACCAGGCGCTGAAAAAGGAGAGCAGATCATATATCCAATCACCGCTACGCCCCTTTAAAACTAAAGGGGACTCGCCAAACAACAGGTATAGGTATAGGGCCGATATAACCACGCCCAGCACCAGCGAAACCCAGCGCTGATTTTTAATGACCTCTTGGAGTCGGTCACTGGACACAATCATGAAGCCGGCGATCAGAAACCAAATATAATACAGAAACCCCCAACCACCGTTGCCGACGCTCAGAACTGGAGCAGGAAGAGCGGTTTTCATGAGCACTAGCGGAATTGAAAACCATAGATAGATTAATCCTGGAACCGCAAACAATGTCGTGATCCGATTCAGAATCTCCCGCCCACCCGCTTTAAGCCATATGAACAGGCGATAACAAATCAGGCCAAATAAAAACAAAAAGAACAGGTACCACAGGTGCATCCCGTGAAATGCAAAATTCCCCGGCATGCCTATCCCCAAGTAAACACCGTTGAAATACTCGGGAAAAAATGAAAATAAGGATCCTGAGAATTGACCGTGAGTCAATCGCTCCAGGTACACATGCAAGGCGCTGTGCGTAACCGACGCGATCAGGACCGGAATCATCAGCCTCTGAAACTTATCGACGTAGAACCTTTTCAAATCCCCGGATTTCCCGATGGCATAAAACAACCCCACGCCGGAGATAATGAAAAAAAGCGGCATCATCCATCGTGTGGCAAAAACGTTCCATATCTCCACCCAGACATAGGTATTGATGTTTTTGATATGCCAATCGCCCAGATTGAAGAATCGGGTACTGTGATAAAGAAAAACAATCAAAATGGCCCCTATGCGAAGCCAGTCAAATTCATATCTTCTACTAGACGCATCTGTCATCATTTGAATCCTCGGGCTAGCTGATTTTGCTTACCGTTCTGGCAATTTACATGCCATTTTGCCCAATAACAATTTTCTCATGATTTCAATAGATTACAATGAAACACAAGTTTGGGAAATAAGCGCAGATTTGAAAGAATGGTAAAATTAGCCAACAATTGGCTTTATTGGCTTTGCAGAAAAGTGAATGGGTCAGAGAAGAAAGTGGGGTCAACCCTTAATTAGTTCAAGATGGAAATGTTGCTAAACGATCAGAAGCCTGTTGGAGATGCCCTTTTAAGATTGTTACCGCGCCGGTAGTATCTTTATTGCGGCAAGCCTGCAAAAGAGCCCAGTGCTCTTTTTGAGATATGTCTCATGCGGAAAGGCGGTCTAAGTAGATAATTAAGTACCTGGCCACGTTGTTATGTAAGCTTTGGATCGTATTCAGGAGCAGCGGCATTTGCGCGGCCTGGTATAAAGTCGCATGAAATTCCCAGTTGAGATCCCCCCATTGTCCTTTATCAGATTCGCTATCGATACTTTCTAAAATAAGAAAGGGGTCAGCCCTTGATATTTGACATCTTGCCAAGCATGGCTTTCAGGTCTTTGCTTAACCTCATGTTTATCTTCAACTTCTCAACAAATCGCTCCTCCACCCTCGACACCCCGGAATAACTCAGTCCACCCACAAACTCACCTATTTCCTTATTCGTCATCCCCGTCTTGTTCTTCAGCAAATGAATGAATAGATTCCTCCGATTACCTTTGCGTTCTAATAACTCTTCAGAACTGGTGCCAAAATGCTCTGAGACCATGTCTAATATATCTTCCGCCTCATATCGCATTTGAAGGGCTTTCCTATGGGAGATTTCCTCGCTGCCATATACATCATCTTTTAGTTTATCCAATGCCTCACGAATAAACGCCTTTCCTCCAAGCACCGAACCCGCATACACATCCTTCAACGGATTCTCTAACTCCTCCCCAAGGGCTCCCTGCACAAACGAACGATATCGGCTTGGACCGTATCGCCTATCCTTCGATATCATCCCCCAAATCAAATCCTGGGTTATGATCTCTTCCCCTTTCTTGGAGATGAACGAGTGGTAGCTGCTATACGGATACGCCTCAGGCTGTTCAACTTTCCCTGCCCTTACCGGATTGAGATGGATATATCGGCTCAACTGTAAAAGATAACTGTCCACGTCCACCAGAATCGCCTTGTATCGGCCTTGAAAAAGATGACCGCTCCTTCGCCTCCTACGATTGAAAAAATTGGTGTATGATCCATTGATATATTGCATCACCTTACCCAGATTCCCCTCCGGGGTTTCAATGATGAGGTGATAGTGGTTGGACATCAGAACGTAGCTGTGAAGGCGGCAGCCGTATTTTTCCTGAGCTTTCTTGAGGTATCTTTTGAATTGTTTGTAATCCGCTTTTGCCGAAAAGATCCTTTTGCGCTCGTTTCCCCTGCTCGTCACATGGTAAAACGCGCCCTCGTATTCGATTCTAAGGGGTCTCGCCATAAAAAAACCTCCCGATTGGGAGACTCATATACCAACTCGTGTCATATGTCAAGGGCTGACCCCTTCCTCTCAGGCTGTCCAAATCCTTTTTTCACCTCAATGCCATAAGCCAAATCATGAAATGTATTGACGTCCTTTACCACTAAAGCGTCTAGGGAATCTTATTACAGCCTCCAAAGTTGGCAATTTTTGTGTTCATATTGCTCCACAGGTTCTTAGCTTCCAAATCTTTAACCGTATAATGATCCTTGAAATGAACGTAAACTTTGCTCTGAGCGTGATTTTTTCCTGCCGCTAAATCATCACAATGATCTTTAAGCAAAAGGTCCGGGAGATACTTGATGGCGAGTTCCAGGGTGCGGCGGCCAAAATTTTTTTCAATTGCTGCTGGGGAGACGCTCGGGCCAAACCAGGCATTGTACTTCGTTTGGTTGATGAACAACTCACCTACCGGAAAGGGAGGCGTCGCCTTTGAAAAGGCGTTATAGGGATCGTCACCATGGGAAAGATATACCTTATCCCTCACAAAGTATGGCAAGGCATGTTCGGCATTTTTAGGGTTCTCAAGTGTAACGGGAATATTAACCGTTCGCAGAACGGCCCGGAGAAAACCTACCGTTCCCCAGCAGCCTGCCGTCCAATTAACAATCCCAAGGTATGCAAAGTCTTGACTTACGGTTCCGGAAATAATTTTCTCCACTGGAGGATATCCCTTGTATTGCCAGTATTTGTAGAGATTATCCGGCGCAAAATTACCGGCAAAATGCGCGAGGTTGTTTCTACACCATTCCAACAGGTTTTCAATCGTGTCGCGAGAAGTCGAACTGATCAGCCCTTTTTTAAAAAGGAAACCGAAGGTTCTGCCTGCATCCCCCGGTGTCACGGCACCGTGCGAAAATAGCGTGTGGTGGTGCTTTAAGATAAGGTGTTTTTGGGGCCCTAGTCCCCATTCAAAAAGAGACTTGCTGTCCAGAAGAAGCCCAAGTTCGCTCTGGGTGTATCCGGTAACCGACCAGGATAGCCATTTCCTGACCTCCGCCGCAATGACATGGGCGACATAGGCAAGATAATATTTCCAGGCAAGGGCGGTGCTTAATTCGGTTGCCCAAACCTGACCGCTATTATCTTTATTTAAGGTTACCGAAGGGGCGGCAGGGAGACCCATAGACTCTCCCTTGCGGATTTGCCAGTAGGTGGAGGAAAGTTGGCTTTTTTCTGAGGCAGACCATTTAGGATAGGCTTTCGGAGGACCCGAAGGGGGTCGCCAAATAATCGCATTGGCTATATTTGAATTTGCCTTAAGCCATTGATCCAGGTTGAAATTCAAGTCGATGGTAGTGTCAGTGTTTCCTTGGAGGCTGTTGCTTATGCGGAATAGCGTCTTCTTAATGAGGCATTTAATTCCGTCCGCCCCCAAGAGGATCACCCACAAAAGGTAAAGGGCAATCAACGCAAGAATGTAGGCAATGATTTTTAGCGCACATTGTGAGGAAGTGGCACCCTTAAAGACCGGTGCGTAGCAGGTCCTTGCCATCGATGCCCCCAAATCTCTTCATTTAATTGCTACAAGCTATGTATTATCTATGGGCAAGCAAATATGCAATGGTTGAAATGGAGATGAGTCAAGGGTGACCCCTTAGCTAACCAAGGCTGTCCAGCCATTCTTTCAAAATGGGTCGTACTTCAGGTCCGACAACCACACCCATGTGCGTTAAGTCCGGCAAAAGCTTCACTTGAGCCGCGGTGTATTGAGATATTACCGGTTCAAATTGATCGGCAATAAAGGCGTCATCTGCAGTTCCGACGACAACCAATAAAGGTTGCTTGATGGCTCTGAGATCTTTTTTGTAGTTGCGAGGCGCGTAGGACGTGTTGAGCCTATGAGAGTACGCCAGCGTTTCGGATCCATCCCGAGCTTCTTCCGGCATGTTGAACTCGAGGACAGTCAAAAAATCAAACCAATGAATCCTCACATTATTCAGCATGCTTAGTCCGGCAATTCGCCAAAAGTGAGCATGAGCCCATCCACCTGAATTGGGACGCATTGTAGGTGCATTATATTTGAGAAAAGGAGAAAGCATCAAATAGGCGTCGGCTTGGTTACCGTATCTGCCTCCACCAAAGCGTATGGCAAGCCCACCTCCGGATGAGTGGCCGCCGACAATCAGCATTCCGTTCGGATTATCCTTTCGAATAATGGTGATAAGATCCGCCAAATCATCTTCGAATTGGCCAATGTAGTCCACATCGCCTCGTCTTTCAGGGGTCTGCCCATGTCCACGCAGATCCGGTGTGAATACTTGAGCAAGGCCCTCTGAGCTTAGGAATTCAGCCAAAGGCAGAAAATACCGGCTATGCCAACCCGAGCCATGCAAGAGGATGATTACCTTATCGGATTGAGCTTCATAATGCCGATAGGCTAATTGTTTGCCGTCTCTTGCAGCAAAGGTTTTCAGTTCCGGCAGGTTTGTATATTCGAAGAACAGCTCATTGAAGGCTAAACTATGTTTTTCAGTATTCGGCTTCTTACGTTTGCTGGCAAGGATGAACAAACCAGCAATACCGAAATAGATTGCGGCAGAGATCAATAAGTTGATGAGGATCGGAGAAAGATATTTTTCGATCATTTATCCGTCCCGTAATTTTACGGTTTCAAGATTTTGTGTCTGGGAAAAGATGAGTCAACAAAAGATTTATCCCGTTAAATGCGCAGCCCATTTAATTGGGGCTTGACCCCTTAGCAGCCAATATTTTCAAGGGGTGACCCCACTCTCCCTAAGCCTTTCGCCCTAAGCCTTTCGCCTTTCTTTATTCCTCTGCTTGATATGGCGTCAAACGCGGAATCCATCTCGGTACGGCTTTGCGATACTGTTCATAGGATTCCCCAAAACGCTTCTTTAGCCCCCGTTCTTCGAATAATAAAACCCTTAGAAAGGTTCCAAGAATAATAAATAATAAGTAAAGTAAAAGTACATCTGCCTCAAAATAAAGCGCCTCTCCCAATATCAGCACAAAGGCTCCCACATAAATAGGATTCCTTACATACCGGTATAAGCCTATTACCACCAGTTTTTGCGGGGGATCCCAGTGGGCAGGTGTACCCTTCCCAACGGTCGCAAAATCCCAGTAACATCGAAGAATTGCCCATGTGCCAAGGACCATTGAGGCCAAACCGACATAACGGGTATCGCCCAGATCTAAAAGGAAGAAATGAGGGTTTTTATAGACTATATAATACGGCAAGGCGGCAAGGTACATGAAAGTAATGACCATAAAACCGAATGTTGCAAAGAGAGTCTGGGCATTCTCTTTGATGGTTTCGAATAATCCCATTTCTCGCTTCCTCCAAACTTGATTAAGAGGACCGAAATGTAGATGGCGTCATGTCTTGAAATATGACGGATTCATGATTTTGTGTCTGGGAAAAATCATGGAACACTTGATGCTATATCGGCTCAAGAAGAATCACCATCACTCTTCCGATGTTGTTGGTGCAGAATCGATGGATGGCGAAAGCATGATCACGACCCGCCGGTTTTTTTCACGTCCTGCGGGAGTGTCGTTGGCCGCCACCGGTTGAAATGGACCACGTGCCACTGCCGATAACATTTTCGGTGAAACGCCTCTGGCTTGCAGGAAATGAACCACGGAGATGGCGCGCGCCGCAGAAAGCTCCCAGTTCGTCGGATAGAGTCGAACCAATTCGCCCTCAATATGTATGGTGTCGGTATGCCCTTCCACAAGGACCATTCTGTCTTTCTTGTTTTTCAGGATTTCGGCCATCCCTTCCAACATTTGGCGCCCTTTATCCTTGATATGATTAGACCCGGTTTCAAACAAAAGCTCTCCCAATATTTCCACTCGAAAAGAATCTTTTTTTCTTTTGATGGTGAGGCCCTGGGCTGGTATTTTTTGCTTGAGTTCATGCAATTGAGCTTCCAATGCCTCGGTGCTCTTGGCTTCATGCGAGGTTTTTTCTATGGATGGCGGCGCTTCGGACACCAGTTGTTCTTTCAGCTCAGGCTTTTCGCGAAGTTTCCGTTGGAGGACCTGGATTTTTCTTTCCAACTGCGAATTTCGGCTTTCCATATCTTTTATGAGCGCACTGTTTGTCTGGTGATAACGGTACCCAAAGTATCCTCCCACAACGAGGAGAATGAGGATTATAGCACCGATAAGGTACTTCATGACCTTACCTCCCTTCATCGCAGTATTCTTAGAAAACAAATTCACCTTCATCATAAGTACCTTTGGACGGTCCCCCGCATTGGGACTTAAGATTTCTTTTATTTCCCGCTAAGGTGGTTTGCAGTAAGATCACTTCATGCCCTCACCTTTGCGCCTTCCTTGCTTCATATTCTCTTAGCACATTCCTGAGTTTAGAGTGGAATTCCTTCTTGGTCATGATGCCTTTCTCAATGAGCAATTGCGTTAGAGATCAATAAGTTGATGAGGATCGCAGAAAGATATTTCTCCATCAATTATCCGTCCCATGAACTTAAAGATTTGGTAGGATTGGTTGTCTTCACAACACTAAACAATGATGGCCAATATGCCGTGAGATAATGGGGTCACCCAATGACATATCACGGTTTCGAGATTTTGTGTTCGGGAAAATTGGAGGTATTTGCAAAGTGAATAGGTTAACGTGTCAAATAGGAAGGGCTGATCCCACTCTCCACTCTCTTAGTCCAGTTCATACAACGATCGGCACACCGTGGTCGCGTCTGTCTGTGATAATCTCGAACGCCGCGCGATGTTTTGTCACGAGCGTCCGTGACGGCTGCCCAGTTCGCTGCAGAGTGATTTCTGCGCTCGCCAATTTGCTGTTGAGGCAAGTCTTCGTGCCGCCTGGTGGATTCTTATAAGTCAGCCCGACAAAGGTATTCGCCGGGGCATGAATGCGTCCGGAGATGTGGGCTTGCGGGCTCTGCGTGTCGAACGTCCACGTGAAGAAATCGAACTTCCCGGACGCCCGCACTGCCTGCAGGAGGCCGTTGAGGGCAATCTCTTGCCCCTCATCGCGCAGCACGACCACGGTCAGGCGTGGGCTGAAAAACGGTCCGAGTTTGACCTGCGCGGTGGAACATTCCAGGAAGGCTTCCGGCGCATTGTCGAAGCCGGCGATTTGGCCCCACGCATAGCGATCGGTGTGCCGGCTGCCCCAGTTGTGATTCTGGCTGCCCCGCCAGCCGTCGATCGGAATCTCGCCACCGTCCACCTTGAGTGTGCCGGAGTACACGGCATTGGGCGTCCCGACCAGCGCTTTTGCCTTCGGGAACCCGCGCTCGTATAACGATTCGGGCAGTAACAACAATGGCGGCTCCTGGCCGGTGTACTGCAGCTCCCATTCGAGGTGATGAGATGGCGACTCCGCGAGACCTTGAAACCCTCGGTCATTCAGCATCGCAGAGCCAATGCGCACCTCCAGCTGCCTACGGGAGAAGGTGCAGTCCGATATCGGAACCTCCTCCTTAACCGCAGTGATCCGGCTTGTTTCACCATCAAAATAGATCGCCCACAGCTCGCCACAAGCGTCATTCGGCCGCTCCCTAGGACAGAACACGGTATACCGGATCCAGAAGGCCAGGGGCCGGCTGGGATGATTGGCCCGCTGAAGGTAGCTCTCGTAGAACCCACTCGGATCTTCTCGCTTGAAGCGAGAGGCGTTCCAGGTGTTGGTCATGTCTTTTCCCCTTTCTTCGCAACCAGCTCAATCCTTCGCCGCCGAACGATGCAAATAACCGGCGGTTAGAGTAAAGCGACGAGGATCGAGGAGCGTCGCTTTAAGGTGTCCGAGTTGATTTGCCTTATTATGTTTGATTTATATCTACATTTTTCAGCTATAGCCATTCACCCAACATACTTTGAGTAACATTGTAAAGTCGCGTTTGGGCCTTTTCATCCCTGGTTGGAGGCCAGCTCTTCTTAACTTGTCGATGATGAACATATTCGCCGTTTATGCCATTTGCCTCATCTGACAAAGCAAGCCAGACTGGCGTATCCGCTGCTTGTTCTGGGGACTCTCCAATGAAGAGACCGACAATTGGAACGATCATGTTCATCGGGAAAGGGTAATCCGATTGTGCAAGCGCTGTCTTCACAAAACCGGGATGGATGCAGTTCACCGTAATGCCTGTCTCTTTCAGCTTGTTGGAAAGGAAGTAGGTAAACGAGGTCAACATATGTTTTGACTGGTAGTAGGCCGCAGTACTCTTGTACGTCTTGTCACTGAAATTGAGATTATCCCAGTTGATTGCAGCTTTGTGCATTATGGAGGAGATGTTGATAATCCGTGCCTCACCAAACTTAGAAGCGGTCTGCACCATGTTCTCAATTAAGTGATGGGTAAGCACAAATGGGGATAAGTAGTTCAAGGCCAGAGTGGATTCGAAACCTTCGGAGGTAGTTCCGTACTTCAAGAAGTGACTCCCAGCATTGTTGATGAGAACATCCAAACGATCAACGACCCTGGTAATACTTTCTGCTGCCTTTTTTGTATCCTTTATTGATGAAAGGTCGGAGATAATATATTGTCCTTTTCCTCCTTCCTTTTTTATTTGTTCAATAACTTCATTTGCTTTGGTGTTACTGCGCGCAATAATTACTACGAAAGCTCCTTTTTGAGCGATTTGAAGTGCAGTAGCTCTTCCCAAACCACTGGTGGCTCCGGTAATGACAACAGTTTTATCTCTCATATTATTACCATTTGTTTATTTCTTGGTAAAAACTCTTGGGCGATAGTTTACGACTATCCATCAGTAAAGATGATGGGCTCAACGTTTGACATATGAAGGTTTCAAGATTTTGTGTCTGGGAAAATTCGTGTTTTTAAAAGCAAATAGGCTAAAGTGTCAGAGATCAGGGCCTATCCCCGATTATACACCCAGCCAGTATTTCAAGGCAGGAGCCTTTTTGGATGGATTTTCACGCCGGTCGGTCCAAAAGAATAGCACGAATTAGAGAGGTTGCTACAATATACAAAAATGTCAATTAATTCACTCACGCCACGATTACTTCGATGGGCACAGCAATACCCACCTGGACCGCCACTGGTGTATAGATGTCAATGTTCTCTGCTGGCGTTTGAATGGATACGATCAAAGAATAACGGCAACGTTTGTACCATCGCCCAAGGTGGTGCCGTTCCCTCCACCAACCAATTGCTGGATAAATAGCGATTAGGTTCGACTGGGACAATTCGGCGGCTGTGCCTTCCCAAATGTCAGAGTGAATTGACCCAACATCCCGGGCATTTCCAATTATCCACTTCTCACCAGGGCCTTCCGTTCCCGGATGTTCGCCATTACTACGAGCTTGACGATTCACTCGCTTAACAAATTCGTCTTCGGATTCTCCTGGGCCATTCATCGCAAAACGGAGGGCATGAGATGGATAGCGATAACGATCCTGCCAACCCACCTCCCCTGCTCCCGGCTCAATGAAATAGGAAAGGGTTACCCGCATCTCTACAGGTGTTTCACCTAGCTCAAGGAGAACGTGCGATGGCCATGGCAAGTTATATAGGTGCATATCTCGTGACACATAGCGACCGTCACGCCGATCATATGGCTGAAGTTCCGCCTGCGATATCAAGGTCAAAGAATTTTTAGAGCAGTACAAGGCATGCTCCAAATTAGGTACGCCGTACCCACATACACGCAGCAATCGTGCGAAAGATGCCTTGCTTTCATCCTGGAGGAACTGCTGTCGCATAGTCTCTGTCCATTGGGCAGTGTGGACTATTAGAGCACGGATAGTTTCCGGCCACGATTCAGGATACAACGCCTGAATTTGAGCAGCCATCCATGAAGCCTGGGCAGCGGCAGCGCTCGTCGCGCAAAATGGCGCGAACTGGGCAACAACAGGGTTATGATAGGTCGAAATAAGTTTCAAGTCTTCGGTATCAAATACGGAATCATTCGGCCCTTCCGCCACGTTGCCCCCTTCGAACAACACCTCGGGCTTGATAGGCCATTTACGAAGGGGCCATGTTGTCGATGTGGTGCTGAACGGGGATAATCCGCCAATGGGTGCTATAGGTTTATAATTTGCTAGGGAGGTATCACGAATATTCACTTTTTCGGTGTAAGCGCCTATTGTCAGTGCATTCCAGGACTGCCCAGGGTCATGTATCTCATTTGTCAGATTGTCGAAGAAATATCTGCGCCAATTGTCTGGATTTTCAATATTGCCAGCGCTAACGATGATTAGCCGCTTACGATCATCCTCATATCCGGATGTTAATTCATCTAATTTACCAGACCATGATGAGGGTCTTCCTCGATCCCGAAAATCGGTTGACGTTACGGCCAAACAACCTATTCGTTTTCGATTAGGTTCTTGGATTTCAGCCCTATAAAGTCCTTGAGCCGTCATATATCCCCAAAGTTGCCGTGGATTTTGTGCGGGAGGCGGTGGGAGAATCTTTGAGGATTCTAGACGATGGGTCATTCGAATACTGGCACCCGATATCAATACATCTTGCAGGTCGCCATAACCCACCGTCCCCGCCATCAAGGTACCATGCCCGTCATGGTCGTGTGTTCCCCAGGCATCAATGACAGCATGGAGGTCAGTGTCAAATAGTATAGGTTTGATGAGGAGGTGACCATTGTTTACCCCAGAATCCAGGATGCAAACGACCACGTTAGAATTCTCATCTATCTCAGTACGAGTGAGTAGTTCATTGACCAACTCAAGCTGCTTCCTATTTTCAAGTTCAATAAAAAAGGAAGCCACCTCTTTGGCTAGTCTGAATTCGGCGATATCGTCCGACAATTCGATTAGCTGCTCCAAATGAGCGCGGTTCGCAGAGATCATCAAGACAGCACGTTCTGGAAACTTGATAATCCCATCGGCTTTATCGAGCTCATGATGTTGGAGGAGTGCGTAGAACCGCTCAATAACTTCATCCATGTCACTGCTCAACCAGACTTCGACCCACGAGGTTACATCATCGGGCATTAGTTTGTGGTCATCCTGCCAGAAGGATTCGAGAACAGAGCGCCGAATGTCGGATATACTGTTAATTAGTCTTTTATTCTTAGGGTTGCCGGTCTTTGTTTGCTCTGCTGAATAAGCATTTATTTTTCTGAGAAAATGTCCGCGTTTGCTATGGGGTATGTAAACTGTGGCAAACGTTTTTTCCTCTGCTCCTTCGCCCTCACGGCGGACATTTAAAAGCCGAATACCGCTTCGTCGTGCCTCCAGGCTCGTTAAAACGAGGTCGAAGCCCGGCTCACTGACAAAATCTATATATGCACCGTTCCGATCAATATGGAGCACGGCCTGACGCTGATGTTCCACCTCCGCCCACGCTGCTTTAAAGCGTTGTCTCAAATGCTTGCTGTGTTGATTGTGATCGCGCGAGGGTATCCTTGGTCTCGGCCCCCCTATCCGCGGATTTGTAAATCCCTGGGTTCGCGTAGGCCCTTTTAGAAGAATATGCCTGTAGCGCTCCCCCGCCATAAGTTATTATTTCCTCCGGCTATGATGGACTTCCTGCCGTTCTCTCAGCATCTGCCGCAGCAGGTTGGCTTTTACTGCTATATGATCATTAAGGATTGCCTGTTTGATTGCATCCCGACAGGCTTGATCGATCTCTGCATGACTCAGTCCATCACTTTCATTCACCGCCGCTTTCCACGCAAACCGCGTACTGATAAACGAACCCATAATTTTTTGCATTAAACGTTTTCTATCGTTTGCTACCGGTTTCTCATAGTAGAGTACGTCGTCAAAACGGCGGTATAGGGCCCGGTCGAGAAGTTTCGGGCTGTTTGTGGCCGCCACTATCAAGCTGTCAGATAGATCCCGCTCGATAAATTGGAGAAATGAATTCAGAACTCTTCGCATTTCGGCCACATCATTCTCCAAAGTCCGTTCACCACCTATAGCATCAAATTCGTCGAAAAGGTAAACACCGGTCTCCTTCTGAATTAGGTCGAAGATCTGCCGCAACTTGGCACTCGTTTCACCCATGAACTTAGTTACCACTTTATCCACCTGGATCGTATTTAGGGGTAATCGCACATCGTGGGCCAATACCTTGGAAGACATTGTTTTTCCAGTGCCAGGAGGACCAATCAGGAGGATTTTCCTTCGGTGGGAAAGGCCGTGGCTCTTCAGTTTATGCTGCTGGCGATGCTCGTAAATGATTCGTTTGATTCGATCCCGAAGCTTAGAAGGCACGACCAATGCCGACATCGATACAGTAGGCTCTTCCGATAAAACAAAACCTCTGAGATCCTGAGGGAACTTGAGTACTTTAGGCCCTTTCTCTCGTCGGGCCTTATCAACGATTTGACGGATATCATGTGCTAATGCACCATGACCCTTATTTGCCTCGTAGGCAGCGACCTGTAAGGCAATTGTGTGGAACCGCTCAGGGTCGTCATGAAAATGCGACCGAATCAAAGATTTGATTTGCTCAGCCGTGGCCATTTGAATTCCCCATATTTTCGTTTGAAAGTTTTAAATACAAATGCCACATTCCTATTAATAATCGATTCCTGATACCTATCAAAGACATATAGAAAAGACCATCCAAATAGTGCTGTGAGCTTTTCGGATTCCGAGAATTGCCCATTCTTGCCGAAAAACATAGCTGCAAATTGCCAAATTTTGAATAAGGTTGCGGAATCAAGCGTGAAATCTCAAGGGCTGATGTCAAAAGGTAGAAACATTCACACCTATGATCATCCTCTCTGGCTCAAACTCTCTTGGACAAAATAATCGAAATTCTGACATAGCCGATTCATATCAACGCTAAGGCCATAATCCTTTTAATGGGCGCTCTTGGCAAGCTACGTGGTATTCAAAGAGGTGAATAAGCTATATACTTGAAACGGAGATGAGACAAGAGAAGCTCCCATCTTAGGATGTCCACTCACTCTTGCCAGGTCTTGAAATTAAATATCTCGATTTTCAATTGATCCGACACTATCTTCCGCAAATTCGATAGTTCCCTATTTTTTATGTTGAATATACCCTAGCGTTGCATAAATTTCCGGAGTTTTGTGAAGTTGGTTTTATGCT
>CAYWMP010000010.1:0-62232 GCA_964459445.1 uncultured Desulfobacteraceae bacterium
TAATGATCAACGTTGATTCAAAGTTGAAACAAATTTCAAATATTTTTGGCTAGGCTTTCTGTTATTCTCAAATAGCATAGTGACCACTCCAGAACTTTTCATTTCTTACCATTTCTAGAAATCCTCATACCCAGAATAGCTGAATTCCCATTCAACGCTTTGAAAATCCCTAAATCATACAGATTTCTTGTCTTTGTCTCAATAGCCTAATTTGTCTTGTTCGCCTTGTCTCCGGCACGGCTATAATCCATGGATATCTCCTCCATATACCTAATAAATAAGCGGGTTAGGATGCGAAGGCATTTATAAGGAAGAAGCGGTGGAATTTGGATGATTTGAGATTCGGCAATTTTTGGGAATTTTTCTTTACTATAGCCACTTTGATTCCTATACTCAGCTCTTGGTAGGACACTTTCCTTTTGTGCGTATTGGGTTATGGAAGGCCGGGGTTGTTCGATGCTTCCATAACCGGGATAAAATGAGAACCCATAACCATTATCTGAAAGGAGGTTGGCGATGTTGAAGAAAACGACATTGGTACTCGTAGCCATTGCATTGGTGTTTGGATTCGTCTTGGGTTCCACTGCTGAAGCCAAAAAATTAAGGGTTGGAATGGTTTTTGACGTCGGAGGAAAGGGAGATCAATCATTTAACGATTCAGCCTATCGAGGACTGCAATGGGCAGGCAAATTAGGGGTATCCCATGTTGAAATCGAACCCGGAGCAGACGCCGACAGGGAAACCGGGGTTCGGATGATTGCAGGCCAAGGTTTCGATCTCGTCATTGGGGTTGGGTTCCTATTTACAGACGCCATCAAGGCCGTGGCCGATGATTATCCGGACACAAAATTTGCGATTGTAGATGGATTCATTCCGGACAAGCCAAACGTGTCCTCATTGCTTTTCACGGAGCATGAGGGGTCTTTTCTGGTTGGCGTTATTGCAGCCCTAAAGGCCAAGGCAGACGGGAAAAAGACCTTAGGGTTTGTAGGCGGCATGGATATTCCTCTCATCCACAAGTTCGAAGCGGGCTATAAGGCGGGCATTGCCAACACCTGTCCGGACTGCAAGGTAATGAGCGATTATGCCGGAACCACACCAACCGCTTTTGTCGATCCCGTAAAGGGAAAGGAATTGGCCTTGGCCCAGATTGATAAGGGCGCACACGTCATTTATCACGCCTCCGGACTGACAGGGGCCGGCGTTTTTGAAGCGGGAAAAGAAAGAAAGGTCTATGTCATCGGCGTGGATTCAAACCAGAATCACCTCGGACATGTCAAGGAAAGCGGCCAGAACTTCGGCCTTACCAGCATGCTGAAACAGGTGGACGTGGCCGTATATCTGACCATCAAAGATCTTAAGGAAGGAAAATTCAAGGCCGGTGTTCGAACCTTTGGACTCAATGATACCGTAACCATAGGAAATACCCTCTATCATGGTGTCTACTATGCCTTGGATAAATACAATAAAGACTTGGTCACCCCAGCGATGATCGAAAAGGTGACTGATGCCGAGAAAAAGATCATCGCAGGCGAAATTAAAGTACCCACAAAATAAAAATTCTTGTAACCACTCAGCGCTTTGACAACCTGTATGATATAGCTGGGGCTCGGGGATCAAAACAAGTAGGCCCAAGGTGCAAGGTGCAGGGCACAAGGAAAAGACGCTTTAACTTAAGCCTTGTCGAAGATCCCGCTTTATCGGGTAACCTTGAACCCCTGGCCCAGACCTGATTTCAAGGATATGGATTCAAGGCATACTTTGAAACATCCAGGGTATTGATATCCTGATCAGGGCCGTCGCGCCAGGGCGGGCCTGAACGCTGAACCCAGGAACCTGAGTGGTCTCGTCCCTGAAAAGAGATTACTGAGTCCCCCCAATAATTTGAAAAGGGCTGGTCAGTTACCAATCTTTTAGGAAAGCATAAGCTCGATCCATTGAGGTTGGTCATTGTGTGGCAGTGTTAACATGCTTCATAATGACTGCACCCCCTGGATCAACAAAACCCAAGCTTCTCTCCGTAGCCTTGTGAAAGCTTTTTTCCTCTCACAAGGTTCCGTTTAAAACCTCCAACAACAGGCACACCCATGTTTCCGTTTCAAACGACTCATAAACCATACTCCAGCGTTGCAAAAGTCGAGGATGCAGTAGATCCAAGGCGTCAAGGGTGAAGCTGTAGTAAACTACCGCGAATCCTTGACAACGAAGGAGATGCGGTATCCTCGGCTTTCCTGACCTGTTGGGTCGTAGCTGAAAGCGAAGCCCAAAGGGTAAAAAACATGACAAATTGAGCTCTATTCATGGATGTCACCCATGGACGATTCAAGAAACATGAACTAATAACCTCAAAACCCTTGCTATCACCGCATTGCTTTAAACACCCACTTGTCATGTTTTTTATGCGACTATGGGGCTTAGTCTGTTTATCCACTTAGGAGGAGGCAAGACTGTGGCGACTTATGCCGTCGAGATGCGGAATATCACCAAACAATTCCCGCTCGTGCGCGCAAATGATGATGTCACCTTCCTTGTGCAAAAAGGAGAGGTCCATGCACTGGTCGGTGAAAACGGCGCGGGAAAGTCCACCTTGATGAATATTCTTTATGGCCTGCTGCGACCGGACAGCGGAATACTCAAGGTCAATAGGAAAGAGGTCCATCTGTCCGGTCCGGGAGACGCCATTGATCAGGGCATCGGGATGGTGCACCAGCATTTCATGCTCGTTCCCCCACTAACGGTTGCTGAAAACGTGGTCCTGGGAAACGAACCCTCCCGGCGGGGATTTGTGGACATCAAACAGGCCAACAGGATCGTCAGGGAGCTTTCCGAACAATACGGCCTGAAGGTTGACCCCAAAGCAAAGGTGGAAACCCTAAGCGTCGGGATCGAGCAGCGCATCGAAATCATCAAGGTTCTCTACCGTGGCGCAGAGATTCTTATTCTCGATGAACCAACGGCTGTTCTCACGCCACAGGAAGTGGATGAATTTTTCGAGATCCTCCGCTCCCTAAAGGAGCAGGGAAAAACCATCATTTTCATAACCCACAAGCTTCAAGAGGTGATGGCGGTGTCCGATGCGGTGACGGTCATGCGACAGGGTCAGGTCGTAGGAAGCGTCGCCACCAAGGACACGTCCAAAAACGAAATCGCAACAATGATGGTAGGGCGAACGGTCTTGTTTCGCGTCGAGCGGGAAGAGGCCCAACCCGGGGAAGAGGTCTTGAAGGTCGAGAACCTCCACGCACTGGATAACAAACGCTTGCCCGCACTGCGGGGCGTCAGCTTCAGTGTCCAGGAAGGTGAGATCCTCGGTATTGCCGGCGTTGAGGGTAACGGGCAGACAGAACTGGTTGAGGTCTTGACGGGTCTTCGAAAGGTAGAAAAGGGCGATATTGAAATCAGTGGAACCGTGATCACAAATTATAACCCCCGGCTAGTGAGGGAACAAGGGGTCGGGCACATCCCCGAGGACAGACACCGCCGGGGATTGGTCCTTGATTACACGATTGCACAAAACATGGTCCTGGGCATCCACTACCAACAGCCTTACGTCAAGGGTTGGGGAGTTGATGTGATCAATTTTGCCCCCATAAAGGAAAAGGCTGTGCGTTTGATTGAGGAATTTGATGTGCGTCCTCCGGATCGGGAGAATCCGGCCGGGAACCTCTCCGGAGGGAATCAACAGAAGGTGATTGTTGCCCGGGAGTTAGACCAGGATCCAAGGCTTTTGATCGCAGCGCAACCGACACGGGGTATCGATGTCGGCTCCATTGAATTCATACACCAGCGTCTCATCCAGGCGCGGGATGGAGGCAAGGCCGTGCTTCTCATCTCCGCCGATCTTGAGGAGATCTTATCCATCTCCGATAGAATCGCGGTGATGTATGAGGGTGAGATTGTTGGCGTCCTGGATCCCCAAGAGGCCACTGAGGAAAGACTTGGTCTGATGATGACGGGAGGAGGGAAATAGGGGTGGCAGCAAACGGAAAAGGCGGACAAGTGGTCGTGTACAAGACGCTCATGGGGATTCTTTCTCCTATCATTGCCGTGGTCCTGGCTTTTGTAGCAGGCGGAATCATCATCCTCGTGTTTATCTCCAGTTTCACCCTGAGCGAATCCTCTTTTCTGCGTTTGCAGGAGAAGGGTGTTCCCACGGCTGTGCTCCAGGAATTGGAGGCGCTAAGAGAGATAGAATATTCGGAAAAAGATGTCTTTATCAGTGAGATCAAACTAAAAATCGGGGATGATCAATTTGAGCAATACGGCTCGCTCATCATAAAACACGCCCGAGTCCGGGAAAGTCCCTTTGGTGTCTATAACGAGATTTTCAGGGCAGCCTTAAGTGATCGGAACGGGTGGGGAAATGTCCTTTATCGGGCAACCCCGTTGATCTTTACGGGGTTGGCGGTGGCCTTTGCCTTTCAGTGTGGACTTTTCAACATCGGAGGGGAAGGTCAGATGGTGATTGGGGGATTCGCCATCACATGGATCGGTTTTACATTTACAGGACTGCCGCCGATTTTGCTGATTCCCCTTTGCGTGCTGGGGGGTGCCGTCGCAGGTGCCATATGGGGAGGAATCCCCGGGTACCTCAAGGCAAAGTTAGGAGTCCATGAGGTCGTTAATACGATCATGATGAACTGGATTGCCGTTGCCCTGACCCAGTACCTCACCATGGTTTACAAGCCTCCGGATACCATGATCCCCCATACCGAAAAGATTGCCAAAGGCGCTCAACTCTCGCGGCTTTTCCATTATCTTAACCCCCTGGGCGTCGATTTCCCCAGGCACAACCTATTAAATACCTCTATCATTCTGGCGATCATCGTGGTTTTGGTGGTCTATTTTATCCTCAAGCGAACCAAACTCGGGTATGAAATTCGGGCATGCGGCCTCAGCCCTTCGGCGGCCGAATGCGCGGGAATCAGTGTGGCGAAGAATATCGTTCTTGCGATGGCCATTAGCGGGGCCATCGCCGGGCTCGCCGGTGTCAACCAGGTCATGGGATACAAGCATCGCTTCCGCTATGGCGTTTTCGAAGGTCTAGGGTTTGACGGGATCGGCGTGGCCCTTATCGGGAAATCAACGCCCTTCGGGGTTGTCTTGGCCGCACTCCTTTTTGGAATTCTGGATCATGGCGGGCTGGCTATTGACGTGTCCACGAAGGTTCCCCGTGAGATTATCTTGGTGCTCAAAGCCACCATACTCATATTTGTGGTTGTAAGCACGGAAATCTCTAAGCGCATCCTTGAATTTATTCAGAAAAGACAAGAGGGACAAGCGTAATGGAATCCATCTTTGCCATCTTCGCATCTACCATAAGGCTGGCCGTGCCTTACACGCTGGCAGGGCTCGGAGGAACCTATTCCGAACGATCCGGCGTCATCAATATCGGATTGGAGGGCATGATGCTCACGGGGGCCTTTACGGCCGTGGCCGTGACCAACACGACCGGAAGTCCATGGTTCGGCCTTGTTTGCGCCATCCTGGCAGGCATGCTGCTGGGGCTTATCCACGCCGTGGTGTGCGTGACCTTCAAATCGGATCAGATCGTCAGCGGTCTGGCCATAAATATTTTTGCAGCCGGGATCACGGTCTTCTTTTCCTGGCTGCTCTTTAATAAGACCCAAATCATGGCTGAAGGGGCGCTGCGCGTGCCGCTGTTGCATGATATTCCTGGATTCAGGGTCTTGTTCAGTGAATTCCCGCCCCTTGTCTTTCTCACGGCCCTTATCATCATCGCCTCACATTTCGTGATCTTCAAAACGGTTTTCGGATTGCGGCTGCGCTCTGTGGGGGAACATCCGGAGGCCGCGGATACCCTTGGGATCAGCGTGTACAAGATGCGCTACAACGCCTGTGTCATCAGCGGCGCCATGGCCGCCTTGGCCGGGGCCTTTCTCTCCCTGGAGCATGCCCACTATTTTGTGAAAGGAATCAGCGGGGGCAGGGGATTCATCGGGCTTGCCAGCATGATTTTCGGAAAATGGACACCCTTTGGCGCCGCGGGCGCGGGCTGTTTGTTCGGGTTCGGCGAGGCCATAAAGCCCTACATTCCAAAGGTCGTGCCCTCGCAATTTTTTGATATGATCCCCTACCTGCTCACGATGATCGTCCTTGCCAGTGCCGTTGGGCGTGCAACGCCACCTGCTGCAGACGGCATACCCTTCAGTAAAGAGTAACGACCCAGTTGAACGAAAAAGGGCCCAATCGGGAGATATTTATTGACAGACAACGCCCAAGCGAGTTTTGATTCGAAAATGCAATAGGAAATAGGAAAATGGCCAAGCGTTTTGGTTACGTCCCTATCAAATCATCACTCATGAGCGACGACCAGCTTGAGCATCTGCTTTCGAAATATGCTCCGGCATTGGAAACCCTTGGCGGTGAGCGTTGCGCCCAGGATAGGGTCGAGGACAGGGTGCCGATTATATTATTTGTGGCCTCCGGAGGCACTGAAAAGGAGATCCTTGACCTCTGGGAAAAACGAAAACGCGCCATTAATCAAGAACCGATTTTTCTGCTCGCCCCCTCCGGCAACAATGCCCTGCCTGCCGCCATGGAGGTTCTGGCCCGTCTTCAACAGGATAGGGAAAAGGGGCGAATCCTTTTTCTAGAAAGCCCTGAGGATGAGCGAGGATGGCGGGAAGCCGCAAGGGCGGTCCGCGATCTCGAAGTCCTCTATACACTCCGAAAGGCACGGATTGGTTTGGTCGGTGGGGCTTCCGAATGGCTTGTTTCAAGCAGCCCGGAATCCGAAACAGTGAAGGAAACCTGGGGTCCGGAAGTCCTATCAATCGAGTTGGAAGTACTGAGACAAACCATTCACCAGATTCAACAATCGAGTATCGAACCCATTCTCAAAACACTGATTTCCGGAGCAGAGGGGATTCAAGAACCCCGGCACTCGGACATAGAGGATGCGGTTCGCTCCTATTTGGGATTAAAGCATGTCGCCATAGATCACCAATTGGACGCCGTGACGGTTCGTTGTTTTGATCTCATTAAGGATACAAAATCCACAAGCTGTTTTGCCTTGGCGCAACTCAATGATGAGGGAATCATCGCAGGGTGTGAGGGCGATCTGGTTGCTACCATGGGCATGCTTTGGGCCTATGCCTTTCTTGATAAGACGCCATGGATGGCGAACCCCGCCCAATTAAACAGGGAAGACAACAGCATCTGGATGACCCACTGTACCGTCCCCATGGGCCTGGTCGAGGCGTACATGCTGAGGTCTCATTTTGAATCAGGCATAGGGGTCGCCATACAGGGAAAAATGCCCTTTGGTCAGGTCACCCTGATAAGGATTGGCGGAAAATCGATGGAACAGCTTTGGCTTGCTGAAGGCGAAATTCTCGAAACCGGAACCGCTGAAGATCTTTGTAGAACTCAGGTAAAGGTAGGTTTAAGCGACCGGGACGTCATGGAGCTTTTGCGAACCCCCCTCGGCAACCACCTCGTGCTCGTGCAGGGCCACCATGCAGAACGCATGCGCATGTGGTGGGAGGGGATGATCAAGTAATTGACGGTTACGTGTTGCGTGATGTGTATTTATGCTCAATAACAACGGCTTAGAAGCGCAATCCGTGAATCACAAGTCGTAACAGCATTCTCCCATTAATACAGAATTCCAATACTTCGAAACTCCACGGAAATTAAAAGAATTGAAAGGAGGTTTCAAAATGAGAAAGCGAGAAATGAAACACATTGTATTAGTTGTATCGGCGGTCATGCTGTTTGGGGTCCTGGCAGGACCCGCAATCGCTGATGAGTACAACACCAAAGACCTGAACGAGCAGCTAGTGCTGGCGACCCTGTGGTATCAAAGAGCAGCAGAGGTACGGGCCCTGTGTTACCAGGCCTTTAATACGGCCAGGCTGATGTTTGATGCGGACCTGGCCATGGGGGATTCCGGCAAAAAGAGAGCTGTTATTGTGGATGTGGACGAAACAATCTTGGACAATAGTCCCTATGAAGCCGGCCTCGTAGGGAAGAATTACGGTTATTCCAAAGGATGGGGCGATTGGATCAACGCCGCAGAGGCCCCTGTAATTCCGGGCGCCCTGGAGTTCTTAAATCATGTGGTGAGCAAAGGCGGCGATGTTTTCTATGTGACGAACAGGAAGATCAAATACAAGGAAGGTACAATCAAAAATCTGAAGGTAGCAGGGTTTCCACAGGTCAACGATGCCCATGTTCTCTGCCGCGAAAAGACATCGGACAAGGAACCGAGACGGGAAATGGTGCGCCAGAATCATCGTATCGTGTTGCTTATGGGTGACAATCTCAACGACTTTGAAAGCGTCTTCAGAAAGAAAGCGACAGAGGTTAGGGCAGGATTGGTGGATGAAATAAAAGGGCAATTCGGCACAAATTTCATCGTGCTTCCTAATCCCATGTACGGAGGTTGGGAAGGTGCGGTATATAATTTTAATTGGAAAATGAGCCCGGCAGAAAAGAGCAAGGCAAGGAAAGACGCTTTGATCGTTTGGCCGTAGGAAGAAGGCATAAGCATCAGTATATCTCACAGAGCACACCGAGACACTGAGATTGAAAGTGCAATTGTATTAAACAAGTTTGTTTGCTGTTGGAGATTGTTCAGTTAGCCGCAAAGCGGCCCTGAATTCCGCTTGTCGGAATAGATGTTGGGACAAGGTTCATTGAAAACAAAAGCGTGGTTTTGATTTTCAGAGAAGCTTGCCCCAAACTTCTGAACAATCTCTCTCGATGTGTATACTTCTTTATGTCTTGTTGAGTCCGCTTGTGTCTGTGGCCAATGATCTACCGCGAACTCTCTGCGTTCTCTGAGACTCTAGTCCCACAAACTGTGGGACGGGCGAGAGTAATAATGATCAGCAGAGTCATTTTAATCGTTCTGGACAGTGCCGGTGTGGGTCAAATGCCTGATTCACACCGGTTTCACGATGAAGGGGCCAACACCCTCCGGCACATTTACCAGGCAAAGGGATCATTACACATCCCTAACCTTTGCTCTCTGGGGATGGGACAACTGGTTGAAGTCGGTTGCGGTCAGGATGACGTCCTGGGGTGTTACGGCAAGATGATGGAGCGATCGCCTGCCAAGGATACCACAATCGGGCATTGGGAGATTGCAGGCCTTGTCCTTGATTCTCCTTTTCCGACCTTCCCTGACGGATTCCCGCAAAAGCTCATGGATGACTACGAGAAAAGGATCGGCACAAAGACCCTCGGAAACTACCCGGCCTCCGGCACCGAAATCATCAAGGAGTTTGGCGCTGAGCACTTTGAAACAGGCTACCCCATCGTCTACACCTCGGCGGATTCCGTATTCCAGATTGCAGCCCATGAAGATGTCGTCCCCCTGGAGAGGCTCTACGAAATCTCCGGAATTGCCAGGACCCTCTTAACCGGTGAACATGCGGTCGCGCGTGTCATTGCACGACCCTTTGTGGGATCGCTAGGCCAATTTGAAAGGGATAATGCAGCCCGAAAAGATTTTTCCCTCACGCCGCCCGAGGACACACTGCTTGATGTCCTGAAAAAGGACGAATTCACAGTTGTGGGTGTGGGGAAAATCGGGGATATTTTCGAACATCGGGGAACGACCGAAGAGATCCACACCGATAATAACGAAGACGGCATCCAGAAGACCATAAATGCCATTAAAGGTCATAGGGAGAAAAAAGGACTCATATTTGTGAATCTGGTGGATTTTGACATGGTATACGGCCACCGAAGAAATGCGGAAGGCTATGCGAAGGCCTTGGAAGCGGTCGATCAACGGATTCCCGATATGATTGATGTTTTATCGGATGACGACATCCTCATCATTACCGCCGATCACGGCTGCGATCCTACCCATCTGGCCCACACGGATCATACAAGGGAGCATGTTCCGCTTCTGATTTATGGCAAATCTGTGAAAAAGAACGTTGATATCGGCACAAGAGACACCTTTGCCGATTGCGGTCAGACCATCGCCGATCTCTTTGAGGTTGGCCCGCTGGCCTTCGGAAAGAGCTTCAAAGGGGATATCATTGATGGATAAAAAGGTTGTTGCGGAAGCAGTCAAAAAAATTCGAGACAAAACGGATGTGAAGGCCAAAATCAGCATCGTCCTGGGCAGCGGCCTTGGCGGGCTGATCGATGAGATTATCGATCCCGCGTCAATTCCCTATGAGACCATACCCCATTTTCCCGTATCCGGTGTAAAAGGTCACAAGGGGGAAGTTTTCGTCGGCAAACTATCCGGAAACGATATTCTCGCCTTTGCCGGCAGGGTGCATTATTACGAAGGCTACACCATGCAGGAGATCTGTTTCTCCGTCAGGATCATGGCGGAATTGGGCGTGGAGGTACTGATTATCACCAATGCAAGTGGCGCAGTCAACGAGACCTTCTCACCCGGGCAGATCGTAGCCCTCAGCGATCATATCAATCTGATGGGGGATAATCCCCTAAGGGGCACAACACAATTCCAGGACATGACGGAGGCCTACAGTGGGGAGTTAAAGGCCCTGGCCTTTGAGGTGGCGGAAGGACTCGGCATTCATCTCAAAGAAGGGGTCTATCTTGTTTTGAATGGACCATCCTATGAGACGCCTGCTGAGGTCAGGATGGCGCGGAATCTGGGCGCAGACCTTGTGGGTATGTCCACAATCCCGGAAGTCATCATGGCAAACAGCCTGGGAATTAAGGTTCTGGGTTTGTCTCTTGCCACCAACATGGCTGCGGGTATTCTAGGGACTCCCTTGTCTCACGAAGAGGTCATCGAAACATCCAACAAGGCGGCTGAAGAATTCAAGGCGCTCGTGAAGGGAATTGTGAAACGCCTTTGAAATCCAGCTTATGCTTTTTAAGCCTTCATGAGCTCCGTTGTTAAAACAAAATAAGCGCAATTTTAGGAAGGGATTTGATTAAGATTGCCGCGGAGCGGCTTTCAATCAAGCGAAGCGAGATTGAATATTCGGGAAAGGCTTGAGGAAAAAGATAAATCCTTTTGTGTTTTTCTATTAAGACTTTCCCGAAATTCTTGAGCGATGCCTTTTAAGATCCTGTAAATCTGCGTTAATCAGCGTCCAAGTTCCTTTAGTCCGTGTATGTCTGTGGCAAATATAATATCTTTGTGTTCTTCGTGTCTTCGTGGTGAAAAAGCAGTCGAATAATGAACGCATACGAAATAATAAAAAAGAAACGGGACGGCGGTGAACTGTCTAAAGAGGAAATCGTTTTTCTATTAAACGGTTTTGTCAAAGGCGACATCCCCGATTACCAGATGTCCGCATTTCTCATGTCTGTTTTTTTCAAGGGCATGAGCGCCAGAGAGTGTGTGGATCTCACCATGACCATGGCCGAATCCGGTGAAATGGTCGATTTATCGGAGATAAAGGGCTTTAAGGTCGATAAACATTCAACCGGCGGCGTCGGAGACACTACGACCCTAGTGCTTGCCCCCCTTGTAGCGGCATGCGGCGGGATCGTCGCCAAGATGACAGGCAGGGAACTCGGGCATACGGGCGGCACGGTGGACAAACTGGAGTCCATTCCGGGCATGCAAATGGAGTTGCCCAAAGAAAGATTCGTTGAATTGGTGAACGACATCCACGTAAGCCTTATTGCCCAGACAGCGAACCTCGCACCCGCCGATAAACACATCTACGCCTTGAGAAACGTCACAGCCACGGTTGACTCTATTCCCCTTATTGCCGCCTCGATCATGAGTAAGAAGTTGGCCGCAGGATCGGACGGTATCGTGCTCGATGTCAAGACCGGTTCGGGCGCCTTCATGCAGCGGTATGAAGATGCCCTGGAGCTGGCAAAAACCATGGTGGATATCGGAGAGGGCGCGGGAAGGCGGGTGATGGCCATCATTACGAGCATGGAGCAGCCCCTGGGCAACGCCATCGGGAATGCCATAGAGGTCAAGGAAGCCATTGATACGCTGAATGGAGAAGGACCTGAGGATCTTATGGAGCTTGTCATGGAATTGGGAAGCAATATGCTCCTCCTTTCCAGCGTAGCAACCTCAAGAGATGAGGCCATTAATAGAATAAAAGTGGGCATTGAAAAAAGGAAAGGGCTTGAAAGGCTGGGGCAACTCATTGAAGGGCAAGGGGGAAATAGAGAAGTGCTTGAAAACCCGGAACTGCTCCCCCAATCCAGAGTCAAAATTGATATTCAATCTGCTACATTAGGTTATGTGGAAAAGATCGATGCCCTGGAGATGGGATTGGCATCAAAGATTCTAGGCGCGGGGAGAAGCACGAAAGAGGAATCCATCGATTTATCGATTGGCATTTATTTAAAAAAGAAGGTGGGCGACAGGGTAGAAAAAGGTGAACCATTGGCCGTTTTTCATTCCGATGGTAATCAAGACAAGATTGATTCAGCCAAAACGAAGTTCATAAATGCATACACCATCGGGAATAAGGAAGTAGAACCTCCCAGGTTTTTCTATGCGAGAGTCTCGAAAGAGGGTGTGGAAGAATTTGGTTAGCAAATCAATATTCAGATAACTTCCAGCCAGATAAAGCTTTTCTATTCACCGCGGAGCCGCAGAGTTACCAGAGGCGAGAAATTTGCTCATATGCAAAAAGCAGGATTTGAACTTGCAAACCCCAAAAGCATTTTTTGATTTAGCCCTCCATTTTTGACTTTATTGGGCAGTCTTCAATTGGATCTTCTGATAGACTACATCAGGAAAAGGAAAGTTTTTTAGAGCCTCCTAGGTAATGAACATGGCAAGCAGTAGCAATCTGCGAATTTAAAAAGATGCCTTTAGCAGTATTACGATTTTCTGTTTAACATCCAATTTCGAATGATAAACGGCTAGAATAATCGCAAACGATTACTTTTTTTACTAATTAAACAACAGAATTTATTAATCCTTTGTAGGAAAACCGAAATCATATAATCTATTGTTCGAGTAAGATTTTCAATCAGGAGAAGGCTATTTGCTGTATTAACAGTTGCTTATAACAAAACACATTGAATCCATGATGCGACAAGTACTTCAAAAAATCGAAGGAAGTAATTGTGAAGTATCCGACATTTTCAAGATGTATGGAGAAGAATATCGCAAGAAACATGGAATGACAAAGAAGCAGCTTGCCGTTATGGAAGCAATCGAAAACTGCCGAACAAGTCATTACGGGACACATCTGGACCAATGCGACAAGTGCGGTTTTCAATCCAGCGAATATAATTCCTGCCGGGACCGGCACTGCCCAAAATGCCAGGGAACGACACGGAGAAAATGGGTTGAGGCACGGCTGAATGACATCTTGCCGGTTCCATACTACCATGTGGTTTTTACGCTGCCCCACTTGCTCAACGATCTGACGTCGTACAACAAAGAGTTTATCTACAACCTATTGTTTTCAAGCTCTTCAGAAACACTTCTGACTTTCGGCCGCGATCCCAAGTGGCTTGGGGGCGAGATCGGCTTTTACGGCATTCTTCACACCTGGGGCCAGACGATATGGCAGCATCCCCACACGCATTTTATCGTTCCCGGAGGCGCTTTAACAAAAGCCGGTGAGTGGATACCTTTGCGCTATAAAAACAAGTTTTTATTTCCTGAAGCAGCCCTGTCAAGGGTTTTTCGCGGTAAATTCATACAAGGGTTGAAAGAGGCGTTTTATTCAGGAACATTAACCCTACCGCCCGACAGCCATCATTATTCAAGCCCCGGCTCATTTGAACGATGGGTTGACCGCCTGGTTTCCAAAGACTGGGTCGTCTATTGCAAAAGCCCTTTGAAAACACCCGAAAAAGTAGTCAGATACATTGGGCTTTACACGCACAGGGTAGCCATCAGCAACAGCCGTATCATCAATGCAGATGACGGGCGGGTTGATTTTCATTATAAAGATTACAGAACATTTAAGAAAACCGGAACGCTCTGGAAGCAAATGACGCTGAACGCGCCTGATTTCATCAACCGATTTCTGAAGCATGTCCTGCCGCCGGGGTTTCATAAAATCCGTCATTTCGGGTTCCTTGCAAACGGGCGCGCAAAAGCAAGCGTTTCACAAATTAAAAAACTTCTTTTTGCTGAACGAGACGAGCCGGAAAGGTCAACAGAGGATGTCGCCTATACGCCCTGTCCAAAATGTATCATCGGCAAATTGATACCGATTGCCGTGTTCGGAAGGTTTCAAACCTTTGTGAGCATCGGGTTCAATTTTTTATCAAACAGATATGCATTCGACAGTTCTTAAGAAATTTTTAACAGGGGCAAGAATGCTTTTCACCATTTATAATTAGGTGCAGACCTCGAACAGATCGTTCAAGCAGACAAACTGGACAGATTGCATGGTTAAACAAATTGCTGAAAAATTATTTGATTGAAAGCCTGGATTTATTTTTTTTCAAACCCGTTTGCAGCTTAACTCTGCGATAAGCCGACGCTTACGCGCCGGCTTATCGGGGCGGCGTGTGTCCCACCCGCAGTCTAGTCCGCGCAAGCGCGTCCTATCCAGCGCGTGGAGCCGTCAATCCCGTTGCCAAGTAAACTTGGCCCCGGTCTTGCGGCTCACCCGCCGCCCCGTTCGGCAACCAACAGGTTAGAAACATGCGAATTTGTATTCATCGTGGCAGTAAGCAAATAGGCGGTAGCTGTGTTGAGGTTGAAACTCAAGGCAAGAGAATACTTATTGATTTTGGATTACCATTGGATGCTGAAGATGATTTTAAACAGTATGTTCCTTCAATAACTGGCTTAGATGGATATGAGCCATCTTTACTGGGTATTTTTATTTCACACCCTCATCTTGATCATTTTGGATTACTTACTCAGATATCTCAAAAAATACCTGTGACTATGGGGGCTGCTTCTCGACGCATAATTGAAGCGGCTACGCCCTTTTTGCCTGGTAATTGGCCTATACCAGCAAAAGGATGGAATTATAAATCAGGTGAAACTATTGAAATTGGCCCGTTTAAAGTAACACCTTTTCTTATCGATCATTCAGCATATGACTCATATTCACTCCTGATTGAAGGTAACGGCAAAAAAATTTTTTACAGTGGAGACTTGCGTGCACATGGTCGTAAAATATCACTTTTTAATAGCCTGATAACTCATCCTCCAAAAAACATAAATGCTATTATTTTAGAAGGATCTTCTATTGGTCGCTTAAAAGATGAACAGCAATTTCCGACAGAAAAGGAAATTGAAAACCAATTGGTTCACATTTTTTCCACTACGGCTGGATTAGCTATGGTTCATGCTTCAGCTCAGAATATTGACCGAATTGTCTCGATTTTCAGAGCTTCTAAAAGAACTGGAAGAAAGTTGATTATTGATCTGTACACAGCAGCAGTATTGGACGCAACGGGCAATGAGAATATTCCAAAGTCTGATTGGCCAGAAGTTTCTTTATTTATCCCACAGATTCAACGCGTGCAGATTAAAGAAAACAAATGGTTCGACTTGCTTAAAAGACATTCTGTTAATCGTATATTTATTGAGCATCTAAAACAGGTTTCTAACAAATCAACATTGCTTTTCCGTCCTTTGCACCAATTTGATCTTGAAAGAGGTGCCTGTATTTCGGGGGCGACTTATATCTATTCTCAATGGGAGGGCTATTGGGAACGGGGTGCATATGACAAAGTCAAAAATTGGCTTGAAAAGCATTCTATTCCAAAGCACAGTATTCATACTTCGGGGCACGCTAGTCCGACTGATCTTAAAAAGCTGGTTTCAGCTATTAATCCAGAAAAAGTGATTCCAATCCACAGCTTTATGCCAGAACGTTATCCTGAACTATTTCCAAATGTCGAAATTCAGAATGACGGTGAATGGCGTGAGATATAGGAGGAAATAATGAGAGAACTTACAAGGAATTTTCTTAATGACTTAAAAAACACTGATGGACTGCTTCGATTAGTGTTTGACCGTGTAAACCAAGATCATACACTAATGCTAGCCATTCGAGATGGTTATATCAATATTTATTACCGAGGTGGCAATTTACTCAAGATCGAGGAACAATCAAATAATTCTTATAAGTCATCATTCGACATACAATACAATAAAGACCAAAAACCTCTCCCTTTTTTGCCAAAATCCATCACAAATCAAAATGATGCGAGGTCGTGGGTTGATGCATTTCCTCACCTTAAAGAAATAATGGATCTCTATTTTTCAAACAACAGTAAACCAGAACGTGAATTTCAACAGTTGGTAGCTCGTGAAAACAATTTTTCGACAATTTCAAATGAGAGCGAATACTTTATATCTGATATTGAATTTGCAGATTCAAATCTAGGCGCTCGTTTTGATATGCTTGCAATCCGTTGGCTTGCTTCTCAACGTAAGAATGGAAGTAATTGTCGACCTGCTTTAATTGAAATGAAATATGGTGATAATGCACTTGGAGGAAAATCTGGATTAGTCAAGCATTTACAAGATATTGAATCATTGGTTTCAGATAGAAATCGTTATTCAAACCTATTATCCACAATGGAAGCACAATTTAATCAGCTTGACGAATTGGACTTGTTAAATTTCAAACGTTCAATCAGGAAAACCAATGTTAAGCTGGATATAGATGAAAAACCTGAAGTAATCTTAATACTTGCCAATCATAATCCTCGAAGCTCCAAATTGGTTGAACTTCTAAAAAATCCTGAAATTACCATATTTGAGCAATCACAGAATTTTGATCTAAGGTTTTATGTAGCTCGTTTTGCTGGTTATGCATTACATGCAGATAGTATGGTCTCGTTGACTCAGCTTTTGGATCTGTTGAAGTAAAGAAAAGCCGAACAAATGCATTAACTCAGACTTTTTTCGCGCCGTTCAGTTCGCTTCGCTCTCTGCACACCGCGAAAAAAGCTGGTTATGCAGGCGATAAGCCGACGCTTACGCGCCGGCTTATCGGGGCGGCGTGTGTCCCACCCGCAGTCTAGTCCGCGCAAGCGCGTCCTATCCAGCGCGTGGAGCCGTCAATCCCGTTGCCAAGTAAACTTGGCCCCGGTCTTGCGGCTCACCCGCCGCCCCGTTAGGCGTTTAGTGTACACAAGTAATCTGGCTGGCGGAACAACCAACCAAGACTAGTCGTGTGGTCCAGGCGGAAGCGGATGAGATTTGTGGCTGAACACTGGCTTACCTTACTCGGCATTGGCACTACAATTGTCTTTGGTGTCGTGGCTATCGTTTTCTATTTGAGGGGGCGTAGGATAAAGCGGCCCGTTTTCTTCTCGAGGACCGTGGAGATTGCCAGTAGAAGCCATGATATGCCGAAAATGAAGATGATATATGAGGATGTCCCAGTAGAGCGGATCACCGTTACCCGGGTCGCGTTCCTAAACGCCGGCAACGAAACAATCGATGGTGAAGATATCGCTCCTCGGGATACTATTCAGATTCGGTTTCCTGACGGAGTGCGAGTCTTGGATGCGACGATTGCAATACAGAAGAATCCTGCAAACGACTTTACTCTACTGACTTCTGAAGATCGGGATCGAGTCTCGATCGTTTTCGACTATATGGATCGCTTCGAAGGATGCGTGATCCAAATCGTGCACAACGGTCCTTCGGAATGTAAGGTGACCTGTAGTGGATCAATAAAAGGGGCGGGAAACGTCATTTCCGTGAACCCAGAAGCGGAAGAGAAGAAACGTAGGACCTTTTTCGTCATATGCTCGCAAGTTGCTGTGTTTGCGGCAGCAGGTCTTACCATCCTCGCTCCGGAGCCGTGGAATTTTCTGGGCTTGATCGGCTTCTTCGCTCTTTGGGTATGTGTCATGTTGGTTTTAGGCATTGCGGGGTTCGTAAGCCGGGGCCGTGAACCACAAGGGTTCGACTGGTATAAAGCGCACGTTTGAGCGCACCAGGAAGTCCAACGGAGTCGATTTAAACAATCCTCTGACGCCTAACAAGCCGTTCAAGCTGACGGCTAACAGCATGGCACAAATTAACATGCCCTGCCCCGCATTAATCTTATGCTTCTCGGAAGCCCATGCTCCGCAAGTTAGCCGCAGCTTAACTTTTCGTTGTGCACTGAGATTTGACACAGAAAGTTTCGCTGGAAAGAATCTTGTTGAGAAAATGATTATTCACCGTACATATCAGTTATAAGCTTTCGCAATTGGGCGGCTTTGATATCAGATAACTTATCAAGTTTCTTTTTCAATCTTTGCTTGCTAATGGTGCGAATTTGGTCAACAGCAATTTCGGCATTTTTGTTCGCGCATTTAATCTGGAGCCGAGTTCTCCATGGTGGATGCAATTTTGAGGTTAATGGACATACAACAACAGTTTCCAAATACTTATTCATTTCGTTTTGGCTAATTATGACGACGGGACGTACTTTTTCTATTTCGCTTCCTATGGTGGGGTTGAGATCAGCAAAATATATTTCGTACCTTTTAATATTCAAAGTCCTCATCCTCCAGGCCGTCAAGAAGTATTGTGCCGAAATCGTCCCAATTTTCCTTTTCATTAGCCATGGTTTTATACGTATCTCCCCAAGAAAGCTTGCTTTCTTCTTTATTACGAAGAAGCAGTCCTTTGTCTGTTTCTTCTATTAAAAGGGGATTTTTTAGGCCATATTTTTGAAGGAGGGCCTTGGGTATGCGAACTCCTTTGGAATTTCCAATGGGGACTAGCTTAGCATCCCTTGATCGTATTTGATTTTCCATGGATTTTGCTCCTTAGATTTCATTGATTATAATTTGTAACTACTGTAATTACATTTACCTTTGATGTCAAGCTTAGAATCAAAGTGTTTGCGAACATGTATTATATTGATTTCGAATCATAATTCGCACAACATGTCACTTCATCGGGCGCAAAAAGCCGCGCCGCTGATCCGCGGCGATTCCGGCGATTGCTACTATGATTTCAAAAATTAAGGCATTTTGAAGTATTGGATCGGGAGTCACATTCTTATTCCATGCCTAAAAATCTTACACTACGATAAATATTCTTCTATTCGATATCCAAATGCGTTGGCCGATCTAATTTTAACGTGCTTTTGATGCATATCATATCAAGACCGGTAACAGTCAGGCAATTGCCGTCACTAAACATTCTTCTCTGAGTTCCTTGAGTCTTGTGTTCGGCTAGTGGCCGGAGAGGCGGTGAGTTTGTTTTGACCGAACAGTTAACACCAGGAAGGATTGAACATGAGTGAAATCGATAAGGAGCGGCAGTACCACATTGGTTTGAAGCAGGGAGACATCGGAAAGTATGTCCTGTTGCCGGGCGATCCCGGCAGGGTGCCGATGATCGCGAGTTTCTTTGATGACGCAAATACTTAGAGGGCAGAATTGATCTTTGAAATACGCAAACCACAGTATCTGCTCTTCGGTTTTGGAGACTTTATAAGTTTTGAAAATTATTAAACCTGAATCTATGAAATTTAGCTCGCCTGATCTTGCAGGATTATATGCAGCTTTTATGAAATCGGATAGGGTATGCTTAGGTCATGAAGGATTGGGGCAGCTAGTTTTGATTTTAGCAAGCATTTGCAACATGGAATGCCGTTATTGTTATGAAAAACGCGGGTTATTTGCAACTCAAAGAAAAAAATTAATGTCTGCATCGACAGCTATCAACGCCATTGAAGCAACTTTGGCTCAATTCGGAGATATAAGAAGTATAAAATATTTTGGTGGTGAGCCAACGTTGAATGCTTCGGTCATGTTTGTTGTGTGTGAGCACTTTCGCCGCCTTAGAATTGAAAATGAAATTTCAAGGCTACCTTACTTTGGCATGGTTTCCAACCTCGCTGAACTATCCGGAGACGTTGTCGATACTATACGCGATTACGATATTAATGTGACGGTTTCTCTTGATGGACCGCAGGAAATAAACGATAAGTTACGAATTTTGCCGGATGGCCGTGGAACTAATAGTATAGTTCGAAGAAACGTTGATTACTTGTTGAAAACCATCGATAAACCTATAACTGTGGAGTGCGTCTATACCCCTCTGCATTATGAACAAGGTTTTTCTCCGGCTGATTTATATCGATATTTTTACTCCCTTGGAATAACTGAGACAATGATACACCCCCTGGTTAGCCAACATGGCTATTTTAGTGCATTTCCTGCGGCACTTTTGGCTGGTTTTGTATCTAACTTAAGAAACTTGCAGAAAGAGTACGTCTTCGAACAAGTGTGCCGCTTATGGAAAACAAAGAATTCGTCTAATTTTACGGTTCAAAGGATGATAAGAGATTTGCGCCACTGTTCATACAATCACTGCAATATCGGTCAAAGCAATTTTACAGTGGATACGGACGGATGGTTTTGGCCTTGCTATTTTCTCGTTGGTCAGGAACCTTATCTGCTTCGATCGACAAAAGGGACAAGGTTCCCCGTTCACAGCGGCTTCCAACGTACTGAGCAACATTTCAAAAGCTTAAAGAAAACGGATATCCAAATATGTAAGCATTGTGATATTGTCAAAGGATGTCATGCTTGCCTCGCCGAAATGATTCAACCTGATGGCAGGATTGAACCTAACCGAATTGTCTGTGAGGCTAACATGGGCGCTATAGAAGGGCTTCTTGAAGGGATGGCCTGGGTCGGAAAAAATGAGGGAATGTAAATCAATTTGGAAAAGGGTTGGCAGTAAGTTGTAATCGATTATCATTAGTCGTGTTCTTTCTATTTTTGTGGTTTGTCACGCGTGGATAATCTATACAACAGAATAGCAAGGATCAGTTCTTAAATTAACTCGTAAGCAAAGGAGGCTGAAGATGGAAGAAAAGGATTTACCATAACAATTCCTTCAAAGGAAGAAGGGAAGGTAGAACGTATTTTTGTTACTGCGGAGGACTTAAGGAAGGTAGCAAAAAGGATTGAAACGGTTGATCTTAAAAGTAGTGAGGAGACAATGATGGTCTTTGGAGGTTCTGTATGGCACCAGTGTTCGGATCCCAATCCGGTTAACTGAGTATTGTATGTGTGTTTCATATTAAAAGACCGTCGTAAAGTCCGATTGCAAAAGAACTTTATTAAAATCACAGAAAATTAAGAAGAAGATGAGCATTGCTTGGGAAACAATAGCTGATATGAAATGCATATGCGCAACAATAACGGTAAATTGTTTCTGATTTATGCGGAGAGAATAACGGTTGATATCCCGCGCAGCCTATCATGTCTTGGAAATTGTAGGAGGGGGATCGGCCCGATAATTATCGGGATCCGGCCGATTGAGCATGAGGTTAATTTTACTAAGCACTTGCATTAAGGGATAATATGGTGTTTCGGGATTACCTGAACAAGGTGGTGAACAATATCGACTTGAATAAAGAAGAAATTGCGCATGTCATGATGCAGGTATTTTCCGGAAATGTAACTGATGCGCAAATCGGAGCTTTTATTGGGGCATTGGCAACAAAGGGTGAAACTTTCGAAGAACTGGCCGGCGCTGCAACAGCTATGCGACGCAAAGGAATACGAATTGAAACCTCAGTTCCCACCATTCTGGATATATGCGGTACGGGCGGAGACGGGGCGCAGACATTTAATATCTCAACCACCGCAGCTTTTGTAGTGGCTGGATGCGGGGTAACCGTCGCTAAGCACGGAGACCGATCCACATCGAGCCATTGTGGCAGTGCCGATCTATTGGAGACCTTAGGGGTAAACCTGGATACGGATCCTGAGATAGTGGAAAAGGCGATTGAGGCCATCGGTATCGGATTCCTTTATGCCCCAATATACCATAGCGCCATGCGGTTTGCCGCCCAGGCGAGAAAGGAAGTGGGACTCCAGTCCATTTTCAATATGCTGGGGCCGCTCACAAATCCAGCGGCGGCCAATTGCCAGGTCCTCGGTGTTTATGCACCAGAATTAACGGAGATGTATGCCAAAGCGTTAAAGCTGCTGGGATCAAAACACGCGTTCGTGGTTCACGGGTATGACGGGTGTGATGAAATTTCGGTTTGTGCCGCCACTCGCGTATCGGAGCTCAATGGTGGTCAAATTCGAACCTATGATATTTATCCTGAAGAGTATTTCGAAAACACGGCGGCCCCGGAGGATATCAAAGGAGGGGATCTTACAGATAATGCGGAAATCACTCTGAGTATCTTGAAGGGAGAAAAGGGTCCCCGTCGTAATGTGGTTCTACTAAATTCAGGCGCTGCTCTGGTTGTTGCCGGTATAACAAAAGAAATTCAAGAGGGAATCCGTATTGCCGAAAATGCCATCGATAATGGCGCGGCAATGGAAAAGCTGGACCAAATCATTCAATACACGCGCGGTAAAGGATAATGGAAGAGAGGGGGCATTATAGGATGTCCCCTTTTACGAATCCCCATAGAAGGTAAGTTCGGGCTAAGCAAACGACGATATAGTCTCAGCCCAGTGATGACCAAGCTGAGTGCTACAAGTCTAACTGCTATTGTCCTGACCTTCCTCGTCATGAATCTGCAAAGATGGCTCAAGGCCATTCTCTTACTTCGTTTTCGCAGCCAAGTCTTATTGTCGGTGATGAGCACTTTTAATAATTTTCTTCCATTAATGTTTCCTTTATCACCACAGGATTGCTTTCAGCGCTCCGCTTGACGTCAATCCGTCTGACTTTTTCAGGAAACCCTAATTATCAAATCTTTTTGACAAAAATATCCTTTCAATCTTTAATCTTGACCGCCTAAGCTTTTATAAATATTAGTAAATTGCCACCAAACTAAAATATTCTCACCACTTTAGTTTAAAAACCTCGAAAAATGAGGCTTTCATGACTCAAGAAAGCTTTAAACGTAAACTTGCCGCAATCCTCAGCGCTGATGTCAAAGGTTACAGCCGCATGATGCGAGATGATGAGGATTCAACCATCCGCACGCTGACAAATTACCGCTCTGCCATTTCAAATCTCATTCAAAAATTTCGTGGACATGTGGTGGACGCCACCGGAGATAATCTGTTGGCTGAATTTACCAGCGTGGTGGATGCTGTGAATTGTGCAGTTGAAATTCAGCGAGAGCTTGCCGAACGAAATGCCGAGCTGCCCGAGGAGCGCAAAATGGATTTTCGTATCGGAGTTAATCTTGGTGATGTTGTTGAGGAAGAGGGTCGTATTTACGGTGATGGTATCAACATCGCCGCCCGGATGGAAGGCTTGGCTGAGGCTGGAGGCGTCTGCATATCAGGAATTGTGTATGACAGTGTCGAAAGCAAATTTGGGTTGGAATATGAATTTTTAGGTGAAAAAGAAGTCAAAAATATTGACAAACCAGTCAGGGCCTATCGGGTCTTATCTTTTCCCGGCGCAGCAGTCCACGGGGTAGATCATGCTAAGGAGGCCGTTGGTAAAAAGTGGCGTAAGACAGCAATGGCGGCAGCTGCTATTATAGTCGTAGTGGTTGCAGTGGCAACATTATGGGACAGATATCTTCGTTATCCTTCTGTGGAAAAGGCTTCTGTCGAAAAAATGGCATTTGCTCTGCCTAAAAAACCATCGATTGCTGTATTGCCATTTGCCAACATGAGTGATGACCCTGGGAAAGAGTATCTCAGCGATGGCATAACAGAGCAAATCATCACAAGCTTGTCAAAGGTACCGAGGCTTTTTGTAATTTCTCGCACCTCAACGTTTTCATATAAAGGTAAACCTGTAAAGGTACAGCAAGTCGCAGAAGAGCTTAGTGTCCGTTATGTGCTGGAGGGCAGCGTTCAACAATCGGGGGATAAGATTCGCATCACTGCCCAGCTCATTGATGCTTTGACGGGCAGACAGCTATGGGCGACAAGATATGAACGTAATTATAAAGATATCTTTGCACTCCAAGATGAAATCACTATGAAGATTTTATACGAACTTGGAGTGAAGCTGACCGAGGGAGAGAGAATACGTTCTGCTAAGAAATTCACAAATCTTGAGGCCTTTGAGAAAGCGATGGAAGGACTTACCTATCTCCGTGCTGCCAACATAGAGAGTAATGCCACGGCTCGACGGTTGGCAGAAGAGACGATTGTCTTAGGCCCTGAACACCCAGGAGGTTATGGCTTATTGGCTGTAGTCAATATAAATGATGTGTGGCTCGGCTCAAGCAAATCGATACGAAAATCACTCGCCCAAGCCACCAAGCTGCTGCAAAAGGCTATCGATCTTGATGAAAATTACGACTTAGCATACTCTATTTTGGGTCATATCTATGGAATGCAGCGGCGGTATGATAAGGCTATTGAAGTGGGACAAAAAGCAATTGAACTCAATCCCAACTCAGACGAAGCGTATGTGTGGCTGGCCGTGTCGTTGAATTGGATGGGAAAACCGGAAGAGGCTATTGAATTGTACAAAAAAGCGATGCGTCTTTGCCCATTTCCTCCTTCCTTTTATTACCTGGGTTTGGGTATCGCTTATCGCATAGCAGGCCGGTGTCAAGAGGCAATCTCAGAATACAAAAAGGCTTTACACTTAACACCCCAAAACATACCGGCTTTCGAAGGATTAGCAATCTGCTATGGTCTATTGGGGTTAGAGGAAGAATCCCGGGTAGCGGCTGCAGAGGTCATTAAGTTAAATCCCAATTTTAATATTGAATTTTATATGAAGCGTATGTCTATGTTTAAAAGCCAAGAATTGGTGAAACGTTGGTCTGATGCCCTGCACAAAGCGGGGATACCAGAGGGATAAGACTTTAAATATAGTCTCCCATAGACCTACAATTTGAGAATGTTGTATGAATTGCAGATTTCTCCAACCAAAGGGCAAAAATTAAAGGCCCTAAAAATCCTTGATATCATCCATCCCAGTTTTTAGGGCAAGGAAATGGGAACCTTGATATTTATTAAAAATCGGCTTTTTGAGGAAAAGCAGCTTTCTGTATATCATCCGATCTTGAATGTTATGCAGTTAGAGAAGCCATTAAATGGACAAAGGGTTTGCCCGAAGGATATCATTTTTCATAAGTTAACCAGAAACTATATACTAACTTGTTCACGGCGGCTTCGCCGCCGTGAATCGGGGCGCTGACTTCGTCAAGCCCCTTGTCCCGGCGCTACGCGCCAGAACAAGGTACTTGACCGGACACCGTGAACCGCACAACCAAGCTGCGCTTGCTTGCACGGCCCACGGCGCCGGTCAGCACCGCGAATGGGTCCGCCGCTTCGCGCCGAACCCATCGGGGCGCGGATGGCCCCGCGTTGCTGTGCCGCGAAGCGCGGCCCATCCACGCGGTTCGAGCAGACACGCCCCCGTCCAAGCAAGCTTGTCCGCGGCCGCGCTGCTCACCCGCGCCCCGTTCGCCGTCTGAAAAAATCGATATCCTTACACCCTTGACAAAGTTCACATATTTGTATACTTTATAGCCATGAAATCAATCTCATTCTATCGGACTGGGTCAGGCAAGTGTCCGGTTAAAGATCACTTGGATAGCCTGACAGATGCTCAGGCGACAAAGGTAGCATGGGTATTGAAACTGATTCGAGAGCTTGATCAGATTCCGTCTAAATACTTTAAAAAGCTGGTCAATACAAATGATATCTGGGAAGCAAGAATTGATATTGGAAAAGACACTTTCCGTCTTCTTGGCTTTTTCCATGGCTAAGAGTTGATTATATTAAACAACTCGTTTCAAAAGAAGAGCCAAAAAACTCCTTTAAAGGAGATTAGGCTGGCAGAAAAGCGAAAGAAAGAGTATCTGAGCAGGAGGTAGATCGATGGATGATCTGGATAAATATATTGAAAACAGAAAAAAGCGCAGCCCTAAATTTGCAAAAAATTTTGATAGAGGATATGAGCAATTCAAAATTGGAATTCTCCTGAAGCAGGCTCGCCTTGAAGCAGGCCTCACCCAGGAGCAGGTGGCAAATAGATTGAACACCAAGAAATCTGCTATTTCCCGGATCGAAAATCATGCTGAGGACATCCGTCTCTCAACATTGGTGAATTATGCTCAAGCCGTAGGAAAAAACCTCCATCTCGAAGTAGCCTAATAGCAGCGAACAAGACGCTTAAGAGGGACCGGGAAAAGCTGTGCCAATTTTGAAAAGCATTTTCCAATCAAACTTATTTTCTTTATCCTGTGTTTGTGGCCATCGTTTCCCGGCCCCTTAGCTTTCCGAAGGGTCCGCCGCTTCGCGCCGAACCCATCGGGGCGCGGATGGCGCCCCGTTAGATGATGACAGGAGAATGGAATGCACTTCACCATTCCCGACGTGGGCGAGACATTGGATAGACTGATGACCATCGAGTCTACATTCTTAGGAACCACACAGTCCATCCGTCAATGGGTATCAGAACATCGCGCTGAAATAAAAAGAAACCAATCTCTTTTAGACAATAAATCTCTGAAAAATGACATTCTGATCCTGAATATGTTTCTTGGCACCTTGCTTGTCAGGGCAATCAAAGGAGAGATGGGATCAAAGGTCTATGAAAAACTATCAGCCAAAATAAAGAACAAAACAGACCTGCTCGAAGCAACCTATCATGAAGTATTGAAAGATTCGAATTACCGGTGGGGGATTGACGCTGGATCGAGAGTTATCTCAGAGGTCGTGCACTACGTGGATTCCGTTTTGCAGTGGGACTGGCGTGCATACATCAACCGGGCGGAGAGCGAAAGAGATAACAATTATCAAAGCGATCCGATGCTTCGTATTAAGAACATCAGTTTTAAACTGAGAGACCTCGCCTTATCCAATTTCAGCCCTTACTACGCAGCATTCGACCTTCACGTGACACGTGTCCTTACCAGGCTGGGTTGGCTTAATTATGGATTTCCTTTTCTCGGAAATACTGACCTGGAAATGGGAAACAACCCTGGAAATGATAAGAATTACCTCTTTCTTCATAGACTCTTTGTTTCACTCTCAGATATGACTGAAGACAAATACACGCCTGTAGACCTAGACAGGATACTCTGGCATTTGGGCAGATCGATGTGTGGTGCAAAAAGTAGGTGTGGCGCTTGTCCCATCGCAGGTGGGTGTCCTACTGGAAAACATAGAACGACAAATGACTAAAGAGCACCAACTGACTACCGCATACACCGGATCGGCCATAAAGAGGGCCTCCAGGTGATGCAGGCGCTAGTGCCCTGAAATGAATTGTTCCGCGGCTGCTGCAAGAAGTTCGGAACGTTTCATTCCATGTTTTCCCCTATACTCATCCACCTCATTAAGGAGAGATTCGGGGAAGATGACGTTAAACCGCTTTTTCGGCTCATTGATAACTTGGCTTTTTGGTTTAGGGATTGGTTTTCCATGTTTTTTAGCGGTTTCGATCCATAATTTCATAGCTGTCTCTATTTCTTTAAGAGCTTCTTCAGGAGTTTCTCCAAATGCGGAGCATCCTTTAAGCTCTTCGATTTCAGCTATATAATCACCTTCGCCTTCGGGGTCGGGGAAAATTTTTACAGTATATTCCATGATTACTCTCCATCGATAATCTTAATTGCTTGCTTCACCTGATAAGCCTTGGCGGTACCATCTTTCTTTTTTTGAATATTTATGGGGGTTTCAATAACCGGATTTACAAAAACATGATGGCTTCCACTTACTCGGTCAAGAGAGAATCCGTTATCTTCTAACCAGCTTACAAGGTCAAGGAATTTAACATTTTTCGGATTTCTTCTAATCTTTTGATTTTTTTTGTCAGCTTTTGTCATAGCGTAATGAATTGGAATTTTCCGTTTTTCAAGAGTATTGTAATGTGTAATTACACATTTGTCAACCAGTGGTTGGAGAGTGGCTTTAAAAGCGGGCTGGTTACTTGAGTCTTGTGTTCAGCTAGTGGCCGGAGAGGCGGTGAGTTTGTTTTGACCGAACAGTTAACACCAGGAAGGATTGAACATGAGTGAAATCGATAAGGAGCGGCAGTACCACATTGGTTTGAAGCAGGGAGACATCGGAAAGTATGTCCTGTTGCCGGGCGATCCCGGCAGGGTGCCGATGATCGCGAGTTTCTTTGATGACGCAAAGGAAGTGGCCTTCAACAGGGAATACCGAACCTTTACAGGTCATGTGGAGGGCATCAAGGTGTCCGCCACCTCCACCGGCATCGGCTGCCCTTCAGCGGCCATTGCAGTCGAAGAGTTGATTAAAGTCGGAGCCGAGGTGTTCATCAGGATAGGCACAGCGGGGGCATTGCAGAGACAAGTGGGCCTGGGAGATGTGGTCATCACCACCGCAGCGATTAGAGAGGATGGCACAACAAGGCAGTACGTGCCCTTGAGTTATCCGGCCGTGGCGGATCTTGATGTGACTCTAGCTTTAAGGCAAGCTGCCGAAAGACTAGAAATCAAACACCACTGGGGAATATGCCATTGCAAGGATGCTTTCTTTATGGAGTCGGAGAAAGGTTCCGAGCCCGTGCCCATAGAAGAACAAAACCAGGCCCTTTGGAAGACCTGGGAGCGCGCCAATGTGCTCTCCACATCCATGGAATCCGCGGCCATATTTGTTATTTCATCGATCAAAGGCGTCAAGGCCGGTGAAGTTCTCGCCATTATCGGTCTCACCTATGACGACACCCCAATCGTGGCAAAAGTCGGTATCGAAGAAGCAATCCAGGTTGCTATAGAGGCTGTGAGGATTATGGAAAGATAAGAAAGAGGGGAAAGAATTTATAAAGAAAACAACTACAGGTTTGAATGATAAGTTATTATTGCGGATGGATTGATTATACTTTCAGACCAAAAATCGAGCCTTTTTCTACTTGCCGATTATTCCCTTGCACAACTCTCAGTCCTTCTTTTTTGATTAACTCTCCCTCTAGAATATTGGTGTCGTCAGAATTCCGTGCTTTAAGCTCACGGTATCTATAGGCGAGTTCACGGTACTCTGCTATGGTAACCAGGCCGGTCATCAACTTCTTTATGAATTTGGGATTATTGGATGTCAGGGCGTATCGAATATCAGGGCCAATCGCAAGATCCTTTGCCTGTTCGACTCCTTTCTTATTCTCGAATTCCCCAAGAATTTTCGGTCCTGGAAACATTTCCGCGATGAGCTCTTTGTGCCTATTCGTTTTTGTAGAAGGCTCTCCTGGAAAAGCAATATCAACTGTAACAGCCGGCTTTTTTAAATCGGCCGAATTTGAATCCCTTGAATCAGACCCATCGGGCTTTGTGGGGGTACTGGGCAGATATTCGGCGGGGCGACCTAATGATGGGGTATTACTTATCTGCAAAACATCCCTCCTTGGATGTACTAAAAAATTTGACCTCCGTGCACAATTAACATCGACCAAAACAGGTCAAAACTTTAGGAAGAATTTTGGCTACCCCCCTTCCATTCTATTCCAAAGTAGTCACGCAGTATCTGTTCTTTGGCTTCAGGAGAATTAACGGGTAACCTACCTATTTTTCTGCCTTTGGTGATAATGAGGTCATCATCGGAGAGGGATACTCGTCCTTTCACTGTAGCGATGGAGCAAATGGTCTGTTGTGTGAAATGGGAATCGGGCGAGGTCTGGTTATAATCACACATTTCTGAAAAATCCGACATCTCCCGGGGGACCGTGGAGAATCGATAGAAGGTGCACCACTCCCCATCTCCATTACTTCAAAAACTAAACCTCCAGGACAACGGATTCGCCCTGTCCCAGGCCGCCACATATGGCAGCGACACCCCGGCCCCCTCCTCGCCTCATCAATTCATACATGAGCGTCATGGTGATACGGGCTCCGCTTGCGCCCACCGGATGACCGATGGCGATGGCTCCCCCATTGACATTGGTTTTTTCTTTGAGGACCTCATATTCTTCCGGATCCTCTCCCGCCAATATTTTCAGGGAAACCAGGGTCACGGCCGCAAAGGCCTCATTGATTTCGATAAGATCCATTTGATCTACACTCGTTTCCATTCGGGAAAGGAGTTTATCTATGGCTTTGGCAGGCAGCGTGGCCATATATTTTGGTTCTCCGGCAGCCCAATCCATGGCTTTGACGGTGGCAAGGGGTTTTAGGCCCTTTTCATCGGCCTTTTCCCTGCTCATGATAACAATGGCAGCGCCCCCGGAATTCATGCCCGGCGCATTTCCGGCCGTGACCGTGGGGCTTCCATAGATGGGTGGTAATTTGGCCAGTTTTTCCATGGAGGTTTGTCTCGGGGGTTCGTCTTTATCGAAAAGGATCGGATCCGCTTTTCTTTGAGGAATTTCAAAGGACATGATTTCTTCACCGACTTTGAATTTACCCGCCCCATAGGCCTTGGCCCATCGCTCCTGACTTCCAAGCCCCCATGCGTCCTGTTCTTCTCTCGAAATGCCGTATTCCAGGGCCACCTCTCCGGAATCCAAGGCAACAGGATTAAAGCCTTTTTTCCCGTACCCTAATTCGAAAAGGATATCGATCATCTGCACATGACCCAAGCGCTGTCCCCATCTGCTGGTTTTCGCTTCGACGATATGGCATGAATTGCCCATATTTTCTGCGCCACAGGCAATCACCACATCGGCTTCTCCGGCGCGGATGGCACGAAACCCCAGCCGCATTGCGCTCATAGAGGAACAACAGGCTCGATCGAGCGTCAGGGAAAGGTTGTCCGGAGGGAATCCTGCAAGGAGTGTAATTTGCCTGGCTGGCACATTCAGATAGGGTGCATATTCGGCGGGAATGCATGTCCCGTAATAGAGTTCATTGACCTCTGCCGGATCCAGACCGATGCGGTCTATGACCTCTTTAACAACCATGACACCGTAGTCAATGCTTGAGATATCACTCGTTACCCCGCCGAATCGACCAAAGGGCGTCCTTACCGCGCTGACGATCACCGCGTCTCGATTATCATTCATATGCTGATTTGTCCTTTCTTATAAAAATTCCAAATTGACTTATCTTTTAAAGATCATCTTCAAATAAACATGTGAGTATTTAACCGAAGACTGACGCAGACAATAAGGATTTTTTTGCCTGGGCGACATGCCCAGACAAAAGTACCATGTGAGTTTCAGTCAAAGGCTTAGATATTATCGCGAAGCGGTGGACGTCTTTTGCCTCCGCAGGTCGCGGAGGCAAAAGGTCTGTATCCGTCGGCGTCTGTCGAGCGAACAAAGTGAGCGGGCGGCTACTCCTTTGGAATCATACCGGTGCGATACCGTGCTTCCTTGGAGATCGGGGTCTCTCCTTTTTCTCCAACATTTTGAGGGCCTGTATAATTTTTACCCTGGTTTCCTCGGGAAAAATAATATCGTCGATCACCCGCAAGGCCCCTGCCAGATAAGGATTGGCAAAATTTTTATCATACTCCTCAACAAATTTTTTGCGGGCAGCATCGGGATCCGGTGCACTTGCAATCTCCTTTGCCCAGATAACCTGGGCCGCACCATCGGGCCCCATGGAGGCGCATTCGGCGGTCGGCCAGGCATAGACCAGATCATTGGTAATTTGAGATTGGCTAAGCCGGTCCAGAATTGGGTTGGCCAAAGGCCCACTCAATGCTATCCCTTATCTCGAGTTGTTGCCGCAACACCGAGAAGGAGGAAAGGCAGTGAGTAGATTTCGAAAGTTACCACACACGGTATGGTATTGCCAGTATCCCATCGTCTGGGTATCCAAATATCGCTATCAAATACTCAGCGACCCAATTAAAGATGCAGCATATCAGGGAGTTGAAACGATCTACAGTTATGCAGGTTGTGAAATCACAAAGAAAAATGTCCTAAGGGATCATGTATACCTCGTGGCGATGGTTCCGCCGAAGCTCTCAGTATCTGATTTCATGGGCCGACTAAAAGGCCAGACAGCGATCCGATTACTCAAACAGTCCCAACATCTGATAGAAATGCCCAATTAGGGCAACCATTTGTGGTCCAAAGGATTGTGTTTATACCCTAGGTCTTGATAAGGAAAAGTTCCGCAAAGATGCCAGGCATCAAACTGCAAAGGAACAACAGATGGAGCAATTGCAAAGGGGTTTTAAGTAAACCCAAATCCGGCATCAACCAGGAACCCTCCGTCTAAATGTAAAAAAAGACTGCGACTCTTGACATGAGACAGCGCATACAATATTAAAGTATGCGTACCTTTTCAATCTTCATGGACCTTATTCTCTATATTCCATTCTTGAACTAATCTTATTATTGCTTGTTTTTGTTTCAAATAGCCTCTCTTTCAACCCACATCCGATGAGCAAGCCTTTTAAAAAAATACTCACGGATGAAAGAGGTCAGAAGGAGGGGGTGTCTGTTTTGAGAAGGTAAAAGCAGAAGAGGCAGGTCCGCTTTGCGGAACACGCGGACTATAACCACAAACCAAGAAAGGAGGAATTATGGAGGTAAAGAAGATTTTTCTACCTGAGTCCGAGATTCCACGTCAATGGTATAACATAATGGCAGATATGCCCACGCCCATGGAGCCGCCCCTGCATCCGGGGACGGGCCAACCGGCGGGTCCGGAGGATCTGGCCCCGATTTTCCCTATGCCGTTGATAGAACAGGAGGTCAGCCAGCAACAGTTCATCGACATACCAGAAGAGGTTTTGGAGAAGCTGCTGATTTGGCGTCCTACTCCCCTGTACAGGGCATATAACCTCGAGAAGCACCTTGGCACACCGGCCAAAATCTACTTCAAGAATGAGGGTGTGAGCCCGGCAGGGAGTCACAAACCGAACACCGCCCTTGCCCAGGCCTATTACAACAAGGTTTCAGGTACCAAAAGGATTACCACCGAAACGGGCGCCGGGCAGTGGGGAAGCGCCCTGTCCATGTGCTGCGCCATGTTTGGTCTGGAATGCAAAGTCTACATGGTGAAAGTCAGCTACAACCAAAAACCCTATCGCCGCATGATGATGGAAACCTGGGGAGCGAACTGCATTGCCAGTCCAAGCAATGAAACAAAGGCAGGGCAGAAGATCCTCGCAGAGGACCCCGAATCTCCCGGCAGCCTTGGCATTGCTATCAGTGAGGCGGTGGAGGCCGCGGTCATGGATGATCACTCGAAATACTCCCTCGGCAGTGTATTGAATCATGTAATGCTCCATCAAACCATCAATGGGCTGGAGTGCCAGAAACAGATGGCCATTGCCGGTGACTATCCGGACGTTATTATCGGTTGTGCGGGCGGTGGAAGCAATTTTGCGGGCCTCGCCTTTCCCTTTGTCAGGGACAAGATCAACGGTAAAGACATTGAGATCATCGGTGTGGAACCGAACTCTTGCCCGACTATGACCCGGGGGCCCTTTGCCTATGACTTTGGGGATACGGTTCAGATGACGCCGCTGCTGCCGATGCATACCCTTGGTCATGACTTTGTGCCGGCGCCCATTCACGCCGGAGGGCTGCGATATCATGGGATGGCGCCTATCGTCAGTCAACTCATCATCGACAACCTGATCAGGCCGGAAGCGGTCCCTCAGATGGAAACCTTCCAAGCCGGCATGACCTTTGCGCGGACGGAAGGATTCATATCGGCGCCCGAGACGAACCACGCGGTGGCCATGACCATTCGGGAAGCGCTGAAGGCCAAGGAAGAGGGTAAGGAAAAGGTCATCCTCTTTAATTGGAGCGGCCATGGCCTGGTGGATATGGCGGCCTACGATGCCTACTTGAAGGGTCAACTATCCGATTATGAACTACCCGCGGAGGAGATCCATAGGGCCCTTGCGGCGATTGACCCGTTGCCCAAACCCCAACAGTACAAAGAGGGGACGATCTAACAGGACCCAATTCTAAGTCAATCCCTTCGACCGGAGGCCGAAACTCGACCTCCGGTCTTTTTTTCGTACTACCGATTATTGTTAATTGAAACACGACCACTATGTCCAACACAAGCACCGGTATCAAAGCGTCGTGAGGAGGGATGTATTTATGCGGCGGCAAAAAAGCCAATTAAAAAGAAAAAACAGAGGATTAGATGAGACCTTTCTTACGCTTTTCGGCTATGATTTGCTTCAGATGTGATGAATCTCCAAAGAGGTTTTCGAATCCTTCGCCGGGAAATGTTGCGGCCCATTGATAGATTGTCTCGGCCTGAGCCCTGCCGCTCTTGAATAAAGAGCCTTCCTTTCTCACTTTATCCAGGCTTTTAATCAGGCGTGATGCAATTCTCTTGTAGAGGATATCCATTGTTTTGCTTAAGTATCCCCCTTGATTCACCGCCTCCTGATAATACTCGATGGCACTAAGCTGGACGACCTGGGTTCGTGGGTAGAATAAGCACATGAGGTTCCAATCCTCTCCGTCGACATCTTTCTCTCCGGAAGATCGAAAGTCGGATCTCATGATCACGGACGGCACATCGAGGCACTTCGCAAAGATGAATTCAACCACCGTGTCCGCATCCAACTCAGCGCCGTCAAAGTTGAAAAGGGAAACATCGCATTCAAGAATTTGCTTGAGATCGTTATTCCTGATATCCAGTGCCTTCGCATCTTTCTGTTCGAGATTTTGAGGCAGATAGCATTCATATCGACCTTTCGAGCCTTTTTCTATATAGGAAGCCAGTAACGCATTTCCAATCAGATCCTTGTGATCGAAGAGATCGCCCCCAAAATACAATCTGAAAACTTCACTCATATTTGATCCTTCAGCCTATTTTTTTTGATCAGAAGCGCTTGTGACGATTTCTACGCCGGCTCCCGCCCCGATCCTGTTGGCCCCGGCTTCTATCATTGCTGCGGCTGTGGCAAAGTCTTTAATACCGCCGCTTGCCTTAACACCAATATCAGGGCCAACGGTTTTCCGCATGAGCGCCACATCTTCCAGGGTGGCGCCCCCGGTAGAAAACCCCGTGCTGGTTTTGACAAAATCGGCGCCGGCCTTTTTCGCAATCTCACAGGCCCTAACCTTTTCTTCATCCGTGAGGAGACAGGTCTCTATGATGACCTTCAAGACAGTCGGCCGGTTTGCAGCATCCCTTACGGCCCTGATATCTTCTTCCACGGTATTGAGATCACCGGATTTCAGGGCGCCGATGTTTATCACCATATCTAATTCATCAGCACCTTCTTCAACCGCCCGCTTCGCTTCAAAGGCCTTTGCAGAAGTTTCCATAGCCCCTAAAGGAAAACCGACGACGGAGCATATAAACACTTCCGTATCTTTTAGTTTTTCAGCGACATATTCCACACGATCTGAATTCACGCAAACGGATTTGAAACCGTATTGTCTGGCCTCATCACAGAGTTTATCAAAGGCCTCCCGGGCGGCTTCCGGTTTTAATACGGTGTGGTCAATGTATTTGGCCATCTCATCAGCACTCAATTTGGACATAATCTTAATCCTCCTCTCTCTTCCTCGAAAGCGCTAACTTGGTTTATTTCAATCCATTCACGGAGAAGTTGGATTTTTAGAAGTTCCAAATAGCAAACCCCAAATAACAAATAAATACCAATGACCAAAATCCGAAATAAGAAAGTATTTGATGAAAGAAATGGGGCTTAGGTTATTGTTATCTGTTTGATTTGTCAACGAATGGGGGGTTTGGGGACTGTAAACCAAAAAACCCCGTGACATTGTTCGATTCACATCACAGGGTTTTATGATTATTTGGAAATAGCGTTTATTGGACGTCCTGATCGAGTTTTTTGCTCAATGATTGGATTTCCCTGGAGAGCTTGGGCTTCGTAAGAACCACGACCATATCGAAATGATCTTCGTCGGTTTGCCGTTTATCGCATACTTGAGAGCCAAGGGGCTTTCTTCCTCATCCCTCGACACTGCTACGTACTTCTACGTACACCTCATCCCTCGGGATTTAGTCCCGCCAAGGGGCGGGATGAGCATTTTGAACCACCCACTAGAAATATAATTGTTGGACAAAATGGTTAACGGATCAGAAATCCCCTAATTAAGGAGGCTCAAAGTGGAACAAATTCAAGTAGAGAGGCAAATGGTTCCAGGGAAAGGACAATAGGATAACTGCCACATATTACAAGCAATTTCCAGTGCTATCAAAAATATATGTAAAATTAAACAGTTATAATTCGTGGCCCATATCTTGCAAGTTTGGGCGGCAGTAAATAGGCGAAATGACTTGAAATGACAACAGAAGACGGCGCCATAGCCACCTGCCCTACCTGTGACAGCAAATATCGCGTGCCGGAGAGCTTTGGAGGAAAGTCGGTTTCCTGCAAATCTTGCGGAAAACCGTTCAAAGTGAGCTTCAATGGCGGACAGGAACAGGCCAATCTATCAGATGAGAAAACGTCTGCCCAAAAGGGTGTAACGGACATCTCCCATAATGATCCCTCCCTAATGCTGGGAAAGCTTGCGATTCAATATAAACTCATCTCTGAAGGGCAACTCCAAGAAGCCATATCCATCCAGGAGGCCCGGGACAATGATGGGGAATCGCCCCTTCTTGGCGAAATACTCCTATCTGAGAGCATGATCAAGCAGGGCCAATTGGATTTTCTCTTTTCAGTTCAACAGTTGCAGGAAACAAGAGAAGCGGATCTCCATTTTGGGGTGCTCGCCGTTAAATATCAATACATAAAGCAAGGCCACGTTGATGGAGCGCTCCAAGAGCAGAAACGGCTATTCAAAGAAAACAAGCTGGTACGCTCCATCGGGGACTTGCTGATCGAATCCGGTGCGCTTACGGAACAACAGAGGAATGCGGTCCTGTCGAGTCAGCAGCGATTGCAGTCCAATAAATTTGCGGGTGAGATTGGGGCTAAAAAAGAGACTGTTGCGGAACAGGATAGGGTAATTGATCTGAGCATTTCGGATGACAAACTTGAGGCGCATATCACTCCGAGAAACGGCATCCCCGCCAAGATGAATATCGAGGAAATAAAGAAATACCTCAGTTCCAAAAGCGTCGTTTATGGGCTCTTGACTGACAGTGCTATTAAGGCATTTGCCCTAGACAAGTCCCTTCAAAAGGAGGCTTTCCTGGTGGCACGGGGCACCCCGCCCGAACCCTGTAAAGACGATGAAATCAAATACTACTTCGAAACAGATCCCCTGAAGGTGGGCACCATCAAAGAAGGGGGTTCTATCGATTATAAAGACAAAGGGGAAATCCCCCAGGTTGAAAAGGGAGTCCTCCTGGCCGAGAAAATACCAGGTGAAGAGGGCATGCCTGGGACTGACATTTACGGCCATCCCGCCCCATCCCCACCGCCTAAGAATATCAAACTCCGCTACGGCAAGGGCACCGAGCTTTCCGAAGACGAGCTAAAGATCCACGCGAGTGCAGGGGGAAGGCCTGAGCTTTCGGCGAATGGCAAAGTCTCTGTCATGCGTGAACTCAAGATCCCTGGCGATTTGGGTTTGGCGACGGGTCACGTGGATTTTGACGGCGATATCTTTGTAGCAGGAACAGTGCAAAACGGCTACCGCGTCAAGGGTGGGAGTCTATCTGCGAAAGAGGTGCTTCGATCCAAGGTGGATGCCCTTGGGGATATCCTCGTTTACGGCGGGATGATAGGCACAACAGCAAACACCAAGGGGAGTCTCAGGGCAAGGTATATTCATGATGCCCACATTGAGGCATTCGGAGACGTCGTGGTGGAAAAGGAAATCATTGACGCCAAGATCGAGACGAGCGGCGCAGTCATTGTTCGGAAAGGGAGTATATTCTCCTCGGATATCGTTGCCAAAAAGGGCATAGAGGCATCTCAAATAGGGTCTGAAACTTCAAAACCCTGTATTTTGAAAGTCGGTGTTGATGACAGGGCAAAAAATGAAATCAAGAAGACAAAGAAGGCGGCAACACCAAAGGAACAGGAGCTGGAAGTCCTTATTACTATTCTTGAGGATCTGGAATATAAATCGGAGAGCATCCACGAAAAGGTCACCAAACTGGCACAGGCCCAGGATGCCGCCATGGTAAAAAAGAGGAATCTTGAGAAGAAAATTGCTGAAATAAAAAAGGCAAACAACCAGGATCTCCTTTTAAAGGCTTCAAAGCTGCACGAGGATCTGGAGGGGAAAATAGGGCAAGGGGAAAAGGTCCTGGAGAAACTCTTCAATCAACAGGATGGGATCTCGGAGATACTCTTGAAGGAGAAAGAGAAAATGAAGCTTATCGAAAGGGAAGTAAAAGATCTTCAAGAGGAAATCAATGATATTTCCGAGTGGTCCCAGTCGGAGGAAGGCGTGCCGGCAGTCAAGGTTCGAAGCAAGATCTTCTCCGATAGCTCTATCCGGGGGCCTCATTCCGCTTTAAATCTCCCGGAAAGCCATGAGAAGGTCCTTATCAGAGAAATAAAGACCAGGGCCGCAGACGATTCGATCAAATATAAAATCAAACTTCAAAAACTTGAGTAATCCCGTCCATTATCCAATCACGATCCGGGTTTCTTCCTAACCCGCCCCATCAAGATAAGGGCCACTCCGGACATTATGACGCCAATAGCAAATCCATAATCATAGACACCCATATTATCTCGCAGTAGGCCCGTCACCCAGTGAGCTACGATTGCTCCCAACCCGTAAAAGGGGGTCCAGGCCCCAATAACCGTCCCCATCACATGGCGGGGAAAGAAATCCCCGCCGCAGGCGCCATACATGGGAAATGTGGCCCCATAAAAGGCCCCCAAGAGGCCGATGAGGATGAAAAGCACATGGATGGAATCATTATTGAGGAGAATCCCAACAAGACAAAGGGTAATAACACTGTTTGAAAGGATAATGGTTTTTTTCCGGCCCAGATAGTCAGACAACGGAACAATGGTGAGAACCCCCACCACCTGTGCAAATCCATGCACCGTCGCAAGGAGACTCGCTTTATCCAAAGGCAGGCCCAACTGGAACTTGGCGTAATCTACCATAAAGGTGGTGATCATGTAGAGCGCGTAGCTGATCGAGAGGAATGAAAGTCCGATCAGCCAGAACCTACTGTCCCTGAGGATGAAGGCGCGAGATTCTTTCTGGCTTCCTTTTGATGCATGAGGGACGGTGGCCTCAGGCGTTTGGCCCTTCTCGCCCAAGGGGAGGAAACCGGCTTTGATGGGATCGCTTCGGAGCAGTGAGCCATTTACCAGTATCATAGCCAATGCGCCGAATCCCAAGATGTACCAGGCCCAACGCCAGGACGCATTTTGAACGATCCAGGGGAACCAGACACCGATCGCGGCAAATCCAAGACCGAATCCTGTTGACATGATCCCCAGGGCCATGCCCCTGCGAAAGGGCGCGAACCACTGCTGAACCAGGGTAATGACAGGCGTCCACATGCCGGTGGCCCCGACGCCGACGATGGCAAAGGCAAAACAAGCGCTCCAGAGAGAAGTGACTGTTCCCATGAAGAGCGTACCTATTCCGAGAATCATGCTGCAGACAGTAATCACACGGCGAGCGCCCAAGCGATCTGTCAGATATCCGGTAAAGGGCGTGAGGATCAGATAGACCAAGAGGTAACTGTTATAGATCGTACCCCCTGCCGTACGACTGAGCGCCAGGGATTGGATCATTTCGGGTAGTATGACGCCATATCCGAGTCGGATGGTATAGTTGATGAATAGATTCGCAAAGCTGACGGCGAGTATAATCCAGGCCCAATGTATAGATTTTTGTTGCATTTTCGCCTTATTTAAGTAAGCAGGGCCTCAGCAATCTCTTTACAGGGATGAAAAGGCTCACAGATTGTACAATTGGAGTAGCTTGCCAGACGGGCGGGTCGAGAGCTTTGAGAAATATGGAGATCACCTTCCGGCATATCATTGGAATAGTTTGCCGCCCGCCACACTAAAGCGATGCGCAAATGACCTCTCACTGAACCGAGTTCGTCCCTTCCAAGAGATCCCCGAGCCTCTGCTTAATTTGATGCGTTTTCAATGCGCTAGAGCCTTACTGATCATTTTGATTCAAGGATGAGGTTTTCTCTTTTCTTCATCACTATCTTGGCCCTATTAACACAGATGAGGAAAGGGGTCCACCCACGTTTGCTTATTCTAGGACCCCAGACTCCAAATTTGAACAGACCTCAAGGCGCAACGGAAGAGGGCCCGGGGAAATGATGCGCCTTGACAGTCGAATCCTTTACAAGTAATTTCGTCACAATCTGCCTCAATCAGCGGGGCATATAGGAGCAACACATGAGAAAGTTTTTTTACGTTACCCTAATCACAACCCTCTTCCATCTATTCTTCATCCCGCAAATAAACCCATGTGATGCAGCAGATCGAACAGGATCCGGTTTTTACGGTGACCGGGGTAAAAGATGGGCTTTCTGCATCGGCGTGGGTGACTATAGCGATCCACGCATCGTCGATCTTCCCAAAAGCCGAAATGACGCCATCGGTTTGGCCGGAGTTCTCAGGGGACAGGGCGGATTCAATCCCGTTGTGCAGTTTACAGATGATCTAGACTCAAAAGATCCCCATTACCCGACAGGACGGAATATTAAAAGAGCGCTTCGCGGGTTTGAAAAACGCATCAGTCCCGGGGATATGGTGCTTTTCAGTTTTTCAGGTCATGGAATCCAGGACTCCAGGGGTGAGGCCTTTCTCATGCCGGCGGACGGGAAACCGGCCAATATCGGCAGGACGGGCATTTCCTTGGAGTATGTCATGGATTTCATAGAAAGGACAAAGGTCAAAAGGAGCATCATCTTGATAGACGCCTCTCGCGAGGTGGTGTCAAAGGCAGGGGTAAGAGCAGAACGAGGAGTCTATCCAAGTCGGTATCTGAGAAAGGGTCCCACGGCTATTTTCTATGCTTCAAGAAAGGGTTTGTACTCCTATGATCACAAGGAATCCGAGCAAAGTGTATTTGCAACCTTTCTTATCCGAGGTCTGAGGGGAGAGGCGGATCTCGAATATGGCGGAGACGGGGATGGTCTTGTAAACCTCAAGGAAATATTGGGGTATATGCAGGGAGGCATTTCGCATTGGTCCTATGAAAGCGGCAAGAAGCAAATCCCCTACCTCAAAATTCTGGATCCCGGTAGGGTCGATCTGGTCGTTACATCCACTGAACAGACTAATATCGAGGAACAGGATAGGGAAAAAACGGTTGAACCGGTTAAGGAGGAAATCGATCAGGCAATCGTGAGAGAGCCGGATGAGGAGCAGAAAGAGAAAGTCGAAGTTTCCGAAACTCAGGAAATTAAAGAAATGGAGCCCCAAGAATCTCCTGGAGGGACGGCGGATCAACCAAAAACGCTATCACCTGGACCAGAGAAAAGCACGGATCCATCGGTGGGCGCACCTGCTCCAAAAACTAAATCTGAAATAGCAAAAGGACCGGAGGGTGCACCGGAATCCACAACAATGAATAAGCACGATGAGATATCTCAATCAGCCTCTGCCGAAAGCGCACCCATCCAAGAAGACAGGGAAAAGACTGAAGAGGCAGATACTGAACAAGAGAAACAGTTGATGGCGCCCAAAAGCCCAGCGGTAAGTGAAGCTCAAGAGACTGCAACAGAATCTCCAGCAATGGATAAGCAGGAAGAGAAATCTCAACCAGCCACGGCGGAAAGCGCCCCAAGTCAAGGAGGCAGCGAAAAGACTGAAGACGAAGATACTGAACAAGAGAAACCGGTAGCGGCGGAGCCAGAAAGCCCAGAGGCAGGTGAGGATTTGGAGGCTGCACCGAAAATTGAGGAGGCGGTTGAGCAGCAGGAGGCTGCAGAAGTCAAGGAAATCAAAGAGAAGACTGAAGAGGATAGGTTGTCCAGGCCTGTTGATCCAGAGGAAGTGGCGATGGCCGTGAAGCCTGAAATGGAGGATAAGCCCGTCCCTGAGGGTGTTCAAGAAGTCCTAGGGAAGCAAGATCAAGCCCAAGAAATATCATCAAACCAGACCATAGCCAGGGAGGACGTCAAACCCACAATCGCGTACCTCCGATCAAAACCGAGGGATCTTTCACCATCAGATTTGAGTTCAGCCCTCACTCGGTATCGTTTCTATTCGACCTGTTGGAGCTACAATGGGGATTTCTGCAATCCGGATGGTGATTTCGGCAATTATTTTGTAGACAACCAGAACGGCACAATCACGGATGAGGCCACCGGATTAATGTGGCAAAAAGCAGGGTCAAAACAAACCATGACATGGGACGATGCACTAACCTATGTGAAGGTGATCAATGATGCAGGGTTTGGAGGTTACTCTGATTGGCGGCTGCCCACGGCGGAAGAACTGGCTTCCTTGATGGAGAACGTCTGGATGAACCAAGATCTCTTCATCGATCCAAAATTTAACAGATCTCAAAGACATTGCTGGAGTTCCGATACGAGCGGGAGGAAAAAGGCCTGGAAGGCCAATTTTCACATGGGGTTTATCGTTGATTTTCCCAGGATCTCGAAAAATGCCGTCCGCATGGTTCGGTCATTACCGAGATAGATCTTTAAGAATTCTCTAATACAATGCCAATATGATTCTCCATGCTCCTGGGATTTTTCTGGCCCGACTAACCCGGGAGGTCCGGAACAAAAGAAAAACCCAGGAGCATGGAGAGCCTACCTAAAAACCAATTACATGGATTAACAAATGGGTAAAGCTCCCGCTTTGAAATGCAGAGAACCTCACACAGACCTTATCTGCTTTTAAGTATTTCTTTTGCCTTCGGTCCGCAGTTAAAGAGGAGATCAAAAGCGGAAAGATTGGGCACGAAGTCTCCCCATAATTGAGGGTAAATGGGAGGGACAGGTGTGAAGAATTGAAGATCTATACCAGCTTTATAAATGAGTTTTTCGTCTATGTATTTCCTCGAGGCGCCCTGGGCCAATAATTTTCGGACGTGCAGTTTTTTGCAGATATCGATTAGGAGTTGGTTTCCCTTTGAATCGATCCCAAGATCGGAAAGCAACAGGACTTTTGTGTCAATTTCGAGATGCTTCAAGAGGCGACGGATGACGGCAAGATTTAAATCCACCAGTTTCTTGAACTCATCTGAAAAAATCCGTTCAACAAAAGCCAAGTGTTCCCTGAAATAGGGGGCATGTGCGTAGGCGCTAATCAGGCTGTTAAGATGTTTGTGCTTCCAATGACCTTCATGGAATATTCTTACCTCGTCAATTCTCTGTAAACCCAACCCTTTTTTCCACACGGGGATTGTAATCCTAAGGATTCCCTGGGCGCTCTTGAAGCGGTTCCTTGTCAACCAGGTGGTTCCCCGAGGAAACTGAACCCGATCCAGGATAACGAAGACATCAGACAATTGGGCCTTATAGAAAAAGCCAGTAAAGGGAGCAAAATAGGGCTGGTTGACGGAAAGGAGCATTGTGAAGGGGTGGTTTCGAATAATATTTAAGACATTATTCGCTTTGATTCAGCATTCCAATAATTTCTTTGGAAGTGTATTCGGCCACGTCAGCGAGGCCATCCAACGGCATAAAGGATAGGCCGTTTGATGAAAAAAGGCAAGTTGCGGAGGCAGGGAAATCATCATCCGCGAGATAAAAAATGTAGAGAAGAGCGATTTTTGGCAAAGGATATAAAAGCAGGGCAAGATCGCCGGCAACATCCCTGGAACGCCCACCCTGGAAAGCAGAAAGCATGCCTTCGGTTTTGTCCTTAATACGTGAAACGTGAGGGACGAGAATCTGCTCGCTGTTTGCGGCAAAAGCGCCATGATAGGGCATACTGTTGGGAAGATCTTTGAAGGACTTGAAAGGCTCAAGTTTTATCTGTTCCGGGACAGCGCTCGCCGCATAAAGGGACACGAGGAGACCCCTTGGCCCGGAATCGGATTCCCCTGAAAAGGTGATTCGATCCGGCTCAAGGGAGCAGTCATGGCCGAAGGCCCTTAATAGAAGGGCGCTATTATTTCCTTTTGCGGGGAGTGCCCCAAGGAGATATTCGAGCGGCTGATTGAAGGCCCTCTTCAGGTTCTCAAGGATGATTTTCTCGTAATTGGACAAGGGTGTGCCACATTCATTTATCAAGTAAATACCCATAGAAAAGATTGTTGGAGAATTAGAAAACCCGTTTCAATTATGCGGGGCCTCAGCAATCACTTTACAGGGACGAAAAGGCGCCTTGATGGTGCATAGGGCATTGCAGGCCAGCGGGCGGTCGACCGATTTTAGAGATTGAATGATCATCTTCCGGCACGTTGTAGCGATGGTACTCCGCCCGCCATAGCAGTTTAGTGTGCAAACGGCGGCTTACTGAATCCAGTTTGTCCCTTCCAAGAGATCCCCGAACCCCCGCTCAATCAATAACATATTTAGAGAGCGAAAGTGTTACGACAATTCTCTAAGCATGAACAATTTGAGAGACGTGGACAAAGGAAAGATCTTTGCTGCGAGGGCTGTCTAGGAATCGACGAATTGCTTCGGCAGTCTCCGGATGGGGATGGCCGATGCCTATTGCTGAGCCAAACTTCACGGCATATCTTCTCAGCTTTTTGAGCTTGAAAAGAATGGATGGTGCATCGCGCCGGTTATCCAGAAACACGTTCCTGCAAGCTGAAGCGATATGGAGTCGTCTTGCTGTTTGGAAACCCGCGGAGCGATGGGACGTCATGCTGTCCACAAAGAAAAGCCCATTGCTCTTGATGATACCCAGAACTCTGTTCATCTGACGGCGGGATTCGGTAAAACGTGAGCCCATATGATTGTTCACCCCGCGGGCAAAAGGCACACTGGAAAGATTCTCTTCCACAGTCCTTACAATTTTGGGGTATTCGTCATTCAAATAAAGAGCGCCGGGGCCGGGATCGAGTTGTGCGTTAAAAGGCTCCATTGGTTGATGCAGCATTATTTCGTGGCCTTTGCCATGTATTGCGGATGCCAGAGTCTCTGTCAGGGGGAGTCGAGGCAGGATAGAGAAAGTCAACGGGATATCCAGATCAAGAAAGAGCCTTGCTCGCGATCGACTGAAGCCGATATCATCAATAATCAAAACCAATTGATTTAGAGATTTCGAGTCATCCCCTTTACTGCACATGGCAAAGGCCGACGAAAAGCCGGTGCAACCAAAAAAACTCCCCACCAATAGGGATCCGGCTTTTACAAGGAAGTCCCTTCTGCTTTTGAGATGATTTTCAGGGTTCATGGAGTATGTGCAATTCGTCCGTACCAAATGGAATAAATCTTGGGATTGCGATGAATGCCATGGGATAGTTGCCGCACAGGAATATATTGAAATTTGGCCTGCTACTACAATAAATTGCGTTATATGTCAATTGAAAATACAATATATTGTATTAAGGGTGGGATTAAGCGGATTATAAAGAGATCGGAAAAACTATCCTAAGAAAGTCAAAATCCTATTTAAATAACTTGATTTTAGTAAAAAAAACGTTATTCTAAGGGGCAATCATAAAGGTCCATCTTGTGGATGAGCCGGTTTCGTTCTGAAGGAAAGTTCCATTTGTCAAAAGTGGCATCCTGAAGTCTTGAAACTTGAGAAAAAATCTGAAAGGAGGATGTTGCAATGGCAGAAGGAATTGTAAAGTGGTTCAGTGACAAAAAAGGATTCGGTTTCATTGAGCAGGAAGACGGTGATGATGTATTTGTCCATCACTCAGCAATCAACATGGAAGGATTCAAGAGCCTTAATGAGGGTGACCGGGTGAGCTTTGATATAGAACAAGGCCAGCGCGGTCCCGCAGCGAAGAACGTCACCAGATTGTAGTTCGCGGGGAGAAGACCAGCAAGGGCATCTTGTCGCACTGTGACGAGATGCCCTTTTATTTGAAAAAATCTCTAAATGGATCTGAGAGATGAACAGATCCGGGGGTATTCAGCATAATGGGAAAAGGAACAGATGAAATGGCAGACATTGGAGGCACAGTAACAGAAAACACGGAATCCTCGGTTGAGGATGTAGAGAAAACCTTCTCCGAAGAGGAAGGAGATCTCGATGAAACCGATGAGGACACCCAAGACGGTCAGAGTTTTATGGAATTATACGAAGAGAGCCTGAAAAGCATCCAAGAGGGCAAGATCGTGAGGGGAGAAATCGTTCAAATAGACGATGAGTTTGCGCTGGTTGATATCGGCTATAAATCGGAAGGACAAATTCGTGTCTCTGAGTTCCTTAACGCCGACGGCCAGGTAGCGGCGAAGGTGGGTGACCAGGTAGATGTCCTCTTGGTTCGCAAAGAAAATAAAGAGGGCCGAATTACTCTTTCAAAGGAAAAGGCGGCAAGGGTAAAAAAATGGGAAGAAGTTGAAGAAGCCTACAGGGACCATGGCACGATCAAAGGTAGAATCGTTTCACGGGTGAAAGGGGGACTTTCGGTAGATATTGGCCTCCAGGCTTTCTTGCCCGGATCTCAAGCCGATTTGAGACCTGTTAAGGATTTGGGCGCCCTAATAGGAACGGAACATGACTTCAGGATATTAAAGTGTGAAAAGCGCCAAGGGAATATTGTTTTATCTCGTCGAGCCGCCCTAGAGGCGGAACGAAAGGCCCTTCAGGAAAAGACACTTAAACTCCTTGAAAAGGACGCAGTCCTTGAGGGGTTGGTCAGCAATATCGCAGACTATGGTCTATTTATCGATCTTGGCGGTATTGACGGCCTCGTACATATCACCGATATGTCCTGGGGCAAGGTTGGGCACCCGTCGGAAACCTATCAGATTGGCGACAAGGTCACGGTCAAGGTTTTGAAGTTTGACAAGGATAGAGGAAGAGTATCCCTCGGCATCAAACAGCTCACACCGGATCCATGGAGCTCGGCTGAAGATAAATTCCCCGTGGGAACCCGCGTTACGGGCCGGATAGCGAGCCTAAAGGAATATGGCGCTTTCATGGAACTTGAAGAAGGCATGGAAGGCCTCATTCATGTGTCTGAAATGTCCTGGACCGGAAAGATCAAGCACCCTTCTCAGATATTGAGCGTCGGCAATGAGGTTGAAGCCAGAGTATTATCGCTTGATGTGGCTAAGAGACGAATTTCCTTGAGTCTTAAGCAGCTTGAACCAAACCCATGGGATACCATCGCGGAGAATTATCCCATCGGGGCCATTATAGAAGGGAAAATAAAGAACATCACCGATTTCGGTTTCTTTGTCGGCATTGATGAAGGCATAGATGGGCTTGTCCATATATCCGATATCTCATGGACCAAGAGAATAAAGCATCCATCAGAGCTTTACAAAAAAGGCGACGAAATACAGGCTGCCATTTTGGATATTGATAAGGAAAATGAGCGTTTTTCATTGGGGATCAAACAACTGAGTCCAGACCCCTGGGGGGCGGTACCGGAAAAATATCCAATTGGTACACGAGTCAGCGGCACCGTAAAAAGTGTCACGGATTTTGGCATTTTTGTAGAACTTGAAGAAGGCATTGAAGGCCTCATCCATGTCTCACAATTACCCAAGGGTAGACAGGAAAAACCTTTAGAGGATTTTCAGGTTATGGAACAGATTGAAGCTGAGGTTGTCAATATCTCACAAGAGGATAAAAGGATTGGTCTTTCCATTCGAAAACTTGAGGAAAGCTCAATACGAGAGATGCAAAAGAACAACATGAAGAACCAGAAAAAGGCTACCTCTAACCTGGGAGACCTTCTAAAAGAGAAGATGATGAATTCATAAACCCAAGTCTTGGGTGAGATCCACGATTCAAAACCGCAGGATCCACCCGAGACGACCCAACCTCAATCCTTTAAAACCACCCATCAGATAATCCCAAAACTTTTCTCTGAACCTGCCGAAGGCAACCCTGTCAATTTCCCACTCTTACAGGTCATTTCTTAAAGGCAGAAAATTTAGAGTCACCCAAGAATGCACCTGTGGGGAAAAGCATAGAAAGGTCTCGGGATAATCTCGATGGAGGATTTAGGATCCGGAATTGAGTAGATCGCGGATTATTTCTTCTTCCATTTGCTGAGGAGGTAGGGCTTCGTCTTTTCAAAAGTAAGGCAATCTTCCTCGATGGATTCCTCTGCCTGTCGGGTGGACATTCGCTTGGTACTCCTCACAAAGGAAAGGGTCCTGCCGAAATAGAGAGGGATGAGGGAGTCCATCAACATATCCAGATCACAAACTGCATCACGGTGCCCAATAGCAAAATCATAGAGAATTCTGGCCCAAAGGTCGGTCGGAAAATTGAATAGCCTCTCCTTAAGATCTTTGATTTCATAAAGCTTCAAGTAGACATCCTCGGCGAGAATCGTTTCCCATATTTCGCCGTACTGATCAAACCCTCCATGAAAATTCTCAAGGAGTTTCTGGGTGTTGACTTCTACCTTCGGGGGCATTTCAACATCCCCAAGGCCGAATCCATAGATGGAAGTCGGCTTGCTGTATTGCACCTTGCGCCAAAAGGGATAAAAATCTTTCATAAGCGAAAAAATGGTTCCTACGACCTGCCTGAACATCGGTCCAAGAGAAGAGGCAGGATCTTTGGGCCTATGAATTTTGGGCCTCCCCATAAAGGATTGGCAGACCTGGGCCTTCCTATTAAAGGCTAGGGTGGTCATCCATATGTCGATTCCAAAATTGGCTACCGCTTCATCCCAAACCTTGCTTTCCAGATAGGCTTTGGCCAAATCGCCACTGAAACCAAAATCCCCTCCTATGGGTTGACGAACCCGCCTTCCATAGAGAGATCGAGACAGCGGATAGGCGATCCCATTGGTTATGGTCCCGTCATATTTGTGTCTGACGTAAAGGGGAGCGACATAGGAAAAATCACTGAAAAGGGGTTCTCCAAGATGCTTGATCCATTGCGGGGTGATGCTTTTTAAGTCCGCATCGACCACAACGATCGCCTTCGCCTTAAGATCCACGACTTTCTGAAACAGATTCTTGAAGTTGTTCCCTTTTCCTTTCACACCAGGAGGCGTAGAGATATAGATCTTGGGGACCTCCGTAGGGGTATCAAGAAAGGCCTGTTTCGTATTATCAGGGGAGTTGTTGTCGCAATTTATAATAACAGACTTCTTGTCCGGAAAATATTTCACCAACCCCTCACTGGCCTGCTGGGTGGGAAAGCTTATGGAGTCAGCCTCGTTATACGATGGGATACTGACGACCAGATCGACCTTTTTCACCTTATCCGGGTTCACGTCATTTTCAAACATGTCAGGAATTCCTCCCATTCAGCTTATTTTTGAAGATGTCGAGGACCGCGGCGTTCCATCCTTTCGGTCCCTTTTCCTTCGTGACCACCAAGCCGGGTATGTCACGCTCCAATCCCGGGAAGACACGGGCGGAACGAATGAGCACCGGGCAGTCGACCCTCTTGAGCATGCCGAAATCATTCGGACTGTCTCCCAGGGCAATGGTCAATAGATCGGCGTGAAAACCGCGATACCAAGCAATGAGTTTGTCGACGGCTTCGCCCTTATCGAAGGTTCCTTTGAGGTGATAGAAGCGGCCGCCTTCTGTGATCGTAAGCCCTCTGCGCTTTGCCGCTTCATGAAGCGGCGCACTATCCCTGTCTCCTTTGTCATTCAAAAGCACGAAGGGTTCGTCGTATTCTCTTTGACCTGCGAGTCGCGATTCAGCAAGATTGAGCCCGGTAAACCGGGATATTTCTTCGGGCGGCATTTCTGAAAAACCGCGAATCGGCCACCCCAGTTCATCTCTGATTTCCCTGAGGTCTTCGACTAATGATTGATAAGGGGTTCCTAGCGATAACTGCCACAATCCATGAGCAAATTTCGTACCATCGGGCGTCTTTTCTCCAATCTCTTTTGGAAAAAAGATGCCGCCTCCATTTTCAGATATGAAAGGAGAAGACAACCCCAGATCGATAATCAGGGCATTCATTTCAGCCCTGGTTTTGCTCGATGTCAGTATAACAGGAATACGATAGCTTTTGCACAAATTTAGGGCCGGCTTAGCCTCTTCCCAGCCATAGGTTTCATGATCCAATAATGTGCCGTCCAGATCGGTAAAGATGACGATGAAAGGTCTAGATGAATCGTTGGTCATTTGTCAATTGTCATTATGAAAACCTTCGTTTTTCTTCCTCAACGGCTTCTATCAAATCATAGAATATCTTGGGCAACTTGTTGGACACCCGTTCCCATGAAACCGTCTTTGGCGTTTCAAATAATTTCTGCTCGGTTCTGCCCTCCACGGACATGATGGTTTCCGCCAGACCATTGTCCAAAAATGATTTGAATTCCGGATGGGAATACACAAATCTCAAGAACCTCTCCGTCATACGATAGGGGGAAGTGAGCAATTCGCCGGCATGGAGTATGGAATTTCTATATACGTCCTTCACGAGGTCTTCTTCGCCGTCCCGATCATAGGACAAATTGCTGAAGCTGGCATCGTCGGAGTATTTCTTGATCTGTTCTTCAGCCAGTGCCGTGTAGGTGATGGCCAGATCCCGGAAAAAGGTGTCCGATATTTCCAGGCCCTCTTCTATGATTAAGGCGTTCATCAAGGTGGTCACGATGTCCACGGCCATTCGATTAAGGCCCTTGGATTCATCGTCCGCCGAGACCGCCTGGTGTTTATGGTCAAAGGGTTCTTTGGTGAACATCACTTGGGCCGATGAAGAAGCCTTGCGGTAAACCTCAATCAGGGTGAATATCTCAACGCCCCAGTTGGTGGCAAATCGCATGCTTTTGAGGAGGTCCACATGAAAGGCGACTTCACCTGATAGCTGGTAATGGAAGCCCAAAAGGAAGTCAATCAACCGAAGCATCTTCTCTTCGCGGCCTTCCGTGAATTTGCGCTTTAGGGATAGGAGCAAGGGGTCGAGGAGAAGACGCTTCACCCTGCCGTATAGGGCCCGCTCCATAAGGCGGGCGTAGTAAGCCTTGGAGAAATCATAGTTAAGGACAACGACGGGATAGAGAAGTCGCTCCAATTGCACCTTTTTAAAAGTCTTAATATCGGCGTCTAATAGTCCGATGGAATCTGCGCCCATGGCGATGGCAATCCCGAAACTGAGGAACATGTTTTTGCCTTTCCCCGGTTCCTGGACGTTGAACCCGGCTTCATTAAGCATGTTATAAATCTCACTGAATCCCGGGCCGTCATTCCATTGGATGAGATAGTTTCTGATGCCGTATTTCTTGATGAGATCTCTCAAAAGCAAGGCTTCTTGCTTTGTTGCCCTATCCAGGCCGAAGATGATACTGGAAAGGTATTTAATATCGCTCAGTTGTCTGAGGATATTCTCAAAGACCGGAAGGTTGGGCGGGTCGGTAAACTCGCTTGCCAGGGTCGGAATGATAATAACTGTCTTTTTCCACCTGGAGTGAAGTCTCAACTGGCTTCTCAGGTGCTTTCTATCCTGTTTGAGGATATGAAATGTCGTAATTCCAAGTCGATTTTGGGAGAAATCAGAGATGGTCACCCTCCCTTACTCTTTTATGATTTTTGAAACAGTTCTTTTTGAACTTGGGAATCCTCTTCCATCCTCAAGTTGAAATGCTCGTAGGCCAATTTGGTAGCGACTCGCCCCCGAGGCGTCCTCTTAATATATCCGATCTTGATTAAAAAGGGTTCATAGACATCCTCGAGGGTATCCTTTTCTTCCCCAACTGCAGAGGACAGGGTATCAAGCCCTAAGGGGCCGCCGTCGAATTTTTCAATGATAGTCAAGAGAATGTGGCGATCCATCCTATCCAACCCCTTGTCATCTACATCCAGCATATTCAGTGCACGCCGTGCCACGTCCAACGTTATTTCTCCGTCGGCTTTTACCTCGGCATAGTCCCTAACCCTCCGTAGGATTCTGTTGGCAACCCGGGGCGTACCCCTTGATCTCCTCGCGATTTCAAAGGCCCCATCCTCGTCGACGGCAATACCCAGAAGCCGCGCCGAGCGGAGGATGATTTTTTGAAGCTCTTCAGGTTTATAGAATTCGACACGAAGTATGACTCCGAATCGCTCTCTTAAGGGGGGGGTGAGCAAACCGGTACGGGTGGTGGCCCCAACCAAAGTAAAGGGCGGGAGGGGGATTTTCATGGTCCGGGCTGAGGGACCCTGCCCTATGATGATATCGAGCTGGAAATCCTCCATGGCGGGGTAGAGTATCTCTTCAACAACATGGTTGAGGCGATGGACCTCGTCTATAAAGAGGACATCCCTGGGCTTGAGGCTGGTGAGGATGGCGGCGAGGTCTCCCGGTCTTTCTATGACCGGACCCGAGGTGCTGTTGATATTGACTTTGAGTTCGTGGGCTATGATGTGAGCAAGAGAGGTCTTGCCCAATCCTGGGCTTCCGTGGAACAGGACATGATCGAGTGCGTCTGAACGGCCCCTTGCGGCCTCGATGAACACCCTGAGGTTCCTCTTGATGTCCTCCTGGCCCACATATTCATCAAGGTTGCTGGGCCGCAGGTTTACTTCGGCCGGGGTTTCATTGGACTGAGGTTCTGGATCTATGAGTCGGTCCTGCATGAATGTCCTTCTCACTCCGTCAGTGCGACGGCTCCTATCACCGAGTAGCCGTCATTAGGCAAGCAGTCTCAATGCACTCTTGATCAATCCTTCAAGGGTCACGTCCTCCACTTTGGCGCGGGCCTTATCGACGGCGCCCTTGGCAGCCTTAACCGAATAACCCAGGTTTCGAAGTGCGGATACGGCATCATCCAATAGGCCCCTGTCTTCAGCGGATGTCAGGGGGGCCGCGGAGGGCAATGCATCACCCATCAGATTCAAGGCCTTATCCTTGATTTCAAGGGCGATTCTTTCCGCGGTCTTCTTGCCCACGCCCGGAATAGATTGGAGGCGCAAGGCATCACCATGGGCGATGGCCTCCAAGAGCTGGTCCGGGCCGATACCCGAAAGGATGTTTATGGCCAGTTTGGGCCCGATACCGGCAACCGAAATAAGAAGCAGGAAGATATTTTTTTCCAGGACAGTATTGAATCCGAACAACACCAGGGCATCTTCTCTTACGTGGGTGTAAATGTGAAGACTTACTTTTTCGTCCTTTTCGGGCAGGGCATAAAAAGTCGAAAGGGGGACTATCACCTCGTAACCCACCCCGCCATTGTCAATGATCATGGTTTGTGTGGTCTTTTTAATCAGTGTTCCGGTTAAGTGTGCAATCATGATAGATGTTTGAAGCGAGTTAAAGCGCCTTTTACCTCAGGATCGATAGACGAGGTGCAGCCCCTGGTTTTATTCAAACCTGGTCCAGTTGAGATGACAAATGGCCGTTGCAAGGGCATCGGAGGTGTCCAGCCCGGGTTGTGTTTCCAGCCTTAAAATGATTTGCACCATGGACCGGACCTGTTCCTTAGTGGCCCGACCATATCCAACAACGGATTTCTTTATCTCGAGGGGCGTATATTCGAAAACCCTGATACCGCACTGAACCGCCGCGATGAGCACAGCCCCTCTGGCATGTCCAATTTTGAGTGCGCTTTTTACATTTTTGGCAAAGAAGACGTCCTCGATGGCCATCTCTTCAGGCCTGTATCGATCCATAATGTCCGTGATGGATAGAAAGATCTTGTGAATTCTCTCATAGAAAGGGAGCTTGCTAGACGAGCTGATGATGCCGGCATGGATGCAGGTTATTTCGTTCTGGTTTTTCTCGACAAGACCGTATCCGGTAACTAAAGAGCCGGGATCTATCCCCAGCACAAGCATCAGCTCATGGCCTCCATGACCTCATCAGGGATGTCAAAATTTGCATAGACATGGCTTACATCGTCATTGTCTTCCAGGGCTTCCATGAGATTCAGCATCTGCTCCGCCTTTTTGCCTTCAAGTTTAACCGTGCTTTGTGGAATCATGCTTACTTCAGCAAGGGCATATTCAAGACCTGCATCATCGAAGGCCACTTTTACACCTTCAAAATTGGCAGGTTCCATGAAGACCTCAAACTGTGTCTCTCCTTCACTGACATCCTCTGCCCCGGAATCCAAAGCAATTTCCAGAAGCATCTCTTCATCGACTTTTTCGTTTTCAATGGCAATCAAACCCTTTTTGCCGAACATCCATGCCACGCAACCGGGTTCTCCGAGGCTTCCGCCGTGACGGTCCATGATGTGTTTAAGGTCTGCCACAGTTCGGTTTTTATTATCCGTGAGGCAATCGATGATCATAGCCACACCACCGGGGCCGTAGCCCTCATAGTTGACCTCCTCGTAAGAGCTTCCTTCCAGCTCACCGGTGCCCTTTTTGATGGCCCTTTCAATATTCTCCTTTGGCATGTTTTCCGCCTTGGCGGCTTGAACGGCAGCCTTAAGGCGCGGGTTTCCGATCTGATCTCCACCCCCCAGGCGTGCGGCGACAGTGATTTCTTTTATGAGCTTTGAAAAAATCTTGCCCCGTTTGGCGTCCGCGGCACCCTTTTTGTGCTTGATGCTGCTCCATTTTGAATGACCGGACATTGTTATTTTCTCCTCATATCCATTTTAAGTGAGTCGCCGAATCGTTGAGTAGTAAAGGGGTGAACGCAGCATAATGCAGGGAACTGCTACGCTAATCAACCGATCGACCACTTGAAGAATCAGTAAAACGCAAACCAAGGAGATACACCTCCTTGCTTTTTTTACGCACGGCAGCGGGTCGTGCTATTCGAATCCGATTAAAATAGGCTGATGCATCCTTCCTCAAAGTTTTGAGATCTTCACCCTCGAAGACCTTGCAAAGAAAGTGGCCGTTTCTTTGAAGAAGGCCAACAGCTATTTTTAGGGCGGTATGTGCAAGTTCCATGGATCGGGTGGTGTCCGTAAGTTTGATACCCGTCGTCTGTGGCGCCAGATCGCTGATAACGGCAGACCTCAAACCGATTTCATTCTTCAACCATTCTAAATCCAAGGCCAAGACATCTGCCTTTATAAACCTGAAATTGGGGGCGGAAAAGCGATCGGGTTCCTTGATATCTATGCCCACCACCTGGCCTTTGCCGCCGATCTTCTGAGCGCCGTATTGGGACCAAGAACCCGGATAGCAGCCCAAATCGAGAAGTTTGTCGCCGGGTCCCAGGAGCTTGTACTTCTCATCGATCTCCTTGAGCTTGTAAACTGATCTAGCAAGCCATTTATCATGCCTAGCCCGGCGGGTGTAGTGATCTTCCCACCCCTTCTTTTTTTTCATTCGCAATTCCAATCCGGCCCGAGCAAGCACCCCGGAAGACGCGACAAAAGAGGCGTTATCGGTGTTTTCAGATTGGCCAATTTTTAGCATATCCACTCCCCCTTTGCAAAAAGATTATGTAAATGCAGGGTCCTGTGTTCGATTCTTTCCATCGGAAAATGAAGTGAGTATGAAGAATTAAGAAAGTAGAAAGAAATGAAATCATAAGTATCTTCAAGTCCTGAATTTTCTATTGACTTGGAAAAACCGGAGTTATAATGTGCGAGTATTGTGAAAATATTCACGGCCTTAGGGCAATAGGATATCCTCTAAATGGATATATCCTTGAAAACCCCATTTATTACCCAAAAATCAGGGAGGATCGCCATGGATGCATATTTAGAAGAGGGACCGAAGAACCCCATCAAGATACAGGATAACACTTTTCGGGACGGTCACCAGTCTTTGTTGGCCACGCGGATGAGGACCGAGGACATGCTGCCCATAGCGGAGAAGATGGACAGTGTGGGATTTTGGGCCATGGAGGTCTGGGGTGGCGCCACCTTTGATTCCATGCACCGTTTTCTGGCCGAAGACCCCTTTGAGCGTGTCCGTGTTTTAAAGGAGCATATCAAGAAAACGCCCTTTTCCATGCTATTGAGGGGCCAGAACCTGGTGGGATATCGCAACTATGCCGATGATGTGGCGCGATTGTTTGTGGACAAGGCCTGTGAGGTGGGCGTGGATGTGTTTCGGGTGTTTGATGCTTTGAACGATTTCAGGAATTTTCAGACCGTTGTTGAGCGGATCAAGGCCAATGGGCATCATTTTCAGGGGACCATCTGCTATTCCCTGACCGAGAGGCGGATGGGCGGGGAGGTATTCAACCTGCAATACTACCTGAGTAAGGCCGGGGAGCTTCAGGACATGGGAGCCGATACCCTGTGTTTGAAGGACATGGCCGGGATCATGGCGCCCTTTGATATAGCCAAACTGATCACGGCGCTTAAAAAGGAGATTACAATCCCGATTCACCTCCACACCCATTACACCAGCGGTATGGCCTCGATGATCTATCTGGAGGCGATCAAGGCGGGGGTGGATATTGTGGATACCTGTCTTGCGCCCTTTGCCCTGAGGACCTCGCAACCGGCCGTGGAGCCCCTGGTTGCCACGCTCAACGGGACGGTGAGGGACACGGGGTTTGATCTGGGTTTGTTGCTGGAGTTGGGGGACTATATTGAGACGGTTGCGCCCAAGTACCGGGACTACCTGGCCAAGCACAAGATGAGCGTGATTGATACGGGCGTGTTGGCCCATCAGGTGCCCGGGGGGATGTTGTCCAACCTGGTCAATCAGCTCAAGGAGGCCAAGGCCTTGGATCGTCTGCCCGAGGTGTTCAAGGAGGTGGCGGTGACGCGCAGGGAATTGGGGACCCCGCCCCTGGTGACCCCGACGAGCCAGATTGTGGGGGTGCAGGCGGTGTTGAATGTGCTCTTTGGCCGTTACAAGATGGTGACCAACGAGGTGAAGGATCTGGCCTACGGGTTGTATGGGAAGACCCCGACCCCCGTGGACCCGGAGGTGCAGAAGAAGATATTGAAGGGATTCAAGCGGGGTGAGACGCCTGTGACGGGGCGAGCGGCGGATTTTCTGGAGCCTGAACTGGACACGGCCAGGGAGCGTTTGGGGGACCTGGCCAAGGATGATTATGATCTGATCATCGGCGCTCTCTATCCCGCTACAGGGGAGCAGTTTCTGAAATGGAAGTATGGTCTGGAGGAAAGACCCCCGGAGGTCCAACCCAAAACCCTGGAGGACGTCCGGAAAGAAGACGAAGCCATGGCTGCGGCCCTTGAGCAGGTTTGCCAAACAATGCATTAACCCGCTGGGCAATGCAGGATAGATCTAGGGAATTAGAAAGGAGTGATGTGATGAGAAAAAAGATAACCGTTGTTGGGGCCGGGAACGTTGGAGCCACAACAGCCTTACGCATTGCAGAAAAGGAATTGGGCGACGTGGTCATGGTGGATGTCCTGGAAGGCGTGCCTGCGGGCAAGGCCCTGGACATCTGTGAGGCTGCACCCATTGAAAGCCACGATTGCACGATTACCGGATGTACGGCAGAGTATGAAAATGCAAGGGATTCCGATATCGTTATCATAACTGCGGGCATCGCTAGAAAACCGGGTATGAGCCGGGATGACCTCTTGACCACGAACATGGGCATCATGGGCGACGTATGCAAGGAGATCGCGGTGATGGCGCCAAAGACGATCATTATCATCGTGAGCAATCCCCTGGATGCTATGTGCCACGTCGCCTTCGACGCACTGGGTTTTCCAAAGGAGAGGGTCATGGGCATGGCCGGCATCCTTGATTCAGCCCGCTTCCGGGCATTCATCTCAATGGAGATGGATGTGTCTGTTGAAAATATCCATGCACTTGTTCTGGGCGGGCACGGCGACACGATGGTCCCACTTCCGCGGTATTCGACCGTCGCTGGAATCCCGATTACCGAATTAATGGCTGCCGATAAAATCGAGGCCCTGGTGGACAGAACGCGTCAGGGCGGTGCGGAGATCGTGGGACTGCTTAAGACAGGAAGTGCCTTTTATGCGCCTGCTTCTGCAGCCGTGGAGATGGCGGAGGCCATACTTAAAGACAAAAAGAAGATTCTTCCCTGTGCAGCATACCTGAACGGAGAGTATGGCATAAACAACCTATTTATTGGCGTACCTATTAAATTAGGCGCCAAGGGCATTGAAAAGATCATTGAAATAGAACTCACGGAAGAAGAGAAGAAGGCCTTGAGTCATTCTGCTGAAGCCGTTCAAGGACTCGTGGATGATATGAAGCGACTCAAAGGATAAGACCATATAAAAAAATTACAAAAATGGCCGGCCGACTACGGGCGGCCATTGGTCTGTTGGGCTTAGATCGAAGGCAAAGAAGAGGGGACACATGACCGTTGATTTCGTGTATCAAGAACCGTTTCCAATGGGAAAAGATCCCACAACGTACCGGCTTCTCACAACCGAGTATGTTTTAACGAGTTTTTTCGATAACAGTCTCATCGTAAGGGTTGAGCCCCAAGGCCTCACCACTCTTGCTGAGGAGGCATTCAAGGACGTATCCCATCTCCTCAGGACCTCACATCTGGAACAGCTATCGCGGATACTCGATGATGCCGAGGCGTCAGCCAATGACAAATATGTGGCGCTGGAACTTATCAAGAACGCCGTGATTTCCGCAGATATGGAATTCCCCATGTGTCAGGATACCGGGACCGCCATTGTGCTCGGAAAGAAAGGGCAGCAGGTTTGGACCGGTTGCAACGATGAAGAGGCATTGTCACGGGGCATTTTTAATAGCTATTCTAAGCTCAACCTTCGCTATTCACAAAACGCACCTCTAACCATGTATGAAGAAAAGAATACGGGGTGCAACCTGCCCGCCCAGATTGAACTCTATGCAACAGAGGGGGATTCCTACAAATTTCTTTTTGTTGCAAAGGGTGGGGGATCGGGTAACAAAACCTTCCTCTTTCAAGAGACCAAGGCGGTTTTGAATCCGGATGCCCTGCTCGAATTCATGGTCGATAAAATGAGAGGTCTCGGCACAGCAGCCTGCCCGCCCTACCACCTGGCCTTTGTGGTGGGGGGGACCTCGGCAGAAGCAAACCTTAAAACCGTCAAACTTGCAAGCGCCCGATTTCTTGACGGCCTCCCCGACAAAGGCAATGAGCATGGGCAGGCCTTCAGGGACAGAGAGATGGAAGAGAAGCTGCTCAAGCGCTCCAGTGAACTGGGGCTCGGTGCTCAATTTGGAGGCAAGTACTTTTGCCTGGACGCTAGAGTGATTCGTCTTCCAAGACACGGGGCGTCCTGTCCAATAGGCCTGGGGGTCAGTTGCAGTGCGGATAGGAACATCAAGGCCAAGATTACACAGGACGGGATATTCCTGGAGAAACTCGAGACCAACCCGGCAAAATTCCTGCCAGAACCAACGGAGACCGAAGAAGAGGCGGTACCCATTGATCTTAATCAGCCCATGGCGCAAATCCGGACGACCTTAAGCAAATACCCCACTGCAACACGACTTTCTCTTACGGGGAAAATCGTGGTGGCAAGGGACATTGCCCATGCCAAGTTGAAGGAACGTTTGGACCAAGGAGAAGGGCTTCCCGATTATTTCAAAGACCATATCGTCTATTACGCAGGTCCGGCTAAAACACCAAAAGGGTATGCTTCGGGGTCTTTCGGCCCGACCACGGCAGGGCGTATGGATTCCTATGTGCCCCTGTTTCAGGAGCAGGGCGCATCCATGGTCATGTTGGCCAAGGGCAATCGTTCACAGGTTGTGACCGATTCCTGCAAGAAGCACGGGGGCTTTTATCTGGGATCTATAGGCGGGGCTGCTGCTAGGATAGGGAAAGATTGCATTACCAAGGTGGAGTCACTTGAATATTCGGAATTGGGTATGGAAGCCATTTTTGAGATCACGGTCAAGGATTTCCCCGCTTTTATCATCGTGGATGATAAGGGGAATGATTTTTTCGAGCAGTTCAAGTAGTACATTTTATTATAGGAAACAATAGCTAGTCCTAAGAGATTCATTACCCCCCCTCTTCACGCTCACTAATTTCAGCTACTCAATATTCCCTTTATTTTATACCGCATTTGAGGTATATTTCCATCATGAGCATTCATTACCGCTATGTTGAATGGGATGAAAACAATATTTGGAAAAACGAAATAAAACATGGTGTTGCTGCGGAAGAAATTGAGCAATGCTTTAATAATCCACCGATGGTTGTTTTTCCACACAAGAAATTTGCAGATCGTCGAGTGCTCTTGGGCCGAACCTTTGGGGGGCGTTATCTGTTTGTCGTTTATCAACACAAGTCAAACGAGGTAGCTCGCCCCATCCATGCAAGAGATATGAAAAAAAATGAAAAGGGTATTTATGAAAAGCAAACAAAAGAAAAGAATTGAGGACGAGGACTATCGTATCGGAGATTTTGATCTCTCTCGCCCCGAAGTCATAAGGGAGGCGATGAATGTCAAACCGAAATACGAAGGAAGATTGAAAATGCTCAGGACTTCCGTTTCCTTGCCCAAATATGTCATCGACGATTTACGTCATTTAGCCCGCATCAGGGGCATGTCATCCTATCAGTCTGTGCTCAGGGAGATCCTTTCAGAAAAGATATATGAAGAGAAACGACGACTGAATCTGCTCTAAACAATCAATAAGTTTGAAAATTCAGCAATCGCTTTCCATTACCGTAACCCCGAGTTATTTACTAATCGTCGTTCCCCTTTTCATGATCAATGGTGCGCAATATTTAAGATTGAAAGGCTGAACTTGCATCCTAATTAGCTTTTTGATATAAATAGGTCATCATGACCACAAAAGATATTTCGGAGAACATGAATGAACGAACAGACTATAAGTGTGGCGGAAGCAAAAAAGCACTTTTCTGAGCTCCTTGGAAAGGTGGCCTTCGGAAAGGAGCAGATACTTATTACAAAACGCGGCAAACCCATGGCCCGTTTAGTTCCTGCTGAACAGGAAGATAAGCATTTGAGCCAGGCTAGGGGTTGGATCAATGATAATGACCCCTTTTTTGAAGCGATAGCCCAAATCGTACAGGAGAGAAAAAAACACATCCCGAGAATTCTTAAGAGATCCTGAAAGCCTGTGTACCTGCTCGACACAAATATCCTGAGTGAACTTGTCAAAAAACGCTCAAACATAAATCTTATTACCCGATTGGGTACAAAAGAATCACATGCCTTATGTACGTCAAGCATCTGCATCATGGAACTACGTTACGGAAGTGCCCTTCGAAAAGATTTCAATGAATTTTGGGCAAAGATCAAGAAAGAAATCATTGACCGAGTCAAGGTATTCCCTATTGGTGATCAAGAAGCACTCGTGGCCGGAGATATTCTAGCCTCATTGCGGAAATCCGGGCAAACCCTCGGCATCGAAGATATCCTGATAGCATCAACGGCCATTGCGAATAAAGGCAAAATGGTTACAGCCAATACCCGACATTATTCCAGAATTGAGGGGCTTGTCGTTGAGAACTGGTTAGAGAAGTAGGGGTAACCCTTGACGTATGATATTTTGCCCTTTCCGTCCTTTGTATCATCTCTCTGCTAGCTTAGTTATTTACAAATGGCCGTCCCTCATTTCCCACTAAATTCACGGTCGAAAAAAAGGCAGCTGGGAATGAATCCCAACCGCCTTCCATTCTCGTAATCAAAAGTTAGTTATTTAGTCAGGCCCGTCCCGCTTTTCCCCGAAGACCGCCCTGGGCAACCAGGGTATGGCGGCGGGGAAGCTACTCTACATTCTCTCCTTTACTTTAGACGCCGTTTTTTTCATTTCGGGGTCAGGATTTTTAGATCCTTGAAATAACTTCGGTAAAAGCCTCGATCTCTGGTAATGAGCCTGTCTGCTTGTGTCTTTGCATGGGCGCCAATCAAAAAATCGCTCAAAATATGTTGGCGATATGGAATAGGTTTATTACAGGCGTTACAGGTTGGTTTATGCTTCTTTCCGCAAGCAGGGCAGATGATACTATCTCTTTTCCGTTCAAAATATTCCTTCCAAGCGCGGCTGGCTTCAAAAAGCGCTTTTTCATTTGATGGAAGAAAGATGATACCGGTATCTCTTAAAAAATTGTTGAGATCTTTAAAGGATAAGAACTGAGAGGCTAATTCGGAAAATACTACCTCTGAAATAACGAGTTCCTCTTTTGGCTCTGTGCTTGCTAAACACCGCAATGAAGATTCGACGTGACCCGCATTTGGAATCAGGATATCCAGCAATATATTGGTGTCGACAGCAGAAAACACTAGGCATCTCCGCGCAGATCGTCAATGATATCTTCCGGCTTTTTCCCTTTTAGGTGGGATAGGAACCCAACGTATTTCTTGAAATTCCTGACGGAACCAGCTCTTTTGTTCAGTACAACCTTACCCTTGTCCACTTCGAAAACGATTTCGTCACCGGTTTCTATTTTCAACATGGATCTTATCTCAAGAGGAATGGTTATCTGGCCTTTTTGGGTTACCCGTGGCATAATTCATTTCCTTTCTACAGGTCTTACTTTCAGTATTACTTCCCATTGCCTTGATTGTCAACGAAAAACCACTTAATCCTAGCCAAATATATTTGAAATTTCCTTCAACTTTGAATCAACGCTTATCATTGTTTCGAAGCCTCAGCTAATGCAAGTATTCAGGGGTTCAGCGTTCAGGAAAGAGAAATTGGTTCCTTACCTCTGCTCCTTCCTCGTATCTGACTACGTAGCGCCGGAGTCAGTTTTTTGATCAAACTGGCCGCTTCGGCGGCAAGAGGCGGCGCTGAACACTGAACACGCGGAACACCTTAGTTTGTCAACGCTCGTCAGATTTGTTTGACTCAATTAGTCAAAGAATCGCGGTGTAAGGAGCTAAATCGTTATTAATCCACCGGTTCTACCGGTGAGAATTGAAAAGGTTCTACC
>CAYWMP010000011.1:0-36167 GCA_964459445.1 uncultured Desulfobacteraceae bacterium
TCATAGTCGGTATCCAGCATCCATATGCTGATCTTATCCGTTCCACCCGATTCAATGACGCCGGTCTTGGTGTTCCAGTAATCAAAACCCAGGACCTCCACGCGATATTTGCCCTTGTCCTTGCCTTTCTTGATCTCTTCAAGCCTCACATCAGGTTGTCCCATAAGCCAGAAGCTCTGATTACTCCTTCTTTTCTTTTTCAAATCTTCGGTCAAGAGGTCATCATCCATCTGGGCCTTGAGAAGCGTGACTCCCGGCCAATCCGTCTCATCAATATCCTTGGCCGCCTCGGGATCAAACTGGAACGCTGCAAAAACAATGATTTTGGGTTTGGGAACCAGTTTCTGGGCTTCCTCGATGGCAAGTTCCACCTGGCGTTGTTCTAACGGGGCATGTTCGGAGCCGAAGGAGATAACCGCCCGGACCGGTTGGCCGTAGATCCCCTTTGGTTCCCTCACAGAATCAGCCCCAAGATCATTAGGCCTTGTTTCGGCCTCTGCATGGAGCCATCGGGTCCCGGGCAGCGGTTCCACCCGGGAGAACAGGATAAATTGACCGGCCTTGCCCCGAATGCCGGTCTTGAGCAATTCGTCGCGCCACTCCGCGTGTCGTAACGTCTCACCGCTGCGGGCGACAGATTCATCAGCAGGGAGTGTCGTATCACTGTATGCGCTTATATCATCCAGAGGCCTTACCACCGGCGCTGGAACTGCCTCCACAGTTAAAGGGCCGCTTACCCTTGCCCTGGATCTGTCTATGAAAGGTTGGTCATAGAGGGTTTCCTGCGCGGGCGGTTCATTATTGGCAATTGATTTCAGGGTGATGTGGGGAACGGTCTTGTATTTGAAACCACTTCCCACACCTTCCTCGGGATGGGCCAGTTCGTAATAATCATACAGCGCAGTCATTAGCCGTTGTTTGGCAAGGGAAAGGGCTACCCGTGAGGTATCGCAGGTAATCCAGCGCCTGCCCCACTGCTCGGAAACATAGGCCGTGGTGCCTGAACCGCATGTGGGGTCAAAGACCAGGTCACCGGGGTCGGTGGTCATAAGGAGGCAGCGCTCAATGACTTTCGCAAGAGTTTGAACAACATAGATTTTATCTGAAGCATATCCACTAATTGTTGTATCGGACCACACATTATTTATGGGTTGTATAGGAAAATCATCAACGTATCTTTTGTAATATACGGTATTTTCCAAAAACCACAGCCTATTTGCTTCAGCTAGCGTTCTCAATCCTTCTATAGATGTTTTCCATGAGCCGCTTTTCAGTCTATAGATCTTCTTATTCCAGACAAATCTAGTTTCAGGCACGTCACCAGGACCAGATTGCGAAGTAAGATTGTCTATTCTGAATCTCCGGCCTCCAGCCAGGATTTCTTCGCTTTTCACCTCAGTTTTGTTTAACTTTTTAACCTTTCCATTCTGGAGATCTAAATAGTTGTATGCAGCGTCAATATAATCTTGATCTCTTTCTCTAAACAGTTGGCGATATCTTACATGAGCACTATCTTTTGCATACCAAATTAGATAGTCATTCGCTGGCGCTAACAACTTACTTGTTTGGCCGGTAGTTTTTAAGAATACGATCTCGGTAACAAAATTTTTCTGACTAAATACGTCATCCATCAACTCGCGCACATGATGCACATTCTCATCCGAAATCTGAACAAAAATACTCCCGGTTTCTGTCAGCAGTTCTCTGGCAAGCAGCAACCTGTCCCGCAGATAAGTCAAATAAGAATGAATCCCAAGTTCCCAGGTATCCCGGAATGCCTTGATCATTTCCGGTTCTGCGGTCAAATCATCGTCCTTGCCGTCTTTAACATCCCGCTTGTTCACGAAGGGCTGGAAGTTGGAGCCGTATTTGATGCCGTAGGGCGGGTCGATGTAAATCATCTGCACTCTACCGGCCATGCCCTCCTTTTCCAGAAGGGAATTCATCACCAGCAGGCTGTCGCCGGCCACAAGGCGGTTTGACCAGTTATGCTTGTGCTTGTAAAACTCGATGGCTTCTCTCAGGGGCGGGTTTTCTTCTGGTGAGGCGAACAGGGAAAGCTGGTCAAGCTTCTGCCCGTTTCTCTTGCGCACTGTCTCGATGATGGTACGGGGGTCTATGCGCTCGTGGACATGAAGGGATACATTGGGAACCTCAAAAGAGGTATGTTCGGCCTTGCCCGCCCATTGCAGACTTGGATCGATATGCGGGTCATAAGCATATGTATTCTTTCCGGTCTCTTTATCCGTGTCAGGGGTTACCAGACCAACCGGTGGGTTATTGATCCGTTTCTTTCCTTTGTGGTCGTACTGATCAATTGGCTTCTTCCTGCCGGATTTTTTCTTTTTCCCTGCCATCTTATTTATCTCTCCCAAACCATAATCAAGGTGCGACTATAAACAAGATTATGCCCTTCACCGGTGACAGACCATCTTCCTGAATTCAAATCAAACCCACACCCACGGTGTAAATTGCAATATCCACCGTCCGCCGGTTGCCACACTCATCGTACTTCCCCTCCCAGATCAGTTCCGTCTTCATCTTTGAAAAAGGATGTGGATCATCCAGTCCCAGCGAATGTTGTTATTCATATGATTTCTCCATGGGTGAGCGGCTTAAATGAGGCTGCTATTTCCATCTTGCGATTCGAAGAGGATTGTCCAGGTTTTCGGATACGTCTACAAGTCGTTGCATGTGATCGCCGGTGACCAGTATCAAATTGTATTGAATGGCCTGTGCTGCTATCCAGATATCATTCTCCTGGACACCGAGTTCTTTAGCGCTCGTTCGTTCAATAAGGTCTTCCGGCCATTTTACAGTTAATCTTCCTCGGCGATCTCTTGGTGAAAATTTCTTAAACAGTTCTGCTCGTAAATCCGAATAGGGATCAATGGTATGTTTATCAATATCAAGTATAAAGGGATGGTTCGACATTTCGTGCCTGACTTGATTCTGACTATCCATATCCATCTCTGGGGTTATCTTCATCCCGTATTCTATTTCTGCAAGGACAATAGTGGATAGCCAGACAGGGGATTGAGAGACGCTTGCGAAAAAATTTTTAATTATATCATGCTCAGGGTGCCTGACATTCCAAAGAGGACTCACAGCATTAGTATCAAACAGATACCCGTCCATCAGGATTGTCTTGCCTCAATGTCGATAAAAAATTCATGCATGTCTTCAGAATCAAAGGGCGTGATTCTCTTGAGGAATTGTCCGGCACTGGCTTGTTTCAAATCCATTTCGAGATACTTGTGCAATGGAATACATGGGCTAAAGTCTTTAGGATAATAGTCTGGAAAATCAAACGGAACGGGTCGGGGATGTCCTCGAAAAAGATCCAGCAATTTTCGTTCAAGTCTTGGGGGTAAATGATATGCTTTCAATATAAGGCTGTCGATTTCCATCAATGTTTGTAAATATTCCTGTAAAGAAAGCTTCTTAGAAGAGCCTTCCGTAATTCCAAGCCTAAGTTTAATGTAATATTCCACGAGATAAGTAATTCGCTCTGAATCAATAGATTCAGGGAATGGTATAGGTGTATGGCGCAATGTGACATTCCTATTACGACGCTTTGATTCACGAACGAAAAGAAACGCATTGACTAATGGTGAATTGACAAGCGCTGAAAGGACTTCCACGGTTAACTCAGTTTTGGGCCAGATAACAATAAAATTTTCTCGACAAACCAAGCCAATTGAGTCCGGATGACCCACAATCCTCCAAGGTCCACGGCTAATGATATGCCTATTAGTTATTATTTTTTGTCTATCCCATGGAAGTGAATGCGCATTTGTTCGTTTAAAGCGATCCTCCATATTTAAGTATACCAACCCCTGTACATGGTAAGGCTCAATTTTCCCCGGGACCGTATCCAATCCCTTTTTAAATTGTGGCTTTTCTTCACGAGATATTAACTTACTTCTGTTCTCACTGAGCGGAATATTCCATTCAATACCCCTGTGAATCTCGGCTATATCCTTGAGCCTCGGGTTAGTCCTCAGATAATCCCAAATCTCAGACAGTGGGGGATGCCACAGAGAGATAGGTGTTGTATGTCTGGCACGATTTACGCTCTTGCCAACGGACCCAGGTAGCTGAGCCGTTTCAAGGAAAGGTCGTCTATCGTTTTCTCGCACCCAGAACGTCCTAGTAGAAATATCCGCTTTTTTTGATTCGTCTCTGTCTGAAGCAAGGACCAGCATGGTTTCTTGATCAGAAAATACGAAGATACGATCTGGGAGAGCTATGGTTTCTATGTTTTTGTATTTTCGGGCCATGAGGTCTTGAAGATCAGAGTACTTCTCACCTAAAATGGCAGCTTTTGGTAAAACAAAACCCAACATGTCTGGTGAGTGATCAAGGACTCTGCGTAAGACCTCGTAAGGCTTATGGGCATTTCGGACATTATCCCCATAGCTATCCCTCTCGGCCATGGTAAAGTCTTCGAATGGGGGATTGCAAAGCACGACCCGGGACGTTTTCAATTCTTTCTCAAGGGCATCACTGCCAAATATATCCTCGTCTATGATATGCCATCCGTCTGGATTGGGATAGTCCGCCAACATGAGTGACAGACGACACACCTCGGCGGCGAAAGTATCAAGCTCAATAGCTGTCAATCGGTCTTTCAGATAGCCATGTCTCTGCTGATCTGTCCACGAAGCCGGTAATAGTTCCCGCAGACGACGGAGGGCGGCAACCAGAAAAACGCCATGGCCAGCACAGGGCTCAAGCACGTAACGCCCCTCCTGGGGCAATGACTCAAAAGGAAGCCGGTCCACCATAAGCTCCGCTATTACAGAAGGCGTACTGTGTATGCCAAATTGTTTCCTGGTTTCCTTGCGAATAAGAGTGTTTTCATAGACGAAAGCTAGATCTTCCACTGAAAGATTTTGAAAGTTGAAAGCGCTCCGGAATTTATCCCACACAACTTGTTGCGTGTTGGGTTCTTCGAGGACGTTCTGAGTTTCGGCTTCAAAAGGCTCATAAAACTTCTGGACTCTTTCAATGATAACATTTGCCTCAGGAGTGGACCAATTTCCTGGATGATTTCTATCATTAAAAATCTTTGCTGCGAGGAAGCGAAAAACGAGACGAAAAAGAGAGGTCTCTTCTGGTTTAATACCTGAGACGTTCTTATAAAAAACGATGGCTTCGTGCAGAATATCTTTTAGCAGTCGATCCAATTTCCCGTGGATCATACCTTTTAAAGCAGTGATGAGGCCTACATCAACAAAATCGAGCTGATAGGGCTCTTTCAATTGAGTGATAGCCTTGGCGCGAAAAATCACTTTGGGGCACCAGTTTTTTCTGTTTAGGTTAAAGGCCTTTCGAATATCTCTGGCTGGGATGGACTCTAAGAAGATGGCCTCTCCAGTTGCCTTAACACGGTAACGGTCAAGATGATCTGGAAATGCCTCAAAGAACATTGGGGCGCCAAGGGTTTGGTACCTTGATATGTGCGCGGGACCGGACTGTCCATTGGCACTTAATATCCCGATGCAAGCGTTCCGATATGATGGCGGCCACTGAGCAAATGCCGCCAAAGGGATATTCAGATCTCGATTTCCAGAAACAGCTGCATCATCGAAGACATAGTTCTCCTGCAATAGGTTGTGTAAATAACCCAACCCTTTCAATTCATTGCGGATAGTGCTTAAGATGCTCATCTTAACTGCCTCCGCTGATTTGTCTCGTACGCCGCTACCTACGGGGGAGAGCAGTAGCCTTTTCTCCACTCTCCAAAGGACCTTTTCGCTTTACGAAAGCCCTGTTGTGGTTTTGTAACCTAATTATCTCCGATCCGATTTGTTCCGTATCAAATCGCAAATACTGCTGCCTTGTTATAGCGTTGAAGTATTTCCCTTTCTCAACAACTATCATGTCTATGCCGTCAGTATAGATGATCAGCCGGGAAAGTGGTTCGTGTTCGGGTAACATATTTGATAGGGTCTCTATCCCTTTCCGTACCTTTTGGAGGCTTAACCCTTTGTTTCTTAGCGAGACAAGTACTCGTAACTTCACAATATCTTTAAAAGAATAAAAAGAGGACTTTCCCTTTTTTTCTGGAGAAATGAGATTAGTCCTGACCCAATATTTCAGTTGATTAAGGCTCGATCCAGTCAGTTTTCGGACTAGTCTTGTAGGATAAGTATTATTCATTTTGATTTTTGGTTGAAAAATCGTCAAATATCAAGTTATTTTCAACCAATTTATACCTGAAATGATTTGGAATCAAGAAATTCCATTGCTTATGTAAGAGTGAGCAAATGGAATCCGGGTGTTGGTTCTAAAACATTTTAAAATCAGAACTCGGCCCACATTATTCTGAGGTGGGCTTTGATGCGCTCAGGATAAAAACCGGATTCAACGCCTCAAAACGTTGATCGCCGGCCAGGCTCTCGGAACGGCAAATCTGTACCTGAGTAATATTGACAGGCCATCCCAGATCGAGCAAAAAATTCCTCGCCCTTTCCAAAGAGCCCATGAGTACGAGATGAAGCACTATATTGCCGCCCGGCTTTAGGCGTTCCAGGGCCTGTTCCAGGACGTTTATGCCATGCCCGGTTCCGCCCCCAATAAATATGCGATCAGGTTCCGGAAGAGAATCGAGACAATCGGGAAGACTATCGTGAATAATCTGGACCCCGTAGGCACCTGTTTTTTGGATGTTTTTTTGAATAGATTTGACCCTGAAAGCGTCTTTTTCCACGGCGACGACTTCGCCTTCATAGGCCAAAAGGGAGGCCTCAATGGCAACAGAACCGCACCCCGCGCCCAAATCCCAAACCGTGTGATGAGGTTGTATCTCGAGTTGGGAGAGACCCACAACCCGTAACTCCTTTTTCGTGATCAACCCCCTTTCATGAAAATAGAGTTCATCATCTAGTCCCAGCCGAAGTTGAATTTCAGGGCTTTTGGTCCTTTCAAGGAGGACAAAACTAAGGGAAGCGTAGGGGCCATCTTTTGCCTCGTCAGGACTGACGGATTTGATGCTTTCGTCTTTCATGCCCAGGTTCTCAAAGATGTGCATTCGAAACGTATCCACGCCTCTTTGGACCAGCGCATCCGCAATTTTTCCTGGGTGAAAGGTTTGATCCGTGAAGACGCCCACCAAATCATGATTCACCAAGGCCCTGAAAAGCGGCCATAGATCCTGCCGGCCATGGAGAGATACGGTTTTCGCCTTTTCCCAGGGCATTTTGAGCTTTGCTGCGGCAGCCTGAAGAACCGTCACATTGGGATAGAGTTGAACGTTTTCTTCCCCCAAAGCCCTGATCAGGGTTTTGCCGATACCAAAAAAGCCGGGATCGCCATCCGCCAGGACAATGACTTCCTTGTTCGCCTCTATTTTTTGTTTAATCCTGGTGACGATCTTATCAAGCGGGCTCTTGACGGCTATTTTAACGGCAGGATGATTTTTAAATGCTTCAAGAAGCCTGATGCCGCCAACAAGGACATCTGCGCCTTCGATGCGCCTAGAAATACCCTCGGGCAGATCCTGATGATCTACACCCAGTCCGATGACATGCACGGATTGCATGGTTAATCCTTTCCACGGCTTTCGAAAATCTCTGTTAAATGTTGAGTTCTAGTTTTCGATTTTTAATGATTGTGCGCTTTTAGTTTTGAGCCTTTTGGGACACCTTTATCTTCAAGGGACGCAAGAAGGTTTCCATCGAAATCAAAAAGGAAATAAAGGATATTGGGAGAAGGACCGGCAAACTTGCGGGCAGACAAAAGGGCCTTTCTTACGATTTTTTCAAAAACCTGTGCACTACGCATATCTTCCGTAATGATGTCCCTGGCTTCACGGGCTGTATTGGCCAGTCTGATGGCTTTCGTTTTTTCTTTGTCGATTCCCAGAGAACTACACCAGCCGGATAATAATGAAAAATCGATTTCCGATTTCCTGGCATGGGTATAGGGATGCCCTTGCGCCATTTTAACCAGCTTTCCAAAAAAGCAGGCATACAAAATATTTTCAAATCCGCGTTTCGTTGCCTCTTCAAGGGAAAAAGCAAAAAAATCCGCAACCTGGATAAAGGACGCGTCCGGCAGATGCGGGAATGCTGTTTTTAGGAAACCTTCGCTCTTGCCACCCGTTGAAAGGGCAACCCTATCCAAACCTTCCGCCTTTGCCACATCCATAGACACGGTGATGGTGTCGCGGTAGGCCTGGTTCGAGAACGGCTTGACGGTTCCACGTGTGCCGAGAATGGATATGCCGCCTACGATACCGAGGCGCGGGTTCAGGGTTTTCTGTGCGATCTTTTCCCCATTTACGACATCGATGGTGACCGATACAGCGCCCCTTATACCGGTCTCAATCAGTCCTTCTTTCACTGCCTCCTTGATCTGCCCGCGGGGCGCAGGGTTGATGGCGGGTTCTCCAACCGCGACAGGAAGGCCGGGCCGCGTAACCCTGCCCACCCCCTTTCCGCCATGAAGAGAGATCATCCCTGGCGCGCCTTCGGGTTCGAGAATTACCGTGCTCCTGATTTTTGCTCTGTTGGTTACATCCGGATCATCGCCTGCATCCTTTATGACCGTGGCCCGCGCCCCTTCTCCATGGGGCTCAACGGATTTGACAGGTATCGTCAGTCTCCCGCCCGGAGGCAACGGGATGTCGACCCTGTCCATGTTATTTTTCCCCCCGAGATAGAGAATTGCCGCCTTGGCCGCTGCCGCCGCCGCCGACCCGGTTGTAAAACCTTCTCGTAGCTTTTTTTTCGGCATCACTTCTTTATATATCAATCGTTTTATTGAGCGCCCTGTTTAGGGCAAAGGTTCACCTTATTCTATATCAGCGTGAAAGTGTTATTTCGGCCAACTGATTAACCGCAGACGCAGCAAGCGCCGATCCACCCTTTCGCCCCCGGATCGTGATGTAGGGAATCTCATCCTGTTCCATGAGCAGATCCTTGGATTCAGCGGCGTTTACGAAACCCACCGGCATACCCACAATCAGGGCCGGTTTGTATTCTCCATCCTTGATTAAATTCAAAAGCCGGAGAAGCGCGGTAGGCGCGTTGCCGACCACATAGATGCCACCCTCCATATTTGGAAGCGCAAAATCCACTGCAGCCGATGCGCGCGTGGTATTATCCTTGGCGGCCTTTTCAATGATTTCCGGTGCTCCAATATAACTGGACACGGTACATCCCAGTTTCTCCATGCGACGGGCCGTAATGCCCATGCGGGCCATTTCCGTATCGGTCACGATCTTGCAGCCCTTAAGCAACGAATCAATCCCCTTCCTTACGGCATGGGTATGGAATCGGACCAAAGACAGGAGTTCAAAATCCGCAGTGGTGTGAATCATCCTCCGCACAACAAGCCATTCATCACCCTCAAAGGGGCGCGGGTCAGGCACTTCAGAATCAATAATCTCAAAAGAACTTTTCTCAATTGCCCCAGGTTCAAAGGGGCCGACAATATTGTTCATGGTGTCTCCATTCGTTATATTTCACTTGGGAAAGAATATTAGACAGGATAACGGGATCAACAAGTCATTTACAGTTACGAATATGAAAATCGTCAAAAAGTACCGCCTATAGCGGCGTTTCGATATGGTTATATCGAAACCAATGAGGAGCACTTGAATGACAATAGTAGGTTAACCTATTCTTGCCATTCAAGTGTTCCTCATAATGCTTTTAGACGATCTATTCAAATAACCGCCCATCAAGGATAAAAGAATTGAGATGCTTCGTGAAAGACAAATCATCTTGTCAATCATGTTTATCCGTCTGTTTTAACTGAACGGTTACCTCCATTCTAATCTGTTCTTTAGGTGTTGTTTTTAATTATACACTTATGATTCAGATCCAACTGTTTTCTGATTGTCCCAAGAATTCCTTACCGCGGATGTTAGGTACTCTTGCCGACAGACCACCAGCTACTGACCTCTGATTTCAGACCTCAGGCCTACCCATACTTCCTGCAAAAGTCCACAAAATGATTGGCCACCTCAGGATTCGACCCCCAGTGAAGGTGGACGTAAGACCCCAGGACATTCTGTTTCCTAAATCCTTCAGGGCCTTTGGCGGAAGATTTGCGATCCGACATCCTGTATATGGCGTCAGGCATCGTTCCCTTTTCCAATATGCTCGAGTAGTGAAATTCGTGTCCTCGGACTTTTGTGTCAGCAGGGCCCAGAATGCTCTCCTTTTGAGTCACAACCTCGCGGTATCCCAAGGCCTTTAGCTTTTTTTCCATTCGGGCGCCAACTGGGTATATGCCGGCCATCGGGTAGACGTTACCGTCCATATCATGGATTTCCTGCATCAGGTACATGAATCCGCCACATTCCGCATAGATGGGTTTGTCTTCAGAGGCGAATCGTCTTACGGCTTCTAACATCTCACTGTTTTCCGACAAGGCTCTGCAATTCAGTTCAGGGTACCCTCCGCCTAATAGGAGCCCTTGGACATTATCGGGCAGTCTATTTGATCGGATCGGCGAAAAGGGAACCAATTCTGCGCCGGCTTCCTCTAAGTATCTAAGATTCTCCGGATAGTAGAAGGAAAAGGCCTCATCCCGTGCAAGTCCGATTCGCACAGGGTCTTTTTCGGAACCCTCCTTTTTTACTTGCAAGGGCGAGACTGCCGTGGACTTATCGTTCTCCAGCAACAATTCCATATTCAGATTGGTCTCAATCCATTGAGCCAGGTTCTCCTTCTGCTTTTCTGCAATCCGGAAATCCTCATCAATAACGAGACCCAGGTGCCTGGAAGGAATATTGAACATTTCATCTCTGGGCAAATATCCAAGGACTGGGATGTCGAGAAGGGAAGACATCGCCTCATCAATAATCTGTTTATGAACTAGGCTTCCTATGCGGTTGAAGATAATGCCGGAGATGGGCAATTCGCTATCGAAAAGGGCAAAGCCCTGAGCGATAGCCGCGGCCGATCTTGCCATGGATCGTGCATCGATGACGAGCACGACCGGTATGTCCAGCCATTTTGCCATCTGGGCGGTGGAACCGGATTCGTCATTCCCGGAAAAGCCGTCAAAGACACCCATGACCCCTTCAACCACAGCGATATCGGCGCCCTGGATATATCGGGAAAAGATCTCTTCATTTTGATTGCGTTCGAGCATCCAACCATCCAGGTTGTGGGAATCCCTCCCCGTTATTCGCCTATGATGCCCGGGATCAATAAAGTCAGGTCCAACCTTGAAGGGTTGAACAGTCAACCCCCTTTTCGTGAGGGCAGACATAATCCCCAGAGTGACCGTCGTCTTCCCGCACCCACTATGAGTTCCGGCGATGCAGAGCGCGGCCATGTGTTTTTTCTCAGCTGCAACCATTATCAGTCAAGAAGCCTTCGTGTTAGAAAATCAGTAATCCTCAGAGATGGCCAATAATCCTGTCTACATCACAGTGCGTTTCAAAGTGATCGGCCAGCCGATCGTATTGATGAAAGCGAGCAAGCCTCCCCTGCTTAGGTCGTTTTGCCTTAATGCTTTTCTTTTTTCGAATCCTGTTGAGGTAATCGCCCCTGAAGCCGGGGGAATCCAGGATGCCGTGGACATAGGTCCCGCAGACCCTGAAATTGCCTACGCACCAGCCATCGTCCCAGACCTTTCTTTGTCCGGGCTCGCGGATAGTCAGGAATGATTGCCCGCTGTTCTTCAGGACTCGGCTAAGACCCATGTGGATTTCATAACCGCCCACACGGTTCTTATTCACGAGACAGGTCCCGTTGACCTTTCTGACAATCTTGTTTCCCTCCAACACGGTTTCTATGGGTAAAAGACCCAGCCCTTTCACGGATTTCGTGGTCGATTCAACGCCCAAAGGGTCCTTCATCCTTTCACCCAGGAGTTGATAGCCCCCACAGATTCCGAGAACCCAACGGCCGGATTCCGAGAATGTTTTAATCGCCCTTTTCCATCCGGAACGCCCCAGCCAAAGCGCATCCTCCATGACATTTTTAGTGCCCGGCAATACAAGCACATCATAATCTTTTGTGAGTTCCTGGGGTCTGAAAAGATAGTTGACCACCACATCCGGTTCTCTTTCAACGATTGCGAGGTCTGTAAAATTAGAGATGGTCGGGAGTTTCAGCACGGCAACGTTTACGGTTTTAGGGCCGATGGGTTTGGGTTCCCATTTATCCTCCTGTACCGCCACCGAATCCTCGGGATCGATCAATATGTCCTCATAAAAGGGGATAAGCCCAAATACGGGCTTCTTTGTTTTCTTTTCGATATACTCGATGCCTGATTCGAAAAGCCGGGAATCGCCACGGAATTTGTTAATGATAAAGCCGATCGTGAATTCCTTTTCCTTTCTGTTCATCAGATGGTGGCTGCCTATGATTTGGGCAAATACGCCCCCCCGGTCGATATCGGCAACCGGGATGCAGGGGGCGCCAACGGCCATGGCCATGGAGAAATTGACCAGATCGTTGTCTTTGAGGTTCATCTCGCAACAGCTCCCCGCACCCTCCATGACAATAACATCGTACTCCTCGGCCAGTTTTTCATAGGAGTTCAGAACGGTTTCTCTGAGACGTGGTTTGAATTTATGATAGTTCATGGCCTCCATCTGTCCGAAGACCTTGCCCTGGAGAATGATTTGGGAGCCGAGTCCGGAAGAGGGTTTTAAGAGAATGGGATTCATGTGCACGGAGGGCAGAAGCCCGGCCGCCTCAGCCTGGACGATCTGCGCCCTTCCGATTTCCCCACCCTCGACGGTCACGAAGGAGTTGTTGGACATATTCTGGGCCTTGAAAGGAGCTACCTTATAGCCCCTTCTTTTGAATATCCGGCAGAATGCTGTGGCGGCAATGGATTTACCTACATCGCTGCCTGTCCCCAGAAACATGATTGCCTTAGCCATCAGTCGGGTATCTCCAATTTATTGAACCAATTGAGCCCAAATTCTCAATTGCCCGCCCCAACTTCAAGCGGGCTAACTCGCAACGAGAATCCAGCAACAAATTTTCACTATATTGGAAACAGAATCTTGGGGCAAGATCAATAGGGCGTGGAAAATCCAAATAACAAATCCCAAATGACAAATAAACCCCAATCCATCCTCCGTAGCCCGCCCTCCATAGCATTGCGGCGGATAGGCAGTCTACTGTGGAGGACGGGTGTCCGAAAAAAAACCCTTTGGGTCATTTGAATTTTGTTTGTAGTTTGATGCTTGAAATTTGGGATTTCTGCGTCTCCAGGAAATGGTTCAATGCGAAGCACACTTCCCGAATTTCACCATCCTCCGCCAGATAAAAAATTTCGCTTACGAGGAGCAAAGGCGTTTGAATGTTGACAACTTATTTTTTAGCAGGCTGTCGAGAAATGCCCAGATGCAAGGCGCATGAGATCTCGAGGAATGAGTCGTACATTGAAAGTACGTCGCAATGACGAGAGACGAGTGGAACGCAGCCCTTCGACTTTGCTCAGGGCCGTTTGCGTGTCGAACGGCAGATGGGCGTTTTCCGACAGCCTGCTGCTAGGCGCAGGTGGCCCCTACTGGCTCATCCAAAGCCAAATCCAGAACATCCTCCATTTTATTTACCAGATGGAAGTGAACCCTTTCCTTGATTTTGTCGGGTATTTCTTCAAGATCCTTTTTGTTCCTCTCGGGCAGGATGACCTCTTTGATTCCGCTCCGGTTGGCAGCCAGGATCTTCTCCTTTATGCCGCCTACAGGAAGAATAGAGCCGCGGAGTGTCACTTCGCCGGTCATAGCCAGATCTGCCTTGATGGGCCTGCAGGTGAGCAGTGAGGCAAGGGCCGTGAGCATTGTAACGCCGGCTGAGGGGCCGTCTTTGGGAATCGCGCCGGCAGGCACGTGGATATGGAGATCGTGTCTATCAAAGAAATCCTCAGAGATACCGAGATTGTTGGCTTTGGATCTCAGATAGCTGAGAGCGGCCTGCGCGGACTCCTTCATCACGTCTCCCAATTGCCCCGTCAGGACAAGGGATTTTTGACCGGGCATCATCGTCGCCTCCACAAACAGGATATCCCCGCCGGCAGGAGTCCAGGCCATGCCTGTGGCCACGCCGGGTACAAAAGAGCGTTCTCTCATATCTGATGTGAATTTATGAATCCCTAGATAGTCATAGATTTTTTTGGCCGTAATGACGAATTTCCTATTTTCGCCTTCGGCAATTCTTCTGGCAAGCCCTCTGCAAACGCTTCCAATCTCTCTTTCGAGGTTTCTAAGGCCCGCCTCCCTGGTGTATTCCCTGATAATCTTCTGAACCGCTGCTTTTCTGAATGAGATCATTTTAGAATCGAGTCCATGCTCTTTGATTTGCCGAGGGATTAGGAATTTATTTGCAATCTTGATCTTCTCCTCTTCCGTATAGCCTGATAGCTCAAGCACCTCCATCCTGTCGAGCAGCGGGGGGGGGATGGGGTCTAATTGATTGGCCGTGGTAATAAACATGACTCTGGAAAGGTCGAATTCAATTTCAAGATAATGATCTGAAAAAGAAAAATTCTGTTCAGGGTCCAACGCCTCCAACAGGGCTGCGGAAGGATCACCGCGGAAATCCATCCCGATCTTGTCCACCTCATCCAGCATGAATACCGGGTTATTACTTTCTGCCTTTTTGAGCCCCTGGATGATCCTCCCGGGCAGAGAGCCCACATAGGTTCTGCGATGGCCCCTGACCTCGGCCTCGTCCCTCACACCGCCTAAAGAGATACGAACGAATTGGCGACCCAGGGCCTCGGCAACCGAGCGACCCAGACTGGTCTTACCGGTTCCCGGCGGACCCACAAGACAGAGAATGGGACCCTTGTGATCGGGATTGAGTTTTCGGACTGCGAGATATTCGAGAATCCTCTTTTTGACCTTTTCAAGATCGTAGTGGTGTTTATTCAATACTCTTTCAGCCTTTTTGATGTTGAACTTATCGGGCGTGCTTTCCGACCAGGGGAGTTCCAGAATCCAATCAAGGTAGTTCAATGAAACCGTGTATTCGGCAGAGGATGGGTTCATCTTGGTGAGCTTATTGATCTCTTTATCAGCTACCTTATAGGGGGCTTCCGGCAGATTTTTTCCCTCCAACCGCTCCCTCAGTTCCTGAATATCGGATGGTTCATCCCCATCCATGCCCAATTCCTTTTTTATGGCTTTGAGCTGTTCCTTCAAGTAAAATTCTCTTTGTGTCTTATCAATGCCCTTCTTTACTTTATTCTGAATCGTTTTTTCCATGCTGTTGAATTCAATTTCCTTATTGAGGATTTGAATGAGAGTTTTTAGACGCTGCTTGAGGTTGAGGCTTTCGAGGATCTCCTGCTTTTTATGTCCTTCTATATTGAGAGTGGAAACGATCATATCAGCCAAAGGCCCCGGATCTTCCGTGCTTTCGGCAAGGGGCACCATTTGATCAGGGAGATGGGCAGAGAATTTTACAACCTTCTTAAATAGTTTCAACACCTTTTCGGTTAAGGCATTTAAATCCTCATCCAGTTCCTCGATCTCCTTCAATTCCCGGATCCTGGCTTTGTAATAGGGCTCGCGAGAAACAACTTCGCCGATATTGGCACGAGACAAACCCTGAATCACCAAAACCGTTCCCTCATCACTTTTGGATATCTTAATAGCCAACCCTATCGTCCCGATTCGATGAAAACCAGGCGATTTATCGCCTTCAACCTTTTCGTCCTCAAACATGGCAACAACCAGAAGTTTGTCCTTAGTCATGATCTCATTAGCCATCCGGACATAGGCTTCGTCTTTAAGAATAAAGGGCATGATCATATTGGGAAACAACACGGCATTCTTGACTGTGAGTATCGGTAAAATTTCAGGTATTTTTTTTGGTGTCTTTTTCATTGACCCCTCCCGGGGAAAGGAAGTCTATAACCCCGCAGAAATGTTTGAAGCTTTTGGGATTAAAATAACCATCTGAGGGAGTTAGTAAAGGCACGGGACAAGTTGGTTTGGAGGGGGGCTGTGGAACTTGGGTCAGGGTTTTATTATTGGCAAATGGATTGACTTTGTTAATATAGTGACAGGATAAGGGCATTAAGTATCCAATATAGGGGAACTATAACCACGTCACCTGTCGAGGAAATAAAAATTTGCCAGGCCGCAAGCAGGCTGCAAAAAGGCTGGAGCGAGCCCACAAGCTTTCACAGGAATTTGAGGAGGTATGAGATCAACTGGATCATTTGTCAAAGATAAAGATAGGTCAAACAGGTAAAAAAGCAGCATTCGTGCAAATATTGTAGAACGAGACAAATATGGACAAGCATAACAATAGCCCAAAGGAGTTCGAAGATATTCGTTGTATGCACGATTGGGAGTTGCCCCAAGTCGTCGAAAGTCTGCTCGCCAATAGAGAAGCAATCAAATTTATAAAATCCTTTGATATTTCTTTTGATACACGGATTTTTGTGCCCAAGTTGCGGGCTGTTCAGACAGTGACCCAATGCCAGATCGAGGTAATGGCGCCCCTGTTCGAACAGATTATCGATCGCTCGGTGACCGAGTTGACGGTCTCGGGTATCGAACGGGTGCCCCAGGATCGTGCTGTGGTGTTCATGTCGAACCATCGTGATATCGTCCTGGACTCCGCCTTGATCAACATATTGCTGAGCCGCCACGGGCGAAAGATGGGCAACGCCGGCATCGGCAACAACCTGCTGATGAACCCAACCATCTCGAATATTTTCAAGCTGCTGAAATGTTTCTTCATTCGAAGGGATTTGGCGGGAAAAGAGCAGATCAAATACCTGCGGCGGGTTTCGACCTACATCTATCACACGGTTACCAATCTAAACGAATCGATTTGGATCGCGCAGGATTCCGGGCGGGCCAAAGATGGCAACGATAAAACCAATACAGCGATTTTAAAGATGCTGTCAATGAGCAAAACCGGCGACGCAATCGACCACTTGCGTTCGCTTTGCCTTGTTCCGGTATCCTGCTCCTACGAATGGGATCCCTGCGATCTGTTCAAAGTACGAGAAGTGTTAAGCGCGCGGCAAAACGTAACCTACGTTAAAGCCGAAAACGAGGACATGGTGAGCATTCACGCCGGGATTTGTGAGTCCAAAGGGCGCATTCACATCGCCTTCGGTGAGCCGCTTCTCGATACCTTGACACCGTGCGCCGAGTTGCCGTCCAAAGAGAAGTTTTCCTGTATGGCGTCTTTGGTCGATCACTTCATCTGGAGCCAATATCGCTTGTGGCCGCCCAATTACATCGCCGCAGATTTACTGTCGAACAGTGATCGGTTTGCGGACCACTACAGCAAAGCCGAGAGGTTGACGTTTCTCGATCGATTGTCCCAGCGAGTGCCGGATTCGAATCCGGACTCGTCGGCCTTAAAGCAGCTATTCTTGTCATTTTACGCCAATCCGCTCCACAATCAGTTGAGCTGCCGCGAAGACGAATCCCCAACGGATAGAGTTACCGGGGAGGACAAAAGGAGGGTCTAATATGTCTTTAATTACCATAACGGCAGGGATGGGGTGCGGAGGACTGGAGATAGCCAAAAAGGTTGCAAATGAGCTCAGCCTAAGCCTTTATGATGATCGCAGGTTCCACGAAGAAGCAATGAACATGGGCATTTCACAGGAAGAGCTGAAAGGTATAGACCAGAAAGCCCCAGGACTATTAGATCGTCTTTTTGGCCTAAATCCGGAAATATACGTTAATCTGATGGAGGCAATAATTTACAGAATCGCTAGCCGTGGAGAGGGGATTATATTGGGACACGGTGCTCCATTTCTTTTGAGAGACTTTGATTGTGCATTACATGTGAGAATCAACGCATCCGATAACCACCGCATTCAACATCTCATGGAGGAGAGAGGAAAAAGCCAGAAAGCAGCCGAAAGGATCATTCAAAAGAGCGATAGCGATCGAAGAGGGTTTCTCCAATTTGCCTTTCACATGGACCTGAATGATCCCTCTCTCTTTGATGTGATTATTAACCGGGGCAAATTAGGAGCAGATTGGGCGGCGGAGCTTATTGTAAATGCAGCAAAGTCCGAGGAGATTAGGGCATGCAGCCTTGGGGCATTAGAGGCCATGGAGAAGTTGTCCCTGGTCAATAAAGTCGAGGCAACGATGCTTAAAAACAATATAAGCCTATCCGATATTCATATTGAAGTGCCTGAAATGGGTGTTGTTAGTATTACGGGATGGCTCAGTCCACTAATGTCCGAGGCTCGACTGGTCGAAATCATAAGGTCCATACCAGGCGTTTCAGATGTCAAATCCGAGGTATCCAACCTCCCGGGTTCCGAAATCTGAGAGGAGTTTCCGCCCGGTCCCGCCATCGTATGCTCCTATTCTCTTTAGTGAACCTCTGTTTCATAACCTCAGTGAACAGCTGCTCAAAATAAAGAATCGCCTTTTTCACACAACTGTGAGCGAAGGAGTCTAAAATGGCTAAGTTGATAGCCGTCATTGGCGCCTTGGACACCAAGGGCGACGAATTCATGTTCGTCAGAGAAGAAATTGAAAAACGGGGCTACAAGGCGCTTGTAATAGATGTTGGGATCGTGAAGGATCCGGGATTTGAACCGGACGTGCCGGCCGATGAGGTGGCCGAGGCAGGTGGTTCCAGTATAGCCATGTTGAGGGAGAAAGCGGATCGTGGATTTGCCATCGAGGTCATGACAAAAGGAATCGCAAAGGTGATCGTCGGTCTGCATGCCGCCGGTCGATTTCAGGCGATCATCTCCATGGGTGGTTCGGCAGGGACCGAAATCGGTACATCGGCCTTGCGAGCTTTGCCCCTTGGAGTTCCGAAGGTCATGGTCAGCACTCTGGCTTCAGGCGACACCAAACCCTACGTCGGTACGCGGGATATTGTTATGGTGCCCAACATCGTGGATGTGGCCGGTATCAACCGTATCAGTGCCCGGGTATACACCAAGGCCGTCGGAGCTCTTATCGGCATGGTTGAGACACCGGAAACGGATATAGAAGAAAAACCGCTTCTGGCGGCTTCCATGTTCGGCAATACCACTCAGGTCGTTAACCGCTGCCGGGAGATTATGGAAGAAAATGGTTATGAAGTCTTGATTTTCCATGCTGTCGGAACGCCGGAGACCCTGGAGAGTCTTGTGGCTGATGGATATATCGCAGGTGTCCTTGACATCACGACCACCGAATGGCCGATGAAATAACCGGTGGTGTCCTGCGGGGCGGGCCCAACCGCTATGACATTGTTTCGCAAAAAGCCGTTCCCCAGGTGGTTGTCCCCGGGTGTGTTGACATGGCCAATTTCCGGGCTCGAGATACCGTTCCGACCCAATACCATAATCGGCACTTTTATCAGTGGGCACAGAATATCACGCTGATGCGAACCACGCCCGAAGAAAATGCGACTATCGGCCGTATCCTGGCGGAAAAAGCCAATAAGTCGACAGGCCCAGTAGCGTTTTTCCTGCCCCTGGAGGGTGTCTCCATGCTGGATGCGCCGGAAAAGGAATTCTGGTGGCCGGAAGCCAGCAAGGCACTTTTTGACGCCATAAAAGAAAACCTCAAACCAAGGATTCCCGTCTACGAATTGGATTGCAACATCAATGATAACGAGTTTGCTGAGGCTGTAGCACAAAAAATGCTCGAGTATTTAGGAAATAAAGTTTCATAGAGAGGAGATGGGATCATGGGGAAACGGATACCCAGAAATGAAATCATCAAAAACCTGAAAGATAAAGTGGCACGGGGTAAACCGATAATAGGGTGTGGCGCCGGGACAGGCATTTCTGCCAAATTTGAAGAGGCTGGGGGTGCCGATTTGATGATCATTTATAACTCGGGTCGCTACCGCATGGCAGGACGCAGTTCATTGTCAGGCCTTTTTGCTTACGGTGATGCCAATGGTATTGTCGTCGAAATGGGCGGGGAGGTGCTGCCGGTCGTCAAGAACACGCCCGTCCTGGCCGGTGTCAACGGCACCGATCCTTTTCGCCAAATGCCCGTTTTCTTAAAGCAACTTATGGAGCTGGGCTTCTCCGGTGTTCAGAACTTTCCGACCGTCGGTCTGTTTGACGGTGTAATGAGAGAAAACATGGAAGCCACCGGTCTTGGGTATGATTTGGAAGTGGAAATGATTCGAGTAGCGAACGAAATGGATCTTTTTACTTCTCCCTATGTGTTTAACGAAGATGAAGCACGGGCCATGACCGAAGCCGGCGCTGATTTGCTCGTACCCCACGTGGGCCTCACAACCGCCGGCACTATCGGTGCGTCAGCAGCGCTTACCCTTGATGAGGCTATCGATAAGGTAATGAACATGGCCGATGCAGCCTGGAAAATAAAACCGGACCTGATGGTCATCTGTCACGGTGGGCCTTTCGACGAGCCGGAAAACGTCGGTAAAGCACTCGAAAAAATGCCGGGTATCGTAGGATTTTACGGGGCTTCAAGTGCTGAGCGATTGCCGACCGAGCGTGCAATCAAAGGACAGGTGGAGGCCTTTAAATCCCTGAAGTTGGCCAAGGGATAACCGGTTATAAAAAATAAAAAAGGGATAGAAACTTTATTTGTTTAGGCGGCCTCAACTCCCCAGGTTCGAGGTTTTGATCGCATCCACAAAACTTTCATGCTTCAGCTTCAGGTGGCCGGCAGTAAGGTTAAAATGCCGATCTGCATGAAGTAGAATACACCCGGCGGACATGGCACATGACGCGATCAGAATGTCAGTGTAGGGTATGGTAACGCCTTTCCTCCTCAGTCTGAAACCAGTATCACAAGCTAACTCCCAGAGAGAGGCGTCCGTTTCAATGCTTTCCAAAGCAGAGAGCCGTTTCTTGAGCCGATCGTATTCGGCTTTCGTTCTGGTTCCAGCTAGGAGTTCCAACTTAATTATACCAGTGGTCATGACCAGGTTCTCTTTCAGCAGGAGGTCAATACGTTCTTTTATCTCCGGCAAAAATTCTTTTCTCAATGCAAAAAGCCAGGCTGATGTATCAATCAGAACTCGTTCATCCGGCATTTCTCAATCGCTCCAACTCATCCATGGTGAGATCCATATCAAAAGTGCCCAGCTCTCCTCGCAAGGCCTCCCTGTTGTAACGATCAATCAAAGACTTGAGGCCGGCTTCTATCGTCTCTTTTTTGGTTCGGGCTCCGATACAAACTGCAGCCTCCTCCAAAAGCTCTTCATCAATCATTACGGTTGTTTTTTTCATAGCTGTCTCCTAAAACCATACTCGAAATATGGTAATTATAGCCATATTCAAGCGACAAGTCAACAGAGAAGCCCAAGATCCTTATATTTTATGAAACAGGCCTTGCTTAAACCTGAGTTTTCGCAGAGAATTGAATCCGGCAGACTGGATTGAATCTATTTCAACGAGGTGAAAGAGATGTTTTATTTTCTTTGGAATACCCTTCTTCTCAGCCTGGCTATTTTTGTCGTTGCGCGATTATTGCCGGGAATTCACCTTAAAGGTTTTGGAACCGCCATCATTGTAGCACTGGTTTATAGCTTGATTAACTATTTGATCGGGTGGCTGCTCTTACTCATTACTTTACCAGCGGTCATAATCACCTTTGGCTTGTTCAAGTTTGTTATCAATGCTTTTTTGCTCTGGTTGACAGACAAATTAGTGGATGACTTCAAGATTGAAGGATTTGGGACAACGCTGATAGCAGCATTTCTAATAGCCTTCATAGATTCAATACTCAGATGGATATTTTAGAGAAGTATAAAGATTAATTTGAATGGATCGTTTTCAATGATCAAATGCTTATGACTTGCAATCGAAAGCGACGGCTCGAGGGAGGCTGAGTTGATCACTAGCTGTGGCAAGAACACTTCAACGCAAGGTCTCCGCTGGACCTACTCTTATTCCTTACTTCTAAATCATCCATTTCCTTAGATAGAACTAATGAATTTCCTTACCCAAAAATCAGGGTTACCGACCCTTAAAATCAGGGAATAGTCGATTGACATTCAATTTAACATCCTATAAATATGTTTTAAGAAAACTGCTACCACCCATCCATTAACCTCAATCCAGAGGTCATTTCATGGAGTACCCTCTCAAATCAGTCTAACCTTGCTCCTGGCGGGATTTATCCTGTTGGGAGCTTAATCGTTTTAGTCAAACGTATACCATCAATTATATCAAAAAAAGGAGGCAGAACTATGTTTAAATCAAAAAGGTTAATCGTGCTGCTGGTGTTGGTGTTCGCTTTTTCTATCGTGACGTTGAACCTAAATAATGCCTCTGCTGGTAATCCTTTTGCTGGTAATCCTTTCAAACTTATCCTAAAAAAACTAAACAAGATAATCCTCATATTGGAAGAGAATCTTCTGCCGGTCCCATGTGATCCAGTCCCTTGTGACCCGGTACCATGTATTGACTATACTCAGGTTCCAAAGACAGGTAAAACGACTTATTACGCTGAAGGCGATGATGGTGATTTACAGAAGGGTGTGGCCTGGCCTGATCCTCGATTTACTGATAATGGTGACGGCACGGTGACGGACAATCTGACGGGCCTGATTTGGCTTCAAAACGCCAACTGTTTCGGTGAAAGGGTCTGGTCAACGGCCCTTACCGATTGCAATACCTTACAGAGTGGCGAATGCGGTCTCACCGACGGTTCCATTGTCGGAGACTGGCGCTTGCCAAATAGAAAAGAGCTTTTGAGCTTGATAGATCTCGGCAATTTTGCTCCTGCCTTACCGATAGGACATCCTTTTAATGATCCGCAGTCCACCTATTACTGGTCGAGTACATTGCGAGCAGATGATTCACCCATCGCGTGGCGCGTGAGCATGCTCTATGGATTCGTGACCTACAGCGATATGATCCCCGCCCATTATGTGTGGCCGGTGCGCGACGGCAATTGATGATTTGATTATTTGAGTCATTTGCTAATTTAGGCAGGGTCGTTTGGCTCTGCCTTTATTTTTCCACGAACGATACTATTAGTTCATTCTAGTAATAGTCTGTGATTCGCTTATGATTTGTAAACGAAGTGGAGAATAACCGGCAAAAAGAAAAGAAAGATGCGAGGGTGATTCCTTCGCGGTTCCAATGCCGTTAGGATTCTGTTAAATCGGCGGACTTGGAGGCGGCATAGCGCTTGCCCAAATAGGCTTCAATTACCTGGGGGTTCTTCTTGACTTCCTCGGGGATCCCTTCGGCTATGGAGAGCCCTTCATTTAATACGTGTATCCGATCACAAAGCCGCATAATCAACCCCAGATCATGTTCGACAATCAGAATGCCGCAGCCGAGACTCGACTCCTCCCTGAGGTCGCGTATAATCTGCAGCAAAATTTCGGATTCCTCCTCGTTGAGTCCAGCAGCAGGCTCGTCCAGGAGAAGGAATTTGGGCTTTGTAGCGACGGCCCGCGCGATCTCCAGATGTCTCTGGAGGCCATAGGCCAGCGTCCCTGCCGTCTCTGCCGCCCACCGGCTCAGTCCAAATCGCTCAAGCAGCTCCGCTGCCTGGTCATCGATGGATGGTTGCGCGGCTGCCATAAGCCCGAATTCGAGATTCTCGATAACCTTTAATGAACTGAACAGGCGTGCTGTTTGAAAGGTGCGCGCCAGGCCCAAACGGGCAATCTGGTTGATTTTCCAACCGGTAATATCTTTATCCCCGATCAACACCTGGCCCTCCTCCGGAGAAAGAACGCCGCTGATGGTATTGATCAAGGTTGTCTTGCCTGACCCATTAGGGCCGATCAACCCCAAGATGTCCCCCTCGCCGATACGAAGGCTCACCCGGCTCAAGGCCTGCAGCCCGGAAAACCTCTTGGACACCTGGTTGACCTGCAACGCTGTATTCATTCTTGATTCTTCTCAATCTTAATTGTCAAATTGATTCGAAACGACGGAGTATTTTCTTAATTCGATATAGGTGTATTAGCCGCCCGCTCTCCTTCGACTTCGCTCAGGATCGCTCGACTGACACCGGCCGTCGCTACGCGCAGCGCAGGCGCTTGCGCCGCGTGAAGCTAAGGCCCGGCAGGCAGACCATTTGCCTCCGCGATCCGCCGACGCTTTCAGCTATGGCGTGACAGGCTTGCGGAGGCAAAAAACGCCAATCGCTTCGCGAGGGTATTGCCCGCAGGGCATGAAAACTTTAGTTCGGCCAAGTCGGCCGGACTAATTGTCTGCGATTGCCCGCTATACTTCTGGCGGGCATGTCTGCGGTTAAATTTTCTACATGTTTATCTAGAATCATAAAGTACTTAGGCCCAATGTTTCATATTGATTACATCAACTAATTTGGAGATGATCTTCATTCTTTAACCGGCCTTTTGTTTAGGCGTTTTTGCAGGAAAGGCAAATTCAATTCCTTGAGACCCATGATGCCCTGGGGTCGCAAAATAAGCGTGACGATGATCAAGAGGGCTATCGTCATTTGAACGATACCGGGAAGCTCCGGAATCGTAATCCATGAGCCGATCGTCAGGCCGTTTTCCAGTCCCCGCAGAAGTTCACCGACCACGGTCACCGCTGCAGCGCCGATAAAGGCGCCGCTGACGGATGCAAGACCCCCGATGACCAACATGGAGAGCAAGGTAAAGGTTTCGGCATAGTAAAACTGATTGGGGCCGAAGGCCAAATTGTTCTGAGCCCAAAGGGCGCCGCCGGTACCCATTAACAGGGCACTCATCGCCCATCCGATCGCCCGGCTTCTAACCACACTGACCCCCAGGGTGCCGGCGGCAAGAGGGTCATCCCGGGTTGCCTGGAGATAGAGCCCGACGGGTGATGCTTTGAATAGAAGGGCCACCCCACCGCAGATGCATGCCCATAACCAGGCATTGAAGATGGTGATATTGCGGGGTATACCGTATACTCCAATCGTGCCGCGGGTGACGGCTTCCCAGTTGGCAAAGATCGAGTGCATCATGACCAAAAGGGCCAGCGTGGCCATGGCCATGGCGCCCTCGGCCATTCTGGCCAGGGCCAAGCCCGTGACCAGGGCGATCAGAAAGGCCAAGCACGCTCCGGCCAGAACAGCGCCTGTAAAATCAAATTGCAGTTGCTGCAAAAACGATGGGAGGTTGGGGAGGGCATTGGCCTTGATTCTTGGTGAGATGGTCACGAGAGCGGCCGCATAGGCGCCGATTCCGAAAAAAGCGACATGGCCGAAGGATACAATGCCCGAATTACCGACAAAGGTCTGAAGGGCCACAACCATGACGCACAGAATCATGAAATCGGTTACCAGTCGTGTCGTTGAAGAATCATCCCAAAACGCCGTAGCGGCCGCAATGATCCCCAACATGAGCGACAATACCGTCCATGTTGTGACCATCTCCCTGATTCTACGACGTGACCACTTCATATTGATTCTCCGGCTGCCTGCCGAACCCTTATCAGACCTTCCGGTCTCATGTAGAGGATGATAACCACTACCGTTAGTGCCAGGGCGTCGGTAAAGGGCACGATTCGCGTCGGAAGGACAACCATTAAAGTTACCTCGATGAAAGCCAGCGCAAATCCCCCGATTACCGCGCCCTTGAGGCTTCCCAGGCCGCCAATGACCGCGGCGATGAAGGCCTTTAAAATGGGGATAAAGCCCATGGTAGGCGTAACGGCCCCTCGCCGCGCCAGCCATAGGACACCGGCCACCCCGGCGACAAAACCCGAAATGGCGAAGGATAATGCAATGATACGATTGGCCTTGGATCCCATCAAACGCGTGACTTCAAAATCCTCGGCAGCGGCGCGCATAGCCAATCCCCACCGGGTCTTTTGAAGAAATGCAACCAGTGCGGTCAGGGTTACCAAACCCACAACCAGGGTGATTAAAGGTAAAACGCCTATCTGGAAAGGCCCTACCTGAATAACTTCATCAAAGATTTGGGGTACCGGAATAACCTTTGGACGCTTGGATATGAGTTGCTTGATCAGGTTTTGGATAATGACGGCCGCAGCAAAGGAAGCAAACAGCAGAGAAATAAAAGAGGCGCCACGAAGCGGGCGAAAGACAACCCGCTCGATGATAAGGGAAACCGCCAGGGCCATGACCAGGCCCGCCAATCCGGCGATATGAAAGGGCACGCCAATGAGAATCAGCAAATACATGGTGTAACCGCAAACAGTGATCAACTCGCCGTAGGCAAAGTTCAACAGACCCAATACACTGAAAACCATAGCCAGCCCTAAGGAAAGGAGGGCATAAAGGCTCCCTAAACTGAGGGCATTGATGAGTTGCTGAACTGCGATTGCGAAACTCACACATCACCTCCAAGATAGGCCTTTTCCAAATCTAATCCCGTCTCCAGAAGTTCCGAAGCGTTGCCTTCCATCTTGATGGCACCGTTGACAAGGACATAGGCGCGGTCGGAGATTTCCAAAGCCTGGTGAATATTCTGCTCAACCAGGATGATGGTAAGGCCTCTCTGCCTTAAGCTGTTGATGAGTTCGATGACCACTTCAACAATAACCGGGGCAAGCCCCAGACTCGGCTCATCCAACAGAAGCATTTTGGGTTGGCTCATCAATGCTCGAGCAATGGCCAGTTGCTGCTGTTCTCCCCCGGAGAGAGTGCCGGCCAATTGATTCTTCCGTTCTTTCAGGCGGGGAAAAAGATTGAAGACATTGTCCAGGCTGGTTCTAACCTTTTCAACATCGCGTACAAGATAGGCACCCATCTGCAGGTTTTCCAAAACGGTTAACCCGGCAAAAACGCGCCTGCCCTCCGGAACCATGGCGATGCCTTTTTCCAGGACATCCTCGGGCATTTCACGTTCAATAGGGCGGTCTTCAAAGACAATGGTCCCCTTTTGGGCGGGGATCAGGCCGACAATGGTTCTGAGAAGCGTGCTTTTCCCAGCCCCGTTAGGACCCAAGACAGCAACTGTTTCGGCGGGTTCGACTCCCAGTGAAAGACCGTGGAGCACCTCCACCGGACCGTATCCGGAAACCAAATCTGAAATGGCAAGCATCATGGAAGAAAAACCGGCTGCTCGGATGAGTCAAAGGGGGGTGTTTCGAAAAGGTCTCAACTTGTGGTTTGGCTCCCCCGGCAGCCGGTGGATAATTAAATATCAGGAACGAATTTCGGATAGAATTGATCGACGAAAACAAATGCGCCGTCTTTAACCCCGATAATGGTGACCGGCTTTTTAACACGGCGGGTATTGGGATCCATGGTATAGTTCCCCAATACACCTTTCAAATTGGACACTTTTTTAAGGCCTTCCATTATCTTTTTGGGTTTGGCTGACCCGGCCATCTCAATGGCCGCCTTTAAAAAATAGATTTCGTCATAACCGACGGCAAAGGCAATGCTTGCCGGAAACTTCCCGCTCTTGGCCTTATAGGTCTTCCAGAGTTTATCCGTATCGCCACCTTTGACCGGGAAACCATGGGTAGTAAAAACCAGATTTTCCACGGCCTGGCCGGCCTTGATCAAGGAGTCGTCATGGTTACCGTCAGTTGAAATAACAGGATAGGCCAGACCTGTTGACCGCAATTGACGCATGAAGACCGGTGTATCCGGCAGGAACATGGGGGTGAAAATGAAATCGGGTTTCTCGGACAGATTGGCTAGTTTGGTTACCTGGGCGGAATAATCCCCTGATTCAATGCGATAGAGCTCGTATCCCAGGACTTTTCCCCCCAGCTTTTCAAAGGCCTTTTGAAAATAGGTGGGCAGATTTTTTGTGTAGGGGATTTCAGTGGAGTAAACCATGTAAGCCTTGCGGTATCCTTTCTTGTATGCATATTCGGCCGCCAAGGCGCCCTGAATATTATCCGACATGTTGATCTGAAAGGCACACTCACCAATGTCGCCCACCAGCGTTGGCGCCGTTCCATCACCTGTAGAGATGGGGATACCGGCTGCACAGGCTACCGACCCTTGAGCCAGGAAGGGATCGCCGGTGGTGCCGATAAGATAGACAGCGCCATCGCGAATCATCTCTTCTGCCAATCGCACACCAAGACCTGAATCGTTGCGGCAGTCTTTGCCGATGTATTCCAATTGCATTCCTAGGATACCTCCGGCCGCATTGATCTCGTCGATGGCGAAACGGGTGCCGTTGCGAACCGGAGAATCATAAAACGAATAGGGACCGCTGAAATCGCCGGGATGCCCGATTTTGATGCTTTTGGCCATTACAGGGCCGGCGCCGATGACTACAAGACTCACAACCAACAATAGGACAATTAACTTACGCATATCTCTTCTCCTTTCTTTTTTGGTTTGCATTTGACGTCTCCCACACCTACGCAACTTACGCCTTTTGTTTGTCCACCATACTGCCTATGCCAACTATAGTTCCTGCCAAAAGGCCTGCACGGTCGGGAATAGAATCAATTTCCATATATTCATCCGGACCGTGGTCGAGACCTCCGATCGGCCCCAAGCCGTCAATGGTAGGAACGCCGATCTGAGAAAACCAGTTACCGTCGGACATACCACCTGTAGAAACAGTGTGAAAGGGAATCCCCACTGTCTCTGCCAAATCCCGGTAAATCTCAGCCAGGGGTTTCGCTTGATCCGATCGCATGGCCGGCCATTTCATATCCGTCTGCAGGTTAAAACGGATGCCGGGATGTTTACCAAAACGATTCAATTCTGTGACGATCCCGTCCAGGTCTGTTTCGTAAGGGCTTCTAATGTCAAAGAAGGCTTCCGCCTCCTCGGGGACCACGTTTATGGCCGATCCCCCATTGACTTTGCCGACCATCAAAGTGAGGTCTTTAAGGGTTCCATCCAATTCAGATACGCGCATTAGTTCCCGACACAGGGCCAGAATGGCATTGCTCCCCTTTTCGGGCTCAGTGCCTGCATGTGCGGCATGGCCTAATGCGCAGAGATGAGCCCAGATGCCGCCTTTGCGAGACACGACGATACCGCCCTCCCGGACGACCACACTCCAGCACCAGACAGGCATCAGCGGCATGAAACCGGTCCATAAAGGGCGGCGGAGAGGTCCGGGTTTCTTCGTCGCCGACCACGACAAAATCAATCGTGGGACACGGTATACGGTTGTCAAGGAGCCATCGCAGCGCAGCAAGAGCCAGTACAAGACCGCCCTTCATATCGACCACGCCGGGTCCGTAGGCGATGCGGTCTCTGGTCCTGTAAGGCCGGGTAGCAACTGTACCCAGATCAAAAACCGTATCCGCATGACCCAAAAGGACGACCCGGCCGGACAAACCGGGCATGTTAACCCGGAGATGACCGACATTATCGCTTTGGCGCCATTCAACCCTGTGGTTGGTTCCGGCGAAAGCCTGGGCGATCTTATCCTGCACGGCAAGGATTCCGGCAGGATTATCGCTGCCGGTATCAATATTGACCAACGCCTGAATCAGCTCCAGGTGTTCGTCCAAGCGTTCTGCAACCGTTTCTCGAACTGCTTCCACAATTCGAAGGGCATTGTGGTTTGGATTACCACCCATCTAATGTGCCCTTAAGTGAGCCCGTGCAATTTAAGGACATTACCGGCCAAAACCCCCTTGCCCATTTCCTGGGCATCGCCCGGGCTTAAGAAGTCCAGTTCAACGGCTCGACTCAGCACACGTTCCAAAGCCCCTCTGGTCAGTCGAGCAGCCAACCAGATGATCTCGGGTTCGGAGGCCTCGTCCGACCCGTGAAAAAGTTTGTTGACCGGTACGGTCCCAAGTAAGATTTCCAGAGCACGGTCGACATAAAGGGTACTCCAGGGTGTCAGCATGGAAATATCGATAAACACGCGGGGAAAGATGGATGCCAGAAAAGCGGTCTCTTCGACCCAGGGATATCCGCAATGGATAAGCACGATGGGTTGATCCATACATCGGTTGAGTAACGGCATCAACAAAGACGGTCGTGCATAGGGCAACAATACATCAGGATCGCCCCCGCCGGTATGGATATGAAAGGGCAGCTCTTTTTCTCTGGCCACATCCAGCGCTGTATTAAGGAGGTGATCGCGTACCACTTTGCAAACCGCTCTGCCTTCCTGCCAACCGCTTTTGCGCCATTGTAAATAGGATTCCGTAATTTCTTGAGGATCAGGATGGTCCACATCGAGGCCCGTTCGATAGGCGATGATCGATTTAAAGGCAACCGTTTTAGGATCAGCCGCCGCTTCCTGAAGCGAAAGGCGAAAGTGTCCCTCGAATTCCTCCAGGCTGTCGGTGCTTGATTTGGCTTCTTCGATCAGCGGTTCGATGCGAACCACGCGATGAACTTCAGCACCCACGAGGTCCCCGAAGGATTCAGGGTGAATGCGAGGTAAGGGATAGCCGTCATCAAAAAAGAGCTGCGTTACATTTTCTTGTGCCAGAAGCTTTGAAATATATCCCCGTGTGTCTCGCTCTAGGGCATCCCGGCGAACTTCGGCCACTTCGCGAACGTCACATCCAAGCAAGTCGGCCAACCACCGATTGGCGGCTGAAGCCAACAGCGTACTCCGGGTCATCTCCGGAAGAAGGCGCGCCATGCCCTTATCCGCCGTTTTAGAGGAGTCAAGGCACATGCCCATGAGGGTAATCCGATCAAGCCATCCCCTAGCTGTCGATGCCGTCAGGGTATCGGCAGTAAAGGCGTGGCAGTGGGCATCAACGACGGCCGCTCCACTTAAATCGACGATATTCGATTGTGTCATGGGATTCCTCCCGTGATTTCAATCCCTTTAACCGTACCGCCACCTGAGGTCATCCACAATCTCTTCAATGGGTTTGTCTTTATAGCATTCCCAGTCAAATTGTTTAACGGCCAGATAGCTATCATAGAGCGGTTTACCCAATACCTTTTGCAAAAAGGTGGAACGCTCAAGCTGATTCACGGCTTCCGGGTAATCGCCTGCAACCGGTCTGATGCTTCTCTTTGATCGTTCGCTTTCCGAAAGATCGGCCGGATTGATCTGAACCGGTTCAGGCAGCTTGAGATTCCTTTTTAGACCATCCAGACAACAGGCGATAAGGACGCCGACCACCAGATAAGGATTGACCGTGCCGTCGATGGACTTAAGCTCAAAATTAGCCGCCTTTGCCCGGACCGTTTTAGTACCCTTGCATAGTCGTAGAGCCGCTTCGCGGTTTTCCCAGCCCCAGCAGGTATAGGCACCGGCCCAATTGGAGGGCTTCAGCCGTTCGAAGCTGAGGACGCTCGGAGCAATGACAGCGGCCATTTCCGTTAATCGATCGAGGATACCGGCAGCCATGGCTTCGCCTTCCGGTGTCAATTCCTCGGGTCCGATTCCTCCGGTAAACAGGTTTTTATTCCGCGACCAGGCACTGAAGTGTATGTGGCACCCATTCCCCACTTCTTCGGGGATCACCACCGGGGCAAAGGACACCCTGTATCCAAACTGCCGGGCGATACGACAGATGGTTTGCCTGAGCAGTACAAATTGATCGGCAGCCTCAACCGGCGGTTTTGGATCCACGGAAATTTCATATTGGCCTGCGGCATACTCAGGGTGAATCTGGGAAACAGTAATTCCTTGCTCTTCCAACGCCTTAACCAGGGCAATGAGAAAGTCTTCCACGGGCAGCAATTTGCGGATGCCGTAGCTTGGAAATCCGGCACCAACGGGGTTATCGTCTTCATCCAAAAGGGTAAATTCCATTTCATAGGTCATTTGAAAGGTAAAACCCTGTTCCGCAGCCGCATCGGCCATGCGCCCTGCAAAATGCCGCTGGCAGATGGGCATGATCATTTTTTCTTGGTCGTACTGCCAAACCGGCGCCCACACCCATCCAGGCGCTCCGGATAGCGCCACGGCCGCACTCAAATCGGGAATCAGCCGCATGTCGCCGGAAGGCGAATTAAAACCGGGGCAGGTGGTAATATGATCATTGACGCCGAATACGGCAAAGACATTGGAAATACCGATGCCGTTTACTGCAGCACCGGCGAGTTTGTGGATGGGAACGATTTTGACGCGGGTAATGCCGGCGTTATCCACAAACGAGCAGGCAACATTTACGGCACCACTGTTCATAAAGAATTCAATAATCTTTTCCGGTGACTGAAGCTCCATGGGCGATCCTCCCTACAACTTGAAATGCTCGTCCTATTCGGCTGAGGCACTAGATAAAAATCTCAAATTCACGACCGTGATTTGTACCCTATTGCTTTGTTAAACACAAGAATTTTGCTCGCCATTGACTGGTGGTGAGGGGAGAGTTCATCGGGTTTGAATATTGCGTTTCCTTCCTGGGGGCTCTTCTTCGCGCGGCTTTCACCGGTTCAAAGGATTCTCATAAGGGAATGGTTGAATGAGATAGGAAAGGTTGGTTTTGTTAAGACTTGGACAGGGGGCGAAGATTATTGTGCAGGGGATAAAGCTTGGTCCCATTTATATAGGCCCGATTTCTGGGGTGCCGGGTTCGGTGACTTTTCTCCAGGGTTTTTCAGGACCGAATTGCTCGTCGCACCAGCGGGCGCCAAGGTTGAGTCTTTCTTCAAGCTGTTTCCGATATTCATCCAGTTCCTTGCCCTTGACCGCCTTGGGAATCCATACAGGCTCTCCATAGTGGATGACTAATTTTGCGAAGGGTTTGGGCACCAGGTACCGGTCCCAGGAATTGAACTGCCAGCATCTATCACCGCTCCAAACAAGGGGGATCAAGGGAACCTCCGCTTCACGTGCGATGATGGTTGCGCCCATTTTAGCTTTCCGCGCAGGCCCTTGGGGGCCGTCGGCGAGAATACCGCCGATTTCACCACCCTTAATCTTTGCGACCATTTCTTTCAATGCCTTAAGACCACCGCGTGATGATGAGCCTCTGACGGTTTTGTACCCAAGCCAGGCTGCGATGCGCGCTGCATACTCACCGTCCCGGCTCTGGCTTACCAGAACGGTTGCCCTGGTTTGTCCGAAGAAATGGGAAAGATAGGACATCCTTTGATGCCAGGTCGAATATACTGCAGAGCCTCCAGACTGAGAAAGGGCCTCTTTTTCTCTTTCCTGACCTTCAATTTTGATCACACGACAGGAAAGCATCAGGATCTTGATGATAAGGGCACCCATTGGGGGGATGATTCCCATAAGAATCGGGTCATACCATCGACGATTGATACTTGAATCAGACATGAAACGATTTTACCTCAGAAACATAATTTATTAGCCACAGACCCTCCTTCGCTAAAGCTACGGCAGGGCAAGCCCATTCAGACAAATCAGACTATTATTCACCACGAAGGCACGAAAAACACGAAGAAAAAATGCATTAAACATTTAATTGCTCGGATTGCCGCGTAGCGGCACCCAATCCTGCTCTGCTGGATTGGGCATTGTGGAAAAGACCATAGAAAAAACAAATGAAGGTTCTTTTGTTTTCTCTATGCGCTTTTCAACAAAATCCTGAGCAATTTTCTCTCTATTCCGTTTCTGTCTCTGCGAACTCCCTGTCTCTAGTACCGCGGGAGCGGGACGGGCGGTGATATCATCTGTATTTGCGGGGGGCTGAATGATTACTATTGTGCGTCCTAGGCCCTTTTTACCGGTCCGACGGCCACGAGGTATAGAAGTTTTGAATCTTCATTGAGACCAAGGAGTTCAGCGGCCTCGCCATCGTAAAGGGCGCCGATGCCACAACACCCCAACCCCATGGCGGTTGCAGCAATATAGAGTCGTTGGCCCATCCGGCCTGCAGTCAACATGGCGTAGCGATAGCCTCTTGGACCCCATGTATTATCAATGGCATCGAGATTCGCCATGAAAAGAAAATGGACGGCGGCATTTGCCAACCAGTCCTGATCAAGACAGATATGCGTCATTTCTTCGATAAATGGGCCCTCGGTTATTAACGAATAAGATGACTGCTCGGCATTGAGTAAATACAAACCGGTTGACATGCCTTCGGCATGGCCAACCAAAAAACCGATGGCTATGGATTGGGAGTAAAGGGATTCGCGGTTCCCTTGTTGTGCATCATCAACACAAAGCGCTTCAAGCAATGCCGTAAATGAATCCTTTGTTATGGGTTCCTTTACATAGTTGCGTTTTGACCGGCGGTGATAGAGGGCATCAGAGTGATTCATAATTTCAGGCCAAGCAGAAAGCGGCATGATGTCGTTCCAGGGTCCGTGGTTGAGTCCGAGTTCTTCAATCATTTCGGGAGGCGATTTCGTAACAAATGATTCACTCGCGGCGTGCATTTCACGTATGGGTAGGTAGTCAACCTCTTTGCCCGAGACTTGGCTGGCGTTCTTTATGGATTCAGGAAGATCGGCAATCTCCGTCTTGCACGCGCCGGGATCTGCATCTTCCCCCGGGATTTGTACGAGGGCGAGAGCGATCTCTCTCTTTGGATCAATGCCCAATAATTGATTAACCAATGCATCGTCGAAGTCGTAAGTCAGGCTGAAAGGGAGATCCAGGGCTTTCAACCCGAGAATCAGGTTATCGGTAAGATGACCGGTATCGAGAAGGTGATAACGATAGGCGCGATCCCGGTATTTCCATGCGCTTCTAAAGAAAATAGAAGTCAGAAAAAAGGTCATACACGGGATTTTGTCTTGGCTTGTTTGTGAAAGACTGAGAACATGTTGAGCCAAGTCTTCCTTCCTGAGCGGATAAAGACAGTGCCGATGAATTGCAAAGTGATATAAGCCGTCTTCCAGACCATTCATCTCGCGTGTCAGAACATAGAGTTCAGTAGGATAAAGGGTGCCGGCTGATGCCGCGCTTCGGAAATAAAAATCGCCTCCCGAGTGTCTTGCCTTGGCAGTGAGGGTACAAGCAAGGCGCAGAATAATGGAGAGTTCTTGGATTCCAATCGATTCCGCGATTTGGTCGGCCCTATTTTTTCTCAAAATATCGGAGAGGTTGTCTTCGGGCAATAGAGTATTAGGCGGTAAAATAATTGGCTGAATGCCCGGATAGTCCTTGAAAACCGCAGGCTGGTTCTGCCAATCCAGATAGTGGGAGGTCATGTTATGGCGATCATAGCTTGTGTGTCGATGGTATTGGGCTGATGTCTTAATTGCTGTCACAAAGGGACTCCTTTTATTGCAGGCTAAGAGATTTGCAATCATGTTAGTATAGGGAAACAGTAGTAGAGGGTCAACGGCAAAGGATTTTGAGAAAGGAGAAGGCATTTCATGAATTATGAAACCATTGAGTATGAGATGAAAGAGAGAAGTATCGGCATTTTGTCCCTCAACCGGCCACGAAGATATAATGCAGTGGATCACCAAATGATGGAGGAGTTGGAGGACTTCTGGAAAGAACGCCTTTATGATCTGGACACGCATGTGATTGTTCTAAAGGGCAATGGAAAAAGGGGATTTTGCGCAGGGCTGGATATGAAGCATGCCATTAAAACCGCACCCGATATGAATACCGATCAGTTTTACCGGTTCCAGGTGCGTCTGGCCAGGCTTAATCTGGCTATGAGGCGTGCCCCGCAACCGATTGTTTGTGCTGTCCACGGTGCAGCGGTCGGACTTGGCTTTAGTTTTGCCTTAGCATCGGATGTAAGGGTTATCGCTCACAACGCCCGATTTTCAGCGGCATACATTAATATCGGTTTGGGCGGGGCGGACATGGCCTGCAGTTATTTTCTTCCAAGGCTGATTGGGGCGGGCAGGGCCTATGAATTCATGCTTACCGGGAACTTCATGTCTGCTGAAGAGGCCATGAATTTAGGTATGGCCAGTCGGCTTGTTGAACAGGGGGAACTTTTTGATTCGGCCATGGAATTAGCCAAAACCATGAATTCAAAAAACCCAATGGGCCTTCGCCTTACAAAAGAGGCCATCAACATGAACATGGACGCCGGTGGGCTGGAACAGGCCCTGAACATGGAGGATAGAAACCAGGTTCTGTTGATTGCCAGAAGTAAGTTGGGTGGGGAGGGTCAGAAAACGTCTCGATATTTTTAGCAGGCTGATGAAAAACGCCCATCTGCCGTTCGACATGCTCACGGCCCAGAGTAAAACCGAAGGGCGGCGTTGCACTCATCCCTCGTCATTGCGACGTACTAATATGTACGACGCATTCCTCGGGATTTCGTGCGCCTAACATCTGATCATTTTTCATAAGCCTGCAAGAAGGGTGGTTTTGGGGTTTTTTAAGAAGCCTCTCCATATTTCGTTTTGTCTGCTCGTCGCAATCACTAATTCCTAAAAGTTTTCTTTTTTGTGTTGACTTTCAGTATAATTTACACTATTTTTTCGGCTATAAGGCTGTAAGTTTCGCTGTTTTGTGTGCCTCAGCGTTGGAAGAAAATCTGGATTGGTTTTTATCTCTCACAGAGCTCACGGAGAGCAAGTCCTGCTCCGT
>CAYWMP010000011.1:36267-59240 GCA_964459445.1 uncultured Desulfobacteraceae bacterium
ATGAAACTGACGGAAAAACAAAAGGAATTTCTAGGATATATCTCGCGATACATCGAAGATTGGGGCCGCGCCCCCAGTTTTGACGAAATCTGTTCGCATTTCCATTTCAATTCTTACAACACGGTCACCACGTATCTCAAAATTTTGGAGCGGAAGGGCTACATTCGTCTCCCCAAAAAAAAGAACCAGAAACGCGCCATTGAAGTGATCAGCCCTGTGGAAACGAAGCGATTCGAGTTTCCCCTCCTGGGAAGAGTCGCGGCCGGAAAACCCATCGAGGCTGTGGAAAATCCGGATGTCATCGAGGTGCCCCCTTCCATGATCGGAGGTGGGGACCATTTTGTCCTCCAGATTGAAGGGAGCTCCATGGAGGAGGATGGGATACTGGATGGAGATTTCGTTGTGGTCAAAAAACAACCGATGGCCGAGAACGGGGAAACCGTGGTTGCCCTGATCGATAATGAGGCGACCGTTAAAAGGTATTACAAGAGAGCGGACTATGTGGAGCTCCGCCCCGCCCATCGAGAGATGGAACCCATCTTTGTCAAGGAGAGGAGTCTCCGAATTGAGGGAAGGGTGGTGGGGGTGATCAGGCACTACAAATAAGGCGAAAGGCACAGGGCGTAAGGTACAAGGAAAGAAAGGGGAAAAGAAAATGGGATTATTCCTTTTTGCCTTGCACCTTAAGCCTTGTGCCTTGAGCCGGGTTGATTCTAGTTTTGGCTAAAAGAGGAACCATACAAGGAATCCAGGAATTTGTTATTTTAGGCAACCGTGTACCGTCACATCATACATCTACACATACCGGCGTTTTCGATTGCTGTGGAGCGGGTTTGTCATCCCGAACTCAGGGATCGGCCTGTGGTCGTGGCCCCGCCCCGCTCAGAACGGGGGCTTATCCTCGCTGCTTCCTTTGAGGCCCGCCGGGAAGGGGTTTTCAAGGGGATGCCCCTTGGCAAAGCCATGAAATTCTGTCCCGGCCTGACCGTGTTACCCCCCAATCCGGAACTCACGGGAAAGGCCTCCCACATTTTGACCAAAACGGTGACCCAATATACCCCCCTCTGGGAACCCTTCCGTCCGGGGCATATCTATATGGATGTGACAGGGACGGAGCGCCTCTGGGGAAGGGCAAAAGACACCGCGAGTCGTCTCAGGCGTGAAATTAAGGACCACCTCCGCCTCACAGGGGCAGTGGGCGTGGCGGGTAACAAGATGGTTTCCGGGATTGCCTCCATTATACGACCATCCGGGGGAGTGCTGGATGTGGATCACGGTGAGGAGTTCCGTTTTATTGCCCCCCTGAAGGTGGACGTCTTGCCCGGCATTGGTCATGTGCGGAAACGAATGCTTCTGGAAGAGCTCAATATCACCTGGGTGCGGGAAGTCGCAGCGATGGACATGGGCAGCCTGAGACTCGTGTTCGGCCGGCAGGCCTATGTTATCCATCAGCGATCCCTCGGCATTGATCCCACTCCGGTTTACCCTCCTCGCAGGTCGCCCACGGTTGCCGAGGAGACGACCCTTTCCCAGGACGAAAACGATGACGAGAAACTGCTGGGCATCCTTTACGGCCTGGTGGAAAGGTGCTCCCATCGTCTACGGAACCGATCATTGCTTACCCGAAAGGCAGGCCTGTTGCTTCGGTATACGGACCAGGAAGAGGTCATACGCCGAATCAGCCTGCCCCAAGCGAGTTTCTGGGACTTCGACCTCTTTGAACCACTCGAAAAGGCGTTTATCAAGGCCTGCCAACGCAGGGTGCGGATTCGGTTCCTGAAGGTATGGTTCCAGGATCTTTCCCCGCCTGATCCCCAACTCTCTCTCTTTCCGGCGATGACGGCGAATCCCGAAAAAAAGGTTTGGGTCACCCAGGCCCTGGATCGCATCCGGGGACACTATGGAGATGAAGTGATCAAATATGGTCGAGCAGCGTGATGTCCTGCTCTCATCTCTCACAGAGCCCACGGAGGGCACAGAGAAAGATATTTTTTTGTTTGTCAGGAGATGCTGACAAACAAAAACTACCTGTCCCGAAAGCTTACGGGGGGAAATGATATGATGAACGTTAATGCTCTCACAGGTCAGATAATTGGAGCGGCTATCGAGGTTCACAAAACCCTTGGACCTGGTCTTTTGGAATCAGCTTATGAGGAATGTCTTTGTCGCGAATTCGATTTGCAGGAAATCCAGTACAAGAGGCAACAAGTGGTTCCAATTGAGTACAAAGGAGTCAAATTGGATTGTGGTTACCGGATCGATGTGTTGGTAAAGGATCTTGTAATCCTTGAATTGAAATCCGTAGAGTGCCTAGAGCCAATTCATGAAGCGCAATTGTTGACTTATCTAAAACTGACTGGTCTTAAAGTTGGTCTTTTGATCAATTTCAATGCGCCCGTCCTGAAGGAAGGGATCAAACGCATGGTCCTGTAAGTCAGAAGACAGGGTTATTTTGGCCTATCGGTATCTCCCGATAGGCCAAAAACCTCTGTGCCCTCCGTGCCTCTGTGGTGTAACCAATGTCATGAAGCATTTTGTTCATCTAAATGTCCATTCCCATTATTCCCGCGGGTGGGGAATGGGGACGCTTGAAGAGCTCTGCCGGTCTGCCAGGTTGCAGGGCATGGACCGATTCGCCCTGACCGACACTAATGGGCTCTATGGATTGGTCTTTTTTTTAGAGGCGGCCAAAGAGGCGGGTATTCGGCCCATTGTGGGAAATGAGATCACGGCCGATGGCCGCAGGGCGGTCCTGCTGGTTCGAAATCGTGAAGGGTATGCCAATCTCTGTCGGATTATCTCAGCCCGGCACTGCCATCAGGATTTCGATCTCATCAAAACCCTGAGAGAGAAGCGAGAGGGACTCATCGTCTTTTCCGATGACGCCAGAGTCCTCAAGGCGCTTAAGCGGGACTCGACAGAGGATCTCTATGTGGAGATGTCTCCGGGGCACAACATGGCCGGCTGCTACGCCTTTTCCCGCAAAAGCGGTATTCCCCCCCTTGCCACCAACCGCGTTTATCTGATCAACAAGGACCAGTTTTCCTTTCACCGGATTCTTCGCGCCGTGGACCTCAATAGCAAGCTTTCGCGCCTGAACGGTGGGGATGCCTGCCTGGAGCACAATTTTCTGAATGCCCCCCAATCCATGGTCGATCAATTTCCCCATGCCCCATTGGCGGTGCGCAACACCATCAAGGTGGCGGAGCGGTGTCTGAGCGATTGGGATTTTGCCGGTGTCATATTCCCCCGTTTCGAGCAAATGGATGACAGGGCGGCCTATGAAAAGCTTTATCGGGCTACCATGGTGGGATGCAAGTGGCGGTACGGCACCATTACCCACGCGGTCAAGGCCCGGGTGGAACACGAGATGAAGATCATCAGGGAGAAGAACTTCGCCCACTATTTTTTGGTGGTGGCCGATATCACCAAAATGACCCGCAGATCATGCGGCCGAGGCAGTGCGGCGGCGTCCATCGTGTCCTATGCCCTGGGAATCACCCATGTGGATCCCATAAAACACAATCTTTTTTTTGAGCGATTTTTAAATCTGGGACGCATGGATCCCCCGGATATTGATGTGGATTTTGCCTGGGATGAGCGGGAGCAGATCATTGACTATGTCTTTGCCAAATACGGAAATCGCAAGGCCGCTATGGTCGCAAACCATAACACCTTTGGCGCAAGGTCAGCCATCCGTGAGGTGGCAAAGGTCTTTGGATTGACAGACGCAGAAATCGGTCATGTAACGGAACGCATCGGGTTTGGCTGGCGGCTCAAGGGCATCTGGAAGCAAATAGAAAACCATCCCAAGATGAGAGGGATCGAGTTAAAAAAACCCTGGGATGAAATCATAAATGCTGCAGCCCAGCTTGAAAAACACCTCAATCACCTCTCCGTCCACTGTGGGGGGCTGGTGGTTGTGCCCGATGAAGTGCGACGATACTGCCCGGTGGAGATTTCCGCAAACGGCATGCAGGTGCTTCAATGGGAAAAAGACTCGGTGGAGGACTCAGGGCTCGTCAAAATAGACATTTTGGGCAATCGCAGCCTGGCCGTTATCCGCGATGCCCTTGCCCTGGTCGAGAAGAATTATGGACGACGGATTGATTACGCAACCTGGAATCCCATCCATGACCCCAAGACTGTAGAGGTCTTCTATTGCGGCAATACCTTTGGCGTGTTTTACTTTGAGAGTCCGGCCACGAGGCAGGTCCTAAAAAAGGTCCAATCCGGATTGACGTTTGAGGAGTACCTCCGGCGGGATCACTTTCATCTTAATGTGGTGGTGACCTCCATCATCAGGCCGGCCTCGAACAGGAGCATCAGCACCTGGGTGTCCAGGCTGCACGGCGAGCCCTGGGAAGCGGCCCATCCCAATTTGAAACCGGCCCTGGAAGAGACCTTGGGCGTCATGGTTTTTCAGGAACAGATGAGTCAGGCGGCCATACACCTCGCCGGGTTTGATCCTGCGGAGGCCGATGCCCTTCGCAAGGTGGTCAACAAGAAACACAAACACAAGAAACTTCGCGATTTCCATTCCCTATTCGTCAAGGGGGCCGGTGAAAGGGGCGTCACCCCGAAAGTGATCGAGGACGTCTGGCAAATGATCATGGGGTTTGACGGTTACAGCTTCTGCAAACCCCACTCGGCCAGTTACACGCTGGTGGCCTACAAATCCGCCTATCTCAGGACCCATTATCCGGCCGAGTTTATGGCATCGGTTATTTCCAACAGCGGCGGGTACTATTCCACATTCGGTTATCTGTCGGAATCCAGGCGGATGGGACTCGTGATCCTGCCGCCGGACATCAACCGAAGCGAAATCAAATACACGGGAAAGGATAAGGAGATTCGGATCGGTCTTATGCAGTTAAGGGATGTGTCCCGGGAGGCCCGGGAGACCATAGTCCATGAGCGCACCAAGAACGGCCCGTTCACATCCCTTGGAGATTTTCTGGATCGAACGGGGCCTTCGGTGCATCTTCAGGATGTCAGGGTCCTGGTCAAGGCGGGCTGTTTCGACAGTATCGCCTATCGCTCAACCCGCCCTTCCCTTATGTGGGAGGCCCTTCGGTTTTTTGGGAAAGACACCGCCTCTGTGCGTGCCCATCTCCCCCAACAGCTCAGTTTACAGCATGCCTCATTTTTGCCCTCCCTTGTCCACGATAAGCCTTCGACTCGAGGACGTCGAGGGGGCCCTAGTCGAGCCGGTGGCAGGGGCAGGAAAAAAGAGAGGCCCTCCAGTGCCCCATACTCAAGGAAAACCATGCTGAAGCACGAAGTCGAGACCTTGGGATTTTTTCTTTCGATCCATCCCCTTGATCGCTATCCCAGTGTTTTGAAAGGCATTGATTATGTGAAGGCCCGGGATCTTCCCTCTTGGGTCGGGAAAAAGGTGACCACCATCGGTTGGATAATCACGAGCAAGACGGTGCATACCCAGAAGGGCGATACCATGAAGTTCGTGTCCTTTGAGGACACCACCGCCATGTATGAAACGGTCCTTTTCCCCAAGATATATAACAGGTACTGCCACATGCTGAGCACGATGCGTCCCTATATCCTGAAGGGGAGGGTGGAGGAGGAATTCAGTGCCATCACCCTGAACGTGCACTGGATCGGATTTTTGGACAGGTATCGCCAAAAACCCTCACACCGCTCAGGAAGAACAGCATAATCCGCTTCGCCTATATCCCTGTGAACGAGGTCATGGATCCGGGAAGTGAAAGATGAAATGATTCATGACCGCACTGGGATTTCTTTTTATTTAGGCTAAATAATCCAACTGGAATTTGCAGTATTCTGCGTCGGTCAAAGGATATGGGGTAACACATTGCGGGCATTTACTGTCTATTGGACAGCTTGAGCAACCGCGTTCTTCCGTTTTCTTCCGCACAAACGCCAAAATTCGCTCATGAAATACTTCATGGGGGATCTTTTCCTTTACTGAGCCAATGGACGCAAAATGCAAGCATGGATGTAATCCCTGATGCTTGTCGCTGTAAATGTGAGTAAGCCAGGCCGCCGGACAGGAGCGGTCAAACCAGCGGAACCATCGACAGGATTCAAAAAGGTCAAAATGAAGTAATTCGGCCTGTTCAAAGGATAAGGTCAGTTTGTGAGCAGACTTATAGTCCCGTACGAATCGAACCAGGCACTCAAAATCTTCATCATCGCTTATGGTCACGAAAACGCGGCGCCCATCATCCGGTACATTAAACTCCGCCAAATATTTATAAGGAATATAGTAAGGCGTGCTTTGGTCCGCCTCTTCAATACCCCTGATTCTTGTCAGGGAGCGATCCAGATTCGGCATTCTATATAATCGTCCGTTCTTCAGGGGCACACGAGCAAAAAGATCGACTAGAGCTTCTTCGGAAAAAGAAGCATCTTCCTGGCAAAAAATGGTGGTAGACAGCCCGGCATATTGGGGCAGAAAATGCAATTTGAAATCTTGGTCCAGTGAATCGGTTGCCAATTGCAATGCAAAGGGTTTGTAACGCGGGCCGTTGTGGGATTGATGACGGCATTTAAAGTCATAATTCCACCCCCTCAACAAAACCCCGAAACGATTCCGATCCCGCTGAAATACCATGGCATTCTTTAAGGGGGCCAATGATCGGGTTGGAATAGGGGCATTTGTGTGGCGATGCCCGTATTTGCCCATGTAGCCTGTGGGAAAGCGATTCCACTCATAACCAAGCCCCTTGGCCTTTTTCGCCAATGCCGTGCCCTCCAGCACATTAAGAAAATTATGATAGTAGAGGTCAACATCCAAATCCTTTACAAACTGTAACGTCTGCCGGGCATCTTCCATGGTCTCGGTGGGCAGGCCCACAATTATACTCACCGTAGTATACAACCCCTCTTCCTTACTCCACTTCACCGCCTTTTGAACGCGCCGGAGAAAACGGCTTTCTCCCTTAACTCCGCTGGCCGGGTGGTTGCGGTGGGCTGACACTTTGCCGACTTGCTTTAAGACCTGCGGTACCGCCGACTCGAGCCCGAAGTTTATCTTTTTTGCTCCGGACTTTTTGAGCAGTTTCACTAACGCCTCATCGACATAGTCGGCTCGGGTGTCAATCCACAGTTTTACCGGCGGTTCAAAATGCTTATCGATCAGGCGCTCGCATAAGTCCTGGATGCGCTTGCGCGAGAGGGTCAACGCTTCGTCAAATATCATAATATAGACTTCTTCTTTATCAGGGTGAAATTTGAGCACTTTTCCATGAATCCATTCAATCTCGGCCATCACGCGATCAACCGAATGAAAATGGACCCTGTGTTCGTTCAGCGCGCTGAATTGGCAGTAAACACATTTGAACGGACATCCGCGTGAAGTGAAGATACTCACCACCGTCTTGTCGCGGAAGTAGTCTTCAGGAATAATGCCTTCCAAATAGGGGGAAGGATAGATATCCAATGCATTTTGGGCGTTCCGGCCTTTGTGATTATCCCTTAGGATTGTACTACCCGGAGGCGTGCTAAGGATTCGGCCAGTGGAGGGGTTGCGAAAGCTGATCCCAGGGATGCCTGCCAGCAATTTCTCCGACAAGAAGGTATTGGAGGTCAAAAGGTGTGTCAGAGGCTTTTCGCCTTCACCGGCAATACAAAAATCAACCACCCCCTGATACTTGGAAGCAATCTGTTCCGGCTTATAACGAATCTCAGGACCTCCCCAGATGATCGGCATTTCAGGATGAGCACTCTTAATCGCCTTTGAGAGCGCGATTGTCTCTGGCAGGTTGGATCCATACACCGTGAATCCGACGCTTCGAGGCTTCATCCTTGCGATGTATTCCAACATCTGGCCGAATACCGGGTCATTGTCATACCTTCCAAAATAGAAGGCGGTATTAAGCCCCTGTTTTTGCAAATAGCCGGCGAGGTAGGCAACTCCGATGTTGATGTCAAACCGGTGTGGCGGGGGATTCCCTGAATAGGGGCAAAAGAAAAACATGATATCGGTTTTTCGCACAGGTGAGTTCATTTGATCATATTCGGCTGAGCTCGACATAGGAACAAATCCCGTTTCCAGTGGCGGCACCTCCAAAAGCACACCGATCGAGGTACTGACATCATTAGTAAACCAAATTACATTGTACTTGCTGATACACAAAAAGTAACCATCAGGGTTTTTCCCGCAATAAGGCTTTCCGTGTGTTGGATCAAAGGATTATTGTCTGGTTTTTTCTCCGAAAATGATAACGGCGTCGTCTACCTGGAACCGTTCCAGAATGTCGGGTAATTTGGTGTGGACCACCGGATCATCCTCTCTGATTCCTGCGCCGATTCAATCCCGTCGCTTGAAGAGATCGAAAAAAATGAAAGTCGCCTTAGATACCCATGTACCGGCGCGTGATAACTCACCGTATCGTTTTAATGTCCTCTCTTTCCAGAACCCGGTGCATTTTCCCTGAAAATCGTTTATCAAAAAACGCCTCCAGGGATCTACTAATAGCGGCTACCTTGTCCACATCCACGCCTGTTTCAATGCCCATTTGTTTTGCCATAAAGGCCAAATCTTCCGTTGAAATATTCCCGGAAGCCCCTTTAATAAAGGGGCAGCCTCCCATGCCGCCAAAGGCGGTATCGAAGTGAGAGATGCCGACCTGCATTGCGGCCAGGGCATTGGCCAATCCTTTCCCCTCCGTATCGTGCAGGTGGAGGCAAACAGGGATACCTTCGGCGAGGTCGACCACTTTTCCCCCAATCTCCTGAATGGAGATAGGATTTGCCATCCCGGTAGAATCCGCCAAGGCGATCTCTTCGATTCCCATATCGAGTTGTTCTTTGGCCAAATCCAAAACAACTTCTGGATCGATTCCCCCTTCGAATCGACAACCAAACACACACTGAAGACCGCCCCGAATCGCCAAGCTGTTTTCTTTTCCGATTCTGACCATCTTAGCAAAGCCCTTGCGTGCCTCTTCCAAGGAGGCATTGGCGTTTTTGCGACTATGGGTATCGCTGGCGGATATCGAGGCAGCAACATGCTTTAAACCTGCTTTTACCGCCCTCTCAATACCTTTGGCGTTTAAAACAAGGCCGCTGTAAACCACGCCTTCGGCTTGGGGTAAACCGGCACATAACTCATCGGCGTCGGCCATTTGGGGGACCAGTTTGGGATGAACAAAAGAGGTGATTTGAATGCGCTTGAGGCCGGCATCGACAAGTGTCTGGATGAGTTCGCGTTTCCTTTCCGTCGGAACTAGCCTTTTTTCACTCTGGAATCCGTCACGCAGTCCCTGTTCTTCAATGACCACGTTTTGGGGATAGGTTGTCATGATTTCATACCTAAACTTTTGAAATAAAAGTATTATTGTTATAACTTTTGTACTGATCCATGTCAACCGCTTTTTCGTGCCGACCCGCCTACAAAACCAATCAATAGAGGCATTTTCAAAACGTCTCGCAATAGGTTCATTCAAGCGGATAGAAATCGTTTATTGGGTCAATCAAGGTTTTTTGAAGAATAGAAATAGGTAGGGGTATTTTTGTCTAATACCGTGACAGCAGCGTCCAAATCTGAAACGGTTTGAAAAACTTTTTTACTCTGCGGCCCCAAAAAAAAGTTTCAAAGGCGAGCCATTAACACACTTTTTCGTAGATTTCCACAGGGAGGTCATAGTAGGGCATGCAATCATTTGCAGCCCGTTGAAAGCCGATGCTTGGATCCCTGCACTGCTTAAACTCACAATCACAACAATCCCAAAATTCCCAGCATTTTGCGACGGCATCATCTAAACAATTGCTGTAGTGCGGGCAGAGGGCATTTCTTTCACCTTTCTTGTTGATAGGTTTTCTGTCGACGTTCATAGCGTTACCCCCCTAACTGGCCAATTGGGCCTGCGCCTTCGCGCTGCTTTGCGGGTTTGAACCGCGCTTAATCGAGAAATCTGTTCCGGCTTCCGAAGCGGAAAAACCACCGTACTCAAGGTTTGCTATGATCAGTTGAAGTGTGTGATAATCCAATTCAAGATCATTCCAGCCCAAAAAATGTAGGCGTTTGTTGACCTCATCCAGATCCTGGTAATGGGCGCCCGTCAATGCATCCGCTGTAAGCCGGATGAATCCAGGAATAAGGTTCGGATCAATTCCTATTTTCAACAACCGGTTTAGAAGGGCTTTTCTGATCTTTTCCACTGGATATCCCTTTAATTTACCCTGTGGGAATACTTGACTTCTATTTAGTTTCCTTAAATCAAACTAGTAATGCCTTGACTTAAGTCAAGAATGCCCTTTCAAAATACAAGCAGGTGTAAATGTAATGTCGTTTCAAAGCGGGGAAAATTACACAGGGGAGAGCATTTATTGAGCCGGATGATTCACCAACCCAGAACCCTTGAATCTCTGTGTATATGTGCCTAGCATAAGGAACTGAATTGGAAAAAGAACGAAACCCAACCCGAGATCATTTCAAACTGCTCGCTTTTGTCCTTCTACTGAGCGAGTTTGTCATTTTCGTTTTGGGCATCATTTTCGGACGCCTTTTGGGTTATGAATCAGCGTTTTTGATCTGTTTCTGGATGGGAGTGATCCTATTCGGGTGCTTCTCATTAATCGTGCTCAGTAACCTGCTTGTCATCATATGCAACAAACTCTACAGGTTTTTCACAAAAGGAAATTTTCGATTGAAATGAAGTCCATAAAGGAAATGAAAATTCACCAACACTGGTCACGGAAGAGGTCTTAGAAATAGGTGATGTAACCCTTTATATCCTTCACGATGTCAACCTGATCGACCTGGATTCAGGTGCGGCCGGTTTTAGCGTGGTAATCAGCGGTCATTCCCACCGGCCGTCCATGAAAAGGGCCAAGGGTGTATTATATCTCAATCCGGGCAGTGCAGGGCCTCGTCGTTTTAAACTGCCCATAACGGTGGCGTTTATTCTCTTGAACGGAAACGATCTTGATGCCCAAATTATCGACCTGGAGAAACTGGTTTGAAACAGAATCAAAATGCAATAGCCGGCAAAAAGAAAGAACTATCGCAGTTTCTTTCTTTGATAGGGGAATCGCCCTTCATTAAAGGTGTCTTTAACCCATGGGCGGATGTTGACGAAATCCATGACCAGAATTCGAACTCACACACCATCAGAAAAGGACATCTAAAGCATTATCTTGAAAGTAGAATAGGGAAAGCCACCTACGTTATCATCGGTGAAGCCGTAGGCTATCAAGGGGGCCATTTCACCGGTATGGCCATGACGTGCGAACGCATCCTCCTAGGTCATATGAAAGAGCGGGGAATATATCCTGAACATGTCTTGCCTAATCGTGCACCCAAACGAACCAGTCGAACCGATGTGAGGCCAAAGGGCTTTTCAGAACCGACGGCGACAATTGTATGGCAAGCCCTCATGAATTCAACTCGAAAGTCCACGGATTTTGTGCTCTGGAATGCCTTCCCGTGGCACCCTTTTGATCCATCCAAGGGGATGCTGAGCAACAGAAAACCCAGCACCAGAGAAATGACCGAATCCTCCCATATCCTGCATCATTTTATGGGGCTATTTCCGGATTCGAAAATCATTGCCATGGGAAAGGTCGCAGCGGAAAGATTGGATAAATTGGATGTCCCCTGTTATCCGGTGAGACACCCTGCTCGGGGGGGAGCGAACACATTCAGAAAACAAATTGAAGAATTGATATCGTGAGGACCCTGGTTCAGTTCGCCGGGCCGGGTTAACCTGCCGGAAGCAAGGCGGATAAACTCGGCAGAAATAGGGCAGGTGAAGGTTCAGGTAGATGGATGTTAAATAGACCCACAAATGAAGACATCTCCGATGTGCTGGGGCGCGTGGCTGATCTGCTGGAGGCTCAAGGGGCAAATCCTTACCGTATTCGTGCCTATCGTCGCTCTGCGAAGGTCGTTGAACGCTCAGAACGAGGGATTGCCGAGATTGCCGATGGGAAGGACGAAACAAATTTGGAGGACCTGCCTGGCATTGGCAAAGGTATTGCGGGATCAATCAGAGAATTTGTGCACACGGGTCGACTTATCATGCTGGAGAGGCTCGAAGGGCAGGTATCTCCTGAGGATCTGTTTACAACCATACCCGGTATCGGCGAAGAATTGGCCCACCGCATCCATGCGGCGCTTCATATTGAAACTCTTGAGGAGCTGGAACTGGCTGCCCATGACGGGCGGTTGGAGAAGGTATCGGGGTTGGGAGATCGCCGTATCAGTGGTCTCCGTGATTCCCTTGCCGGCATTTTGATTCGTTCCTCCAGACGTCGGGCCAGGCTTTACGGAGGGGGTGATAGATCTCATCAGGGGCAGGTTAAACTCGGTTTTCTCGATTGTCCTTCAATTGAGACCGTCCTTGAAGTGGACAGGACCTATCGGCAAAAGGTGAATGCGGGGAATCTCAAGACAATCACCCCCCGCCGGTTTAATCCCCACGGTAAAGCATCCCTTCCCATACTCCACACTGAGATGGAAGGGTGGCACTTTACGGCGCTTTTTTCCAACACGGCTCGCGCCCATGAATTAGGGAGAACAAGGGATTGGGTCGTGATCTACTTTGAAAAGGACGGCCACGAAAATCAGGTCACCGTGGTTACGGAACACCAGGGACCCATGAAAGGAAAACGCGTGGTTCGAGGTTATGAACGCGAATGCCGTATTCATTACTCGCAACATCATGGGCTTTGAGAGGTTTCCCGCTTTATATAGATGTCCCGCTTCGGGTAGGGGATCTCGATCCCTTTATCATGAAAGGCTTGCTTCACCTGGTCGGTGATGTGTGAGATGGTATCCATTCGTTTCCTGGGTCTGCTAATCCAAATTCTTGCTTCAAGGTTCACGGCGGAATCCCCAAAATTTTTCACCACCACTTTAGGCGGTGGTTCACGCATAACCCAATCCAATTCCAGACTGACCCGCTTAATGATTTCCTTGGCCCTTTCCACATCTGCATCATAGGCTATGCCAATGGGTATTCGAACCCGTATCTCCTTCGATACGGTGGTGTAATTTATGATGTCCCTTTTCATAATCTCGTTATTCGGGATAACGATGACAATATTGTCCGTGGTCCGGATCTTTGTAGCCCTGAGACCGACATCAGTAACATCGCCCCAGGTGGCAGCATTTACCGGCGCGGACCAGACCTCAATTCGGTCTCCTACTTCAAAGGGACGATCTATAATGAGTAGAATGCCGGCGATGAGATTCGAAAGGGTGTCTTTGGCCGCAAAACCCACGGCAATGCCCACAACACCCGCACCAGCAATAAAAGGCATGATGTTTACACCCAGGACATCGAGGACAAGGATGGCGGCTATAAGGAAGATGATAATGCTTGCAAATTTTTTGAGAAGATCAATGATAACATCATCGACTTTGCTCTTGGTTTTGGTTGCGAGCTTTTGCTCGATATAGGGAAGTGCATTTCGCGCGATGCTATTGGTAAAGGAGGCAAGGAGCATAATCATGAAGCCAAGGAAGATTCGCTCCACAATAGGGAGATGGATCAGGTTTATCAACGCGAGCCCGGCAATAATAGAGATCGTATAATGACCGGCTTTCCTTAACAGGCGGAAGAATTTATCATTCTTTTGGAAAAAGGTTCGGTCTTCGTACCTCTTTTCAAGTCTTTTTAAAATGATGTTAAAGACCCACCAGGCCAATATTGCGGTTATGAGAATAGCCGCTACATTGATGGCTGCGGTTAATACCGGCGATTGATCGGATAGCTGTTTCAAAATTTCCCTGAAGGCGCCTTCCATGTCTCGATAACCTCTTATCCTATTTTCACATATTGCCTACTAAAATAATTAGATCAAAGTACTTTCAGCAGATTCAACCAACCGGGACGATCATCAATAGCCCCTTGGATAGCGCTTTCTGATCCGAGCACCTTGACCAGCCCTTTCTCCTTGACCTTTTCCAATATCCCGGAAAAGGACCGAAACTCCGAATCAGTCGAACCCAGAACCTCCTCCCTCATGATCTGGCGTTCCTGGTCCGTCTCACCGGAGAGATGCCGCACCATTGAGACAAAGCCCTTGGCATCCGGCAATCTATATTGATCGATATCCCCGATAGTCCCAACAATCGACTTTGTGAGTTCGTCATCGCTGAGTTTGAGATCTCTGAGAAATGTCGCGGATTGATCAAAGGCCTCAAGGGTTTGAAGGAGATTCGGATCCCGATAGGACACAAAAGACAAAATTCCCGACAGACGATCGAACAGGGAGAATGCCCCGTAAGCACCACCTTGAACCCTCACCCTGTCCCAAAGCCATGAATTCCGGATATAACGGCAGATCACATGGGCTGAACCATGAAACTTGTAGCCCAAGTTATAGAGGTTGACGGCCTTTCCAACATAGTTGACCTGTGCAGGAATCGTCATCCCTTCGTACTCATCGAAAATTTCGGGTTCCCAGGAGGCCATGGTAATCTCCGAAACAGGCAGTGCGGAAAGGAAATCTTTGGCCTGGGGTTGAAATTTTGACCAGCCCTCCTCCTCCACGGTGACATTGATGAGCATATTATTCCGGGTGACAAGAATGCGCCGAATTTCTTCAAGTTCTGCAAGCACCCCCGGCCAATCCTCATCAACCGCTTTTGCGAGCTTGCGCAGGAAAAACAGATTGGATATGCCTTCTATCTGTTCCAGGGCCCAATCGGCTTCATTAAAATGGGCGCGAAGTCTGAGTTTGACGATTTGGTGCCCGGCTGGAACGAGCATCTGCTCCTGTCTGGCCTTGGCCTCCAGGACGATCTGTCGAAATCGCTCTTTATTGTCCAATTGTACCTTAAGTAAGACATCATGGAGGATATTTAACAGTTCCTGCGATTGGGGCAGCATGGCTTTGCCCCTCATAAATAACCAGACCGCACTCTCTTCAGTATTCTTTGTCGCAGAGCCGAAGACGGAAGGATGAATCCCCCCGGTCTTTCCGCTGATGCGTTGAGTCAGGGTGACATAGTCCTCCTCTTCAGTCCCCATTTCAAGGAGGGCCCTACCAAAAAGCCGTACAAAGGGCAGGTACCTTTGCGGTAAGGCATGGATGTTAAAACCAACGTCCAGATATACGATACCGTTGGTAAATAGGTCATGGTAAAGGAGATGTGTGTCGCCGTCTTTTGACAGATCCAGGGGTATCAACCTGTTATTCTTTTCAAGGTCTTTGCGTTTTAAGATCGGTATGGTCGCCAACGCCTCGGGTTCCTCGGGGGTTTCTTGTATTTTTTTGAGCTTATCCGTCGCAGCAATGATGTCCTCAAGGTCTTCTTTTGTCATCGCCTCACGGGCATTATCCAATCTTTCCCTTTCCTCGGCTTCTTCCATTTTTGACAATCCGGGGTCGGGTTTGAGGAGAAGGAAAACCCTATGGGGATTATTTAATAGATGGGCGTCAATTAACCCTTCAAAATAGGATTTATTTTTTGCGATGTGCGATTTGATGGCATCTAATGGATTTTCAAAGGCGACCAGTGCCAGGGGATCCCCGTCATAAAGCCAGGTGGTTAATGCTCTCAGCATAAGGGCCAAACCCCTCGGGTATCTCCCCGTATTGTTCTCCCGCATACTGAATTCGATGGTGTTCAAGGCGGCCTCAATAGTCCGTGGGTCAATTCCTTTCTGAGAGAGAGTGGATAATGTATCGAGTATGAGGCCTTCCACCTTTTCGGCGTCATCGGGATCGATGCCTTTGAGTCCGGTTGAAAAAACCATTTGTTGAAGGTCGGTCCCCAGTCCGCCTCCAGCAAGATCCTCGCCATAGTTCGATTCAATCAAGGCCTTGCGCAAGGGTGATCCCGGCATTCCGAGCAGGATATACTCCAACATATGAAACGAAAGATTGCGTTCTATTTTCTTAGTTTCATCAAGCACCCAATTCAAGGTTATCATTCCCTTTTGTGCATCCCCCTCTTCGCCCCCTGCGGCATAGACTTTGGTGACGCGCCTGGGTTCCTCAAAGGGTGGTTGTATGGAAACTGAAGAGTCAATATCAATCCGATCAAATGTCTTGAGGTATTCATTCGCTAATCGCAGGCGTTCTTCAGGATCATCGTTGCCATAGAAGTAAAGACGGGCATTGGTGGGATGATAGTATTTCCCGTGAAACTCCTGGAACTGCTCAAAGGTGAGGTTCGGGATTTCTCTGGGATGCCCTCCCGAGTCAAAGCCATAAGTGTTATCCGGAAAGAGGGATTGCTGAGAATATTCGGCCAGCAGGGAGTCTGGGGAAGAATAGGCGCCTTTCATTTCATTGAAGACAACCCCTTTAAAAATAATGGGCTCCCCAGGTTTGGTGAGTTCATAATGCCATCCCTCCTGTTGAAGAATAAAGGGGGTGATTCGCGGGTAGAACACCGCGTCCAGATAGACATCGACCAGGTTATAGAAATCTTGAACGTTTTGGCTTGCTATGGGATAGCAGGTTTTATCCGGATAGGTCATGGCGTTAAGGAAGGTTTGAAGGGAACCCTTTAGGAGTTCCACAAAGGGCTCTTTAACGGGGTATTTTCGAGATCCGCAAAGCACGGAGTGCTCCAGGATGTGGGCAATGCCTGTAGAATCCGAGGGGGGTGTGCGGAAAGCGATGCCAAAAACTTTATTTTCATCATCATTAATGAGTGACAACAACTCGGCGCCCGTTTTTTCATGAACAAAAAGTAGTGCCCTGGTCTTGAGTTCGGAGATGACCTGCTCTCTCGTTTGATTAAATCCGTGGATGACTTTCATGCCTTACTCCTATTCAACGCATCATTTGAGGCGATTTCACAAAACCTTTTATAACACCGGTATTTTGAATCTTCAAACAAACTATCTTCCCTGTTTGCGCATGCCGGGAAGATACTCCATGTAGAATCGGTAGAATGCCGCCAAGACCAGGGAGTGGGTGATATCGCCCTCCGAAATGAGACGAGGGATTTCTTCCAAGGGTCTGAGAAGAACTTCAATGTCCTCCTTTTCATCCTGCTCCTGCCCCCTTACCCTAAAGACATCCTTTGCCACATAGGTATAACAACGGTTGTCTAAAAAGGCTGGATTAGGGTTTACATGCCCGAGTTTGATCAGATCCGATTCCTGATAACCGGTCTCCTCACGCAATTCACGTTTGCCGGCGTCTTCCGGGGAATCGTTGGATTCTACAAGCCCGCCGGGAATTTCTAGGGTCACTTCTCGGATGCCATGCCGGTATTGGCGGACGAGCACGACCTGGTTATCCGGGGTCAGGGGAATGACATTCACCCAATCTTCCGATTCAAGGATGTAGAAGTCGTGGGGCCTATTCGTTCTGGGAGAACAAGCGCGATCAATGCGGAGATTGAAGATCTGGAACGATCTATCATTTTTGCTGGATAATATTTTCCAAGGACTAGGGGGCATGAGGGTTTTCTCCTTGAGAGTGGATTTGTTTTCCATTCGCTAGGTTCCAAAACTTTCCATTTCAAGCGAACGCTTTAAAGGTCTTTAGATTTGAATATCGAATATCGAACAAGAAATTTCGAACTGAAGAAGTTTTGGAAAGAAAAACCAAAGTCTTTCACTTCGATATTCTGCGCTTCAAAGCAAAGGGTGTTCAGTCATACTGCAAATCTACCCGCTTTCAGCTGGTAGCGGTCTATTTCCAAAGGACCAAACCATTAGGAAATTTTAAAGTGTATGATTAAAAGAAATTTTCGATATCCGAGAGTTCATGGGTTATCGGTATGTTCGGGAGGCTGTCAAAAAAGAATCGGCCATATCTGCTGTTTAGGATTCTGGTGTCCAGGATCGAGAGTATTCCACGGTCCGAGGCATTTCTAATGAGTCTGCCCAATCCCTGCTTTAGAGATATAATCGCTGAAGGAAGCTGGTACTCCATGAAGGGATTTCCTCTCCTCTCACGGATGGATTCAATACGGCCTGCCACCAGGGGATCGCCTGGAGAATCAAAGGGGAGCTTGTCAATAATAAGGCAGCTAAGGGATTCACCTGGAACATCGACGCCTTGCCAAAAAGATCCGGTGGCCATAAGCACGGAATCGGTTTCCTTCCTGAAACGATCCAGCAACAGGGACTTCGGGGCGTCCCCTTGCTTGTAAATCCTGTATGGTGTGGCATCGACAAGTTCTTGATAGACAGTGTTGAGATTGTAATAACTTGTGAACAACACCAGAGCCCTCCCCTTTGTTTTCACTATGATCTCAGAAATGCGCGCTGTGATCCTGGCGGTGAACATCGAATCATTGGGCGTTGGGAGATCCTTTGGAATATACATCAGGGTTTGGTTTTCAAAATCGAAGTGGGAAGGACAAATACCGTCATGGGCCTCGGAAGGAATTCCCAATCTTGATCTGAAATAGTCAAAATTACCGTTGGTCGAGAGGGTGGCGGAGGTAAAGATTACGGACCCTATATTTTGATAAAGTTGTTGATCCATAATTTCAGAAACATCCAGAGGAGAGGCATAAAGAATAACACTCCTTTTTCTTTTCTCGTACCAGTTAAACCAATTGGAATCCTCATAAGTTAAGACCCTTTCGAACCGTTCATTTAATTCTTTGGCCCTGTTCATGAAAGCTTGAAGGTCAGGTTCCTCCAAAGCCTTCAGTTCAGTTGCATCCCGGATGGATTCCAATCCCTGCCGAATATTGCGTGCCGGCCCCCGATGGATTGTCCTAAGGGTTTCATCATCAAGTCGCCCTTTTTCAGGTGCGCTCATGAAAAAATCCCAAAGATGCTCAACGCCGGTTCTGATGAAATCGAGGTAACCCTCTATTTTTCTTCTCTTTGCCCGGCCCAGTCCATGATTCGCCTTCGATAAATCCGTGGCAAGTTCCAATAATTGTTTGTTGCTGACGCTTTCACCAAAGTAGGTGGTCGCTATTTCTTCAATGGCGTGGGCTTCATCAAAGACGATGGTTTGAAACCGTGGGATGATCTCCCCGAATCCTCCCTCCTTGACTTTTAGATCCGCAAAGAACAGGTGGTGGTTAACGATTATCAATCGGCTTCGGGTCGCACTCCTTCGAAGTTCATTGAGATAGCAGTCATCCCAATGCAGGCACCTCGTGCCCAGGCATTGGTCTGATGTAGAAGAAAGGTCCTCCCAAAGGGGATCGTTGTCGGGAAGCCAGGAGAGCTCTGCGCGATCCGCAAAATCAGTCATTCTCAACCATTCTTCAATTCCTTTCTTGACCCTATTCTGGTCAGGTCTTAAGAGGGTCGGACTTGAGAAATATTGCCGGTATCTGTGCAAACAGAGATAGTTCGTTCTTCCCTTCATGAGTATGGCATCTATCTTTTTGCCTGACGCCTTCTCCAGAAGAGGAAGATCTTTAAAGAATATCTGTTCTTGAAGATTCTTGGTCCCGGTGGATATGACGCATTTCTTTTCACTTATCGAGAGAGGGACAAGGTAACCAAGGGTTTTCCCCGTTCCCGTGCCTGCTTCTATGACGGAAGGCCTCTTTTGTTGTATGGCATCTTGGATAAGTTTGGCCATACGGATTTGGGAAGGCCGGTACTCAAAATCGGGAAGGCATCGGGCAAGCCGACCGTCCGGCCCCAGGATGGATTCGATGGGATCAGGAGTAGTGGGCATAGGAAGATAATAGATTTTCGAAGATATTCGGTCAATACATCAGAAAAAATCCGTTGATAGAAGCAGGGCAATAGAATAAATAAAAGGAGTCATAGCCAAAACAGAGAAGTTCACAATGTGATTAGGAGATCATCACTATGCAGGTTCAAAATTGGATGAGTCCGGATGTGGTAACGGTGGATGAGGCAACATCCATCATAAGGATTGCCAAACTTCTCAAGGATTACGGCATCAGTCATATCCCCGTCACCCGCGGGAAAAAACTGGTGGGTATGATTACAGATCTGGATGTTCAAGAGGCTTCACCATCCAAGTCTACGACGCTCAAGGTGCATGAGCTCCATCATTTACTCGCAGAAACAAAAGCCAAGGACATCCTGGATCCCAATCCAATTACCATCAGGCCGGATCAGACCATGGAAGTTGCAGCAGTAAAGATGCTTGAGCATAAAATCACCGGGATGCCTGTTGTCACTGAAAAGGGGGACCTCGTTGGAATTATAGCCAAAGGCGATGTGTTCAGGGTGCTGATTTCAATTACCGGCATCTATCAGGGCGGCGTCCAATTTGCCTTCAATCTGGAGGATCGTGGGGGTTCCATCAAGGAAGTTGCCGATGTAATCAGAGAATACGACGGGCAGATCGTCAGTATACTTAGTACGCAGGATACGGCCGATGAGGGATACAGGCACACTTTCATAAGAATCGGAAAAATTTCAGAAGACAAACTTCGGAGGATGATCAAGAAGCTTGAAAAAGCATTCATGCTTCTTTATGTGATTAAAGACCCATTAAAAGAAATCTAGCCATAAGTCTGTCTGAAAACGCCCATCTGCCGTTCGAAGGGCTCACGGCCCTGAGCAAAGCCGAAGGGCTGCGTTACCCTCATCCCTCGCCTGCCGCGCCGTAGCCTCAGGCGAAGGCTGGTCACTGCGACGTACTTCTATGTACGCCTCATTCCTCGGGATTTCGTCCCGCCAGCGGCGGGATGAGCATTTTCAGGCAGCCTTTTGCGGTCAAGTTGTCAGACAGCATATTGGTAAATCAACTTGACCCAAATCTTGCCATGAGCGCAAGTCAGTGCTTTTTCCATAAATCTACTCGGATTTTTGTTCGTAGTCATCCATTTGACACACCGTCAAGCATCTCTCCAAAAGCCTGAATCAGCGCGTGGCCAAGCAGGATTTCGGTAGCATTTGCCGATATTTCTTACCACAGAGCGGGTTACACCTTTTAGAATAGAACCCAAAAATTGCCAATATTATTAATGAATCAAAGGATTTAGACGATTTTTCGGAGGATTGGCACAAAAAATGCTTAAAAATGGGGGAATAAAGACAGGAGTTAGATCGAAAAGGCAGAGGAAAGGATTTTATGGAAAAGGAAATACTGACTATAGAGGAAGCTGCCGCCTACCTACAGATTGGAAGGAGGTCCCTTTACAAACTGGCCAAAGAAGGGAAGATCCCAGGAAAAAAGATCCTCAACAAATGGCGGTTTGAAAGGGAAAGCCTGAAGGCCTGGATTAGGGACGGGAACGGCAGGAGAAAAATTGTTCATTCTTAAGGCTAATGTTAGTCAAACCCATTACACACCACCCCGTCGGTTTGCCCTCATCGCCTTTCCCTAGGCGTTTTTTCACCAAATAATAGACAATTGATTCCAGAAGCATTCCGGACCATGAAGGCTGGAAGTGTTTTGCTTTTAAACCCCATTGCTTTACACCCGTGGGGGAACTGCTTGTCCCAAGTCACATAATAGTGCCTGCATGCATGGCATTGGGTTGTCGGACTGTTTTTGGATAATCGCTTCTTTTCTGTCGGCATACCTTCACCATCTGATATCATTCATATCCTCTTCAAAAACCATGCCCGCATACATGAGAGTTTTGAAACTGCCTCCTTAGCAAAGAAAGCAAAAAATCTGTACAAACCTCGCAAGCCCGAATAAGCTTCGATCATTTCCAGAGGTAAATTCCGATGCACGATATTATCTGGCCCAGGCTAATCAAAGGGACGTTGATTGAACGCTATCAACGCTTCAAGGCCGATGTGAAACTGCGGAACGGGCATGTTGTGACCGCCCTTTGCCCCAATACCGGGAGTATGAAAACCTGTTCTAAACCCGGAATGCCCGTGTTCCTCTCCCGTCATAACAAATCCACGAGGAAACTGAAATACACGTGGGAGATGATAGAAATGCCGACATCTCTAGTGGGCATCAATACCATGATCCCGAATATACTGGTGAAAACGTCGATAAGGTTGGGAAAGATCAAAGAATTAACCGGTTACGCATCGATTCGTTCCGAGGTCGAGTACGGCAGGAACTCGCGCATTGATCTCCTTCTCGAGAGGAGCGATGAGAAGTGTTTTGTGGAAGTCAAAAACTGTACTCAAGTTGAGGGCAAAATCGCCTATTTCCCGGATGCGGTCACCACCAGGGGACTCAAACACCTTGTGGAACTAGACAGAGAAATTCAGGGGGGAAATCGGGCGATCATGTTTTATCTTGTACAGCGCATGGACGCAAAAGGCTTCAGCCCTGCTCATCACATCGATGCGGCCTACGGAAGAGAATTGAAACGGGGATTCGGGCGTGGTATAGAGGTACTGGTATATGACGTGAGTATTGATTTGGAAGGCATTTCGATAAGAAGGCCCTTGCCCTTTGAAATTTGAAGGATCGAGACCTTTGCAAATAGATTATTTTTGAGGCGGTAAAGAAAGGAGATCCAAATGGATGATGATTCTGTGACAATGTACAGCCTAAGCACATGCAGCCATTGCAGATCCACCAAGAAGTTTCTGGGGGAGTGCGGCGTGAAATATGAGTTCACGGATGTTGATTTGCTCGAAGGCGATGAAAGAAGGGCTATCCTGGAGGATGTAAAGAAATTCAATCCACGGTGCTCCTTCCCCACCATCGTCATCGGAGAAAAGGTTATCGTGGGTTATAAGGAGGAAGAAATCAAGGAGGCCCTGGGATTATGATGGAAGAAGTGGAGAAACTCTATGAGATGCTGAAGAAGGTTCAGGAGCCCAAGGGTTACTATTTCAATGAAGACAAACAAAGGACCTTTGAACTCCTCGAGGCCCTTCTCATCAACAAAAAACGATATGGGTATATGGGGTGTCCCTGTCGATTACTTGGCGGTGACCGGGAAAAGGACAAAGATGTCATCTGTCCCTGCATATACAGGGTGCCCGACGTAGAGGAATACGGAAGTTGCTACTGTAATCTATATGTATCAAAAGCGTGGAATGAGGGATCGATTCCCCGCGACTATGTCCCTGAGAGGAGGCCACCGGAGAAAATGTTCCTTTAGGCGGGGAAAAAAGGAACAGGAAAGCAATTCGTCTAGCCTGACTTTCCTATTTATAGTCACGTCAGTCAACGCTTTCCAATTTAAC
>CAYWMP010000012.1:0-54798 GCA_964459445.1 uncultured Desulfobacteraceae bacterium
ATGACCAGATCCTTTATCTTCGGATGGACCAGCATCATATCTTCGACTTCAGAGGGAAACACCTTTTCTCCACCCACATTAATCATGTCTTTCTTGCGGTCTACGATATAGGCATATCCATCCTCATCAATATAGGCGACATCGCCTGAATGGAACCACCCCTCGGAATCAAAGGCCCCCTTTGTGGCCTCTGGTTTATTGAGATAACCATTGGTCACGCAGGTACCCTTCGCACAAAGCTCCCCCTGTTCACCAGGCGGCATAGAATTGCCTTTTTCATCAATGACCTTGATCTCGGTATCTGCCATACCCTTTCCACAGGAACCTATGCGGGTTTTGTCAAAGGCTGCAGTTGTTCCCACGCAGGACACTTCCGTGAGTCCCCAGGCTTCGGCATAGCGCCAGTCCAGCCGTTCCTCAACTTGGCGTATAAGGGATTCGGGCATCTTCGTGGCTGCGGAAAGACAGAACTTTACGGAAGAGGTGGTTCGAGTCTCCAAATCAGGTTCTTTGAGCAAAACATTATACATGGGCGGGACGCCCTGAAAAACCGTTGGTCGGAGTTGCTCTATATCATTTAAAGCCTGATCGGGGAAAAAGCGTTCAACCGTAATGACCGTGCCCCCTGCGGAAAGCATACCGAAGGTTCCATTGACGAGCCCCCAACAATGAAAAATGGGCGTGGCGACCATAATCCTGTCTTCCGGTGTGAAATGGACTTTACCGAATTCTGTCGCATTGTGCCATACATTGAGATGGGTGGCCATCACACCCTTGGGCCAGCCGGTGGTCCCCGAAGTGTACATCAGATGACAGATATCACTGCCCTTGGCCTTCACGGGTTCGAATTCATCGATGCCTTTCTTGATGAGGTCGCTGTAGCTTCTATGATTTTCTTCAATGTCCTCCCCAATAACGATGATTTCTTCCAGCGATTTGACCTCGGAACGAACCGCTTCAATAATGGGAAGTCTCTTTGAATCCACAAGCACCGCCCTTGTTTGGCAGTCCTTGAGAATGTAAGCAACCTCCTGCTCCTTTAACATGGCGTTGACCACGTTGACAATCAAGCCGGCTCTCACGGTGGCCAGGTAGGCAATGATAAGCTCGGGTATGCTTGGGAGAAAAACTGAAAGGACATCACCCTCTTTCAGGCCTGCATTCAATAGGCCGCCAGCCGCACGACTGATGATGAGATCAAGCTCCGCGTATGTAATCTGCTGCTCACCAAAGATGATCGCCGTTTTGTCCGGAGAATCGGAAACGTGCGAATTAATGATTTTGGATACATTCATGACGAGCACCTCCCTAGGGATTCAGTGAGTGGTTCAGGTGCGAAGAGTAAGACGGTTCTATCTGATAATGCTTTTCCCTGTCAACTGTTTCCTCCGAAGTCGAGCGGTTCGATGTTCAAACTATCCGAGGCGTAAGCATTGACCTCATCCCTCCAATGTACTAATCAAGGTATAAACCAAGCCAAGGAGAGAACACATGGGCCTTAAAAGGGGGCTTATCCAACTTTATACAGGCAACAGTGATCATATGAATTTTGCACCCATGGGCCTCACCCTTCGTGCTGCCGGGCACGGGCTGCGAATATATATGACCTGTTTCCTCCCCCACGAATACATGGATGGGGCACAAATGGCCTCTATTCTGCTGAAACCTTTTTTCGTTGCCAAACACACCGAAATCCATGGCATAAAGGAAGGTAGATTGTGGCAGAGTGACAATGTTCAAAAGATAAAAGCATCCTATGAGGAAGCGGCGAAGGCGGTTGTCTCTGGGGAGTATGATATCGTCATACTCAATAATGCCGTTCAAATCTTGAATGCCGGCATCATCTCAATGGATCATATCTTGGATCTGATCAAGGTAAAGCCTGAAAGTGTAGAACTGGTTTTTACCGGGCCCGGCGCCAGTGAAGACCTCATTCACCTGGCTGATTTGGTCACAGATATGCACTGTAGATTTCATGAAAAAGAACCAATCGAGGATTTCGATCCCACGACAAATGCGCCAATTGAAGTTGTTACGGGCAACGGTAAGGGTAAGACGACCTATTGCCTTGGAAAGGCCATGTACATGTCCTGTCTTGGCGCTCGCACATCTATACTCCAATTCATCAAGTCTCCCAAAGCCTACGGAGAAGTAAGGGCTATCGCAAGGATGCCCTATGTGGACATAAGGTCAATGGGCGAAGGGTTTCCCAATGCGAAATCCTCTAAACCTTCTAGCAAGCATCTTGAGGCGGCAAGGAGAGCATGGGAAGAATGTCTTCGAGAGATATTTTCACTGAAATACGGGCTGATGGTGTTCGACGAGATCAACATCGCGATAAAATACGGCTTTGTTCACGAGGAGCGGGTTAGAGAAATGCTGTTCCTAAAACCCCACGGGCTTCATCTGATATTGAGTGGAAGAGGCGCACCGCCGGAAGTCCTGAAGGGAGCTACGTCTATCATTGAGATGAGGGAAATAAAGCACCCCTTTAAAAAAGGAATCAAGGCAAGGAAGGGGATTGAATTTTAGAGTTGGAAACCGAAAAACGCTTAAGAGTTCAACTATTTTTGATCTGGACGGAATGTGGAATGTGTCATGTAAAAAACGAACGTCCAACATCGAACGCCCAACGTCGAACGTCTAATTATTCTTTGATTTTGCTTTTGCGGTTTTGGAAGTAGGCATCCCTCACAGCAATGTAGGGATCTAAAGCGGCTTTCTTAAAGTCTTCGTAATCGCCAATCCTCAAAGAAGTCTCATTGACCGTATCATAGCCCGATATAGCGACATTGGCTTCAAAGTTCAGGTAAGTCGTGCCATCAAGAAAGGTATCAACCCCGGTACCGAAAGAATCCCTTAGGCATGAGGGTCCGAAAACCGGCCAATTGATATAGAATCCGGGACCTGCCCCATAATAACCAAGGGTCTGCCCAGTGTCCTCATCATATTTGGCAATCTCCACGTTTGTAGCAACATCCGCAAACCCTGCCATGCCGGCCGTTGTGTTCAACATAAATCGGGTGAATTCCCATCCTGCCCTATCGGTTTTTCCCTGAAGCAGGTTGTTGATGACGCGTATGGGAAAGGCCACATTGTAGAAAAAGTTGCTGACACTCACCCTCACGACTTGAGGCACAATGGCTTTGTATACTGTAGCAAGGGGTTTGAGGACAACGAAATAGAGTTTATCGTTGAATTCGAAAAAGACCCTATTAATGGGTTCAAGGGGGTCGGAAATAGAATCATCGGCTTCTTCAGCTTCCAGATCTTCGGTCGTTCCCTCGCCGACTGGCGTAATCTGGGTGGTTTTTGCTTTTGCGAGAATTAAAGGCTCCCTTTGGATGGCGGCATTCTCGCCTATATCAATCCGGCCGGAATAAAAATCAAGGTTCGTTCCCCTGTCTAATTCCGGATCTAAAAGGGATTCGGCATAAAGTGGGGTGGTTGTTTGAATGAACCAGATCGTGGCTACGATGAGAATCGGGATTATCTTTTTCATGGCCTGGCAGCTCCTTTCCTCGGCGACGACAAGAAATTCACATTCAATGCTATTGCTCGGATACCTTTTCCTGCAATCTCTGTACCAGTTTCTTATAGGAAGATCTCATGAGGATATTGTTGAATTGGACGCGGTAATTGTTGACTAAACTAACCCCTTCAATGGAGATATCATACACGAACCAATCCCCATTTTTCCGACGAAGCCGATAATCCACTTCAATCTCGTCATTCTTGGAGGTAATTATTTTAACTTTAACCACACTATAGTCATCACTATAGTCATCGTCAATGCTTTCATCCGAATAGTGGACCTTTTCCCCGGAATACCCTTCGACCTTATTCAAGTAAGTCCTTTCAAGAAGATCGCTGAACAGCGCCGTAAACGCCTGCCTTTCCTCTTCAGTTCTCTGGAGCCAATGTCTTGCCAGGGATCGACGAGCCATCTCTTGCCAGTCAAAACGTTCATCAACGGCTTTTCGAATATTTTTTTTCCTTTCCCCAGCCTTTGCAGGATCCTTTAGAGACTTATCCGTAACCACGGACAAAATCTTCTCGGTGGTCTGCTTGATTTTTTCTGTAGGTTCCCCCGCCCAGCCAAAGGATGCAAAAAAGCACAGGGCCCCGATAAGAAAGACCTTAAATATGACATGTTTATATTGCATGAGCTAACCTCTCCCCCGTGAACCTAGATCTTTCCGAATACATAGTTTGAAATGAGTCCCTCAATGTCTATGGCCGGTTGTGTTTCACGAATTCTGTCACCCGGTTTGATAAATCGATCCGAGCCCCCTGGTGTGATTTCGATAAACTTCTCCCCAATGAGCCCTTTGGTCTTGATGGAAGCAATGGCGTCTTCCTGAATCTTGGCATCCTGGTCTAGATTCATGACGATCCGCGCCTGATAATCTTTGAGTTTGATGCTCTTAACTCGCCCTACTTCCACACCGGCAATCATAATCGGAGAACCCGCCTTGAGGCCTCCGCTATTGGAGAAGAGTGCATAGATTTCATAACCCTTCCCTCCCATGACTTCCATACTCCCAAGTTTTACGGAAAGGTATCCAAGGCTAATGATCCCTGCCAGTATGAATATGCCTACCGCAAGCTCCGTATCGAACCTCTTCATTTTTTATTTTCTCCCACTTAGTTTTTTCATGGAATCCCAGTCGCGAATTACTTAACCGTCGCTCTATGATTTTTCGCTATTTATGGGCAGGTTGATTCAAGCCCGATTCATTTTGACTGAAAGTCCTGGCGGATATGCTCCCGTGTATAAATCTTCGAACCTCGGGATCCGTTGCGGCCATGATTTCTTCACTGGACCCTTCAAACAAGACGACCCCGTCGTGCAGCATGGCGACCCTATCGACCATAACAAAAATCTTGGGGATTTCGTGCGTTACGATAATCCCGGTAAAATGCACCCGTTTGTGGCATGCATCAATAAGCGTTAAAATGGATTCTCCGGTGACAGGATCCAAACCCGTTGTCGGTTCATCGAAAAGCATGATTTCCGGTTCTTCTACCAGGGCCCTTGCAAGGGATGCCCGGCGGATCATGCCGCCGCTGATTTGTGAGGGATACTTGTCTTCAGAGCCGATCAAGCCCAACTCGTTAAGCTCATAGAGGACTTTCTCCTTGATCTCATCTTCTTTCAGATCGGTTTTTTCTTTCAAGGGGAAGGCCACATTTTCAAAGACCGTCATAGAGTCAAACAGGGCGCCACTTTGAAACAGATACCCCAAGCGGTCTCTGACCCTCATAAGCGCTTTTCCCTTTGTTTTGGTCATGTCATTGCCGTCTACAAACACGCGGCCCTGATCCGGCTTAAATAAACCGGCTATATGCTTAAGGAGGACGCTCTTGCCACAACCGCTCCTGCCGATGAGGGCCATGACCTCACCCTTATTAACCCTTAGGCTGGCGCCCTTAAGCACCTCCGTTTCAGCGAATGCCTTGTATAGATCCTCAACCCTGATCATTTCAGCCCTTTAAAAGAGTGCGGATGTCATGAAATAATCCCAAACTAAAATCAACACCGATGAAAGAACAACCGCCTGCGTCGTGGCCTTGCTGACACCCTCCGCACCAAAGCCCGTGTAGTATCCTGTATAGTATCCCTTGAAACAGCAAACCCATGCGATGATGATGCCGAAATTAAAGGACTTGAAAACCCCTTCTATTATATCCCGCATCTTCACATGATCGATCATCTCGCCGAGGTAGACACCGGATCCGACTCCCAGTAACTTGACCCCAACGAGATAGCCTCCAAAGATGCCGACCACATCAAAGATGGCCGTGAGCAGAGGAAGCGAAATGATGGCCGCAATGAGATTCGGCGCAATGAGATATCGATAGGGATTCAGCCCCATGAGTTCCAGGGCGTCAATCTGTTCGCTGATCCGCATGATACCGATCTCCGCAGTGACAGATGACCCTACCCTTCCCGTGACCATCAACCCGCTGATCACGGGTCCCATTTCCTTGATAAGAGAGAGGGCCACCATAGGCCCCAGAAAGGCATCGGATCCGAATCGACTCAGGGTGTTAAAGCCCTGATAAGCAAGCACCATACCCGTAAAAGCCCCTGTCAGGAATATCACGGTGATGGATTGGTATCCGATGAATTGAATTTTCTTAAGAATGAGAGAGAATTTGATGGGCGGCGTGACGGAAAAGTAAAATGATTTCCCGAGGAATAGACCCATTAAGCCTGTTTTGCGTAAGGCCTCTAGAGATGCCGATCCCAGTTTTCTTAACGGATTCACGATGAATGTTCCAAATTGCATATTTCGAATCTCAAAGCGGTAATTTCCATTCCGATCCCTAAAGTGAATAACCCCGCTCACAAAAACATGGCGGGGTTTTCTACCACTCAATCCTCGGGAATTGTTTATTAGGTATCGAGACCCTTGCAAAAAGCTCAATTTTGGTCAAGGTCAAGGAAGACGAGGATTTTAGCCACAGGAATAATCGAAGTATTTTGAGGACTAATATCCGAGTCTGAAGCAGAGATTGGGCAAAAGGGAGCGTTTTGCAATGGTTTCGTGTCATCTCAGGCAATGAAAATACAATGCACTTTGGAAATATTTAGCCTATTCAAATATCATTATTGAAGAATATTTTCAACTCAAATATATCAAACTTGAAACAGCTTCAAAACGTTCAAGTTTGGCCGAAATCTTCCCTTTTTCTTAGCCAGTTCTGACTCGCTTAGGGTCGGGTCTTTTGGGCGACACATGATTCCTGAAGAGATATTGTCATGCTTTCTGTATCGAGCACGGCTTCAGCGCCCACAGGTATGGCCAGATTCATGGTCCCGTGACCGACCGGTAACCCACCGGCAATGGGGAAATGGTAATCGGACAAAACCTCCTTGAACAGATTCTCAATGGTTATCCTTTCTCCACAATCCCGGAACTCCCCTAAAATGATGCCCGCCAATTCATCAAAATGTTTGCCTAACCTCAGATGGGTCAACATGCGATCAATGCGATAGGGCGCCTCTCCCTTTTCCTCCAAAAATAAAAGGGCGCCCTTTAAGGTCGGCAGATAGGGGGTGCCTACCATGTAGTTTATCATGCTGAGATTTCCCCCGATAAGCTTTCCCCTTGCAATGCCTGGGTTTATCGCCTCATGGCTTGCCAAAGGCCACGTTATGTCACGGTCTGCCTTCATGAGGTTGAGGGCGGACTGAAAATTTTCTTCATTGTTCTTTGCGATGTCCTTAACAACCGGGCCGTGGAATGTAACGAGACCCGTTTTTTTGGTGATTGCGATCAGAAGTGCGGTAATGTCGCTGTACCCGAGAATGATTTTCGGATTATTGCGAATCAGGTCGAAATCAATTCCATCAAGCAGCCGCATCGTTCCGTAGCCCCCCCTTGCACAGATGATTGCCCGAACCCCGGGATCTTCAACCATGCAATGGAAGTCCGCCAGTCGCATCTCATCATCACCTGCCAAATATTCCTGTTTATGATAGACGTGGGGCCCGATTTGGACTTTAAACCCAAAAGATTCGAGGAAAGCCAGACCGGGTTGAAGCTCAGTCTCGGATACGGGACCGGCGGGAGCGATAACGCCTATGGTGTCTCCTTTTTCAAGTTGATGGGGTTTGAGGGTGGGTTTTTCCATGCATTAACGTTGACGGCTTTTCAAAAAATCCTTTAATTCCTGTTCCTCTCGAAGATGATCATCAATCCTTCAAGGGTCAGGAACTCTTCCACATGTTCAATGGTCTCGGACTCTTCACATATGAGGGGAGCAAGACCGCCCGTTGCAATGACGGTCAGGTCCTGCTCTATTTCTTCTTTGATGCGTTTGACTATCCCGTCCACCAGGCCAGCATAGCCGTAGACAATACCAACGTTCATACTGCTGATTGTGTCTTTGGCAATGCCGTTTTTGGGCTTGGCAAAGATTTCCACCCTTGGAAGTTTGGAGGCCTTCTGGAATAACGCTTCGCAGGAGATAATAACCCCCGGAGCGATGGCGCCGCCAATAAAGGCCCCTTCTTCGGAAACAACGTCGAAGGTGGTAGCTGTCCCAAAATCAACAACGATTAAGCCTTTTTTATATCTATCAAATGCGGCAATGGCATTGACAATCCTGTCAGCGCCCACTTCCTTGGGATTTCCATAGTGGATGGGCATTCCCGTCTCTATGCCGGGTCCGACTATGAGCGGTTTGATTTTAAAGTATCTCTGGGAAAATGCCTCCATGGTGTTCAGCAGTGGAGGGACAACACAGGAGATGATGATATCCGAAATGCTTCCCATCTTGACGCCTTCAGCGCCAAAAAGGTTCCTTACAATGAGGCCCAACTCATCTTCGGTAATGTCTTTTTCTGTCCGAATTCTCCAGTGATTCAGAACCTTACCCCGATCAGTCACTCCAAGAACGATGTTGGTATTCCCGATATCGATACACAAAAGCATGTTTTTAGCTCACTCCTCTAATTTTCGATTCCTAACTGACCCGTCCCCTTACGATCGCATCTGCAACTTTGACCGTCTCAACAGCCTTTTCCACATTGTGAACCCTGACAATATGGGCCCCATTAAGCACGCCGACCGTGACGGATGCCATGGTACCTGTGTCCCTCCCGTGAGGGTCTTTATTGAGGATATGTCCTATAAATGCCTTTCTTGAAGTTCCCAACAAAAGAGGCCTTTCCAGGGTGGCGAACTGCCTTAATCCTTTCACGATCTCCAGGTTATGGTCAAAGGTCTTTCCAAAACCGATCCCAGGATCCACAATGATCCGTTCTTTCTTTATTCCGCCCGCAACACCACGCTCAATAGCATTTCTCAAAAATTCTCTGATTTCAAGGACCACGTCGTCGTAGGTGGGTTTTTCCTGCATATGTTCCGGCGTCCCTTTGATGTGCATTAGAATAACCGGAACATCGGCTTCGGAGGCAACCGAGATCATCTCAGGGTCAAAGGAAAGGGCGCTGATATCATTAATCATGCAGGCACCGGCTTTTAGCGCTTCTCTTGCGACGTCTGCTTTGTAAGTATCAATACTGATGGGAATGGTGAGTGCCTTGGACAAGGCTTCAATGACGGGTATGGTCCTTTGGATCTCCTCTTCCAGCGGAACCCGTTCAGAATAGGGACGCGTCGATTCGCCTCCAATATCGATAATATCGGCGCCTTCCTTTGCCATGAGCAATCCGTGCTCAATGGCCTTCTCCCTTTTGAAATGCAGCCCACCATCCGCAAATGAATCGGGCGTCACATTTAGGACGCCCATCACGCAGGTTCGATCACCCAGATCAAGGCGGTGATTTCCCCAATCCAGGTGATACCTTCGCCTTATTTCTTCCATCAAATTTGTGGCGCCCCCTGCTCGTCTCCAGCCCCTATTCCGTTCTTAGCCAACAATGCATCGATATCTTTTCCATCCAAAGTCTCTTTTTCGAGAAGAGCATCGGCCATTGCATTGAGGGAATCCAGATTGTCTTTAATGATCTGAGAGGTTTTATCGTAGGCGCCTGTGACAATGTCCCTGACTTCATCGTCGATTTTCTGTGCGGTGTGTTCGCTGTAATCCCTGTGTTGAGAAATTTCCCGGCCAAGGAATATTTGCTCTTCCCTTTTCCCGAAGGTTAGAGGACCCAGGTTCTCGCTCATGCCGTAATCACAGACCATTTTTCTGGCCATATCCGATGCCCTTTCAATATCATTGCCTGCACCCGTGGTCTGGACACCAAGGACTATTTCTTCAGCCGCACGCCCTCCCATCAGAACGCAAATATTATTCAAAAGGTAATCCTTCGGATAGGTATGCTTTTCATCCACGGGGAGTTGCTGGGTCAGGCCGAGGGCCCTTCCCCTGGGGATAATAGTCACTTTATGCACGGGATCGGTATTCGGCAGAAGCCGTGCCACCAGGGCATGCCCGGCCTCATGAAAGGCTGTGAGCCGCTTTTCCTCATCACTGATGATCATGCTTTTTCTTTCGACACCCATGAGAACCTTATCCTTGGCGTCTTCGAAATCTTCCATTTGGACTTTGTCTTTCCCGCGCCTGGCAGCCATAAGGGCCGCCTCATTAACCATGTTTTCGATGTCTGCGCCCGTAAACCCCGGGGTTCCCCGTGCGAGAGTCGAAAGGTCTATATCTTCCGAGAGGATCGTTTTTTTGACATGGACCTTGAGAATCCCTTCTCTTCCCTTGATATCCGGAACAGGCACTACTACCTGTCTGTCAAATCTCCCGGGTCTCAATAGGGCCGGATCCAGGACGTCAGGTCTATTTGTGGCAGAAATCAAAATAACGCCCTCATTGGATTCAAAACCGTCCATTTCCACCAGCAATTGGTTCAGGGTCTGTTCCCTTTCATCATGTCCGCCTCCAAGACCGGCGCCCCGGTGACGGCCTACGGCATCGATTTCGTCGATGAATATGATGCAGGGTGCGTGCTTTTTGCCTTGGACAAAAAGATCTCTGACCCTTGAGGCGCCCACACCGACAAACATCTCCACGAAATCCGATCCGCTAATGCTAAAAAAAGGAACACCTGCCTCTCCGGCAATGGCCCTTGCCAAAAGTGTTTTCCCGGTTCCAGGGGCGCCTAAGAGCAGGACACCCTTGGGAATTCTTCCACCCAGTCTCGTAAATTTCTTGGGATCTCTTAGGAATTCGATGATTTCTTGAAGTTCTTCTTTAGCTTCGTCGATCCCCGCAACATCTTCAAAAGTTACCTTTTCCTGGGAATCGCTCATGAGCCGTGCGCGGCTCTTCCCGAAGGACAAAGCCTTGCCACCTCCTACCTGCATCTGTCGCATGAAAAAGATCCATACACCGATGAGCAGGAGCATGGGTACCCAGGAGAGAAAGACCTGAAACCAGGGTGAATCTTCCTGAGGTTTTGCCGATATTTTCACGTTTTTGCTTCTCAACAGCCCAATAAGCTCCGGGTCCTTCGGAGCATAGGTCTTAAAAGGGCCCTGGGATGACATGCCCGAAATATCGTCCCCCTGGATGGTGACCTGGATTACGCCCTCATTCTCCACCATGCTCAAAAAATCGCTATAGTCTATGGCTATCCTGCTCCTCTCCGGTTGCTTGAAAATTTGAAAAAGCATAATCATCATCAAACTGATCACCAACCAGAGCGCAAGATTTTTGTAAAATGGATTCAAAACAGCAGACCTCCTCTTTCATCGAATATTAAAAAAATGAATCACAATAACATAAATACGATTTTATCAAATACCACGAATACACACCATTTTCTATAAAGCCGGCGCCGAGCCCTTGGCCACCACGCAGATTATGTCAGAATTTTGTCACAACTTCCAATGCTTAGGCGTGCCCATTGTTTTAAACTTAATGTTGCTTGTCAAGCGCAAAAGGCGGCATAAAAGACACACTATATGTAAAAAGGCTTTGGGAGAAGATTCTGCAAAAGAATGATATATTAGGGAGGTTATGCAGAAAGGAACAAAAAAGATAAAGAAGAATATACTGCCTACCGTATCGTCAGAAATCCCATCTTTCTCGCGCTTTTCAAGCGCTATATCACGTCTACCTATCTGATATTTCAAAATTAATTAATCTTTTTCTTTTGGCACTCTTTTTGCTGCAAAGTGATACATGCTCCTTGCAAAAAAGCCTTCCATTTTTGCCCTTCTCTATTTCCCATCAATAACGGCAAGATGGAATAAAGCAGCTCAATTTGGTTTGAATTTAAAAAAGCCTTCAAAATTTCAAAGTGTTAGAAGGTTATTACGATTGTAACTGTAGGAGGAGCCTGCCTGGCTTTTGTTTTTTTTATGATCACAGGAAAAATTTTATCAATATGATGAAAGGATATTATGATCATGGGTAATGTTGCAGTTGTTGGGTCTGGATATTGGGGAAAAAACCTGGTTCGGAATTTCCACGAATTAAATGCACTACACACCATCTGTGATACGAATCTCACCACCCTCCGATCCTTCCAAGAACAATATTCGGACGTAAAGCTCCAAACCGCATATGATTCGATTCTTCGGAATCCGGAGATCGATGCAGTGGTTATTGCCACGCCCGCGGAGACCCATTTCGATTTGGCAAGACGCGCTTTGCTTGCCGATAAACACGTTTTTGTGGAAAAACCCATGGCCCTCTTCGTTCGCGAGGCCGAAACTCTTAATAAACTCGCTCAGGGCAGAAAACGCATCCTCATGGTCGGACATATCCTGCTTCATCACCCCGCCATAATAAAGCTCAAGGAAATCATCAGTTCAGGAGAATTAGGAAAAATCAATTATATCTATTCCAACCGTCTGAATCTCGGCAAATTCAGAAGTGAGGAGAATATTCTCTGGAGTTTTGCGCCGCACGATATCTCCGCCATTCTTTATCTCCTTGAAGAGATGCCCATCCAGATTTCGGCGCAGGGTGGGAATTATTTGAATAACGATATTGCGGACGTCACCATCAGTGTCCTTTCCTTCAAGAGCGGCGCGAAAGGTCATATCTTTGTGAGTTGGCTTCATCCGAACAAAGAGCAGAAGCTCATTGTGGTTGGCGATAAAAAGATGGCCGTATTTGACGACACGTTTCAAGAGGGAAAGCTCCAGGTCCATGATAAGGGTGTGGAATGGGTCAACAGGCAACCCATCCCGCGAAAAAATGAGGCCCAGACCATCCCCATCGATTCCTATGAACCGCTGAAGGCCGAATGCGACCATTTTCTGAAATGCATCCAATCGAAAAAGACCCCCAAGACCGACGGCACTAACGGCATCAATGTCTTGAGAATTCTAAACGCCTGCCAGGAATCCTTGGAGCGTGAAGGACGGATCGTGAGTCTAAACGGCAAAGGCGATTCCGAGCCTTTCTTTGTCCACGAAACCGCAGTCCTTGAGCGACCCCATCGGATAGGGAAAGGAACTAAGATCTGGCATTTCAGTCATATCATGCAGGGGGTTCACATCGGCCAAAGCTGCAACGTGGGCCAGAACGTCGTTATTTGTCCAGGTGTGAGGATCGGCAACAACGTGAAAATTCAAAACAATGTATCAGTCTATGAAGGGGTGACTCTCGAGGATAATGTCTTCTGCGGCCCTTCGGTTGTCTTCACAAATGTGATTAATCCCCGAAGCCATATCCCAAGAAAACATGAATACAGGGAGACCTTTGTGAAGAAAGGCGCAACAATTGGTGCGAATGCAACGATCCTGTGCGGTCATCGTATCGGCAAATATGCTTTTATTGGAGCTGGCGCCGTCGTTACCAAGGATGTGCCGAATTATGCCCTGGTAACAGGAAATCCGGCAAAGATTGTCGGGTGGATGTGCGAGTGCGGTCATCGACTCGATTTTCAGGGCGGGGACGCCTATTGTGACCAATGTGGGAAAGGCTATAGATACACAGCACAAGGGATAAAACCGCAAAAGGAAGAATGGTTTATTGGACGATCCTCAGCGGATCATGAAGAGGAAGACAGCATAATTAATGAGAATCAATATGAACAAGGCATCAAATAACATTACATGGTTTAATGGTCATGTTTCGAGGAGTGATCGTGAACGCTTGAACGGTCACAGTGGCATGGTGATTTGGTTTACTGGTTTCTCCGCTTCCGGCAAATCGACCATTGCCCATCTTACAGAAAAGGAACTGCATAACAGGGGGTATGCCACCTATGTCTTTGATGGCGATAATGTTCGACACGGGTTGTGTGCAGATCTGGGCTTCTCTCATCGGGATAGAACGGAAAATATTCGGCGAATCGCTGAGATGGTAAAGCTCTTTGTGGATGCAGGCCTCATCGTCTTGACGGCCTTTATATCCCCCTTCCGGATGGATCGGGTAAAAATTCGTTCACTCTTTCACAGGGATGAATTCATAGAGGTTTTTGTTGATTGCCCCGTTGAGGTATGCGCATCCCGTGATCGAAAAGGCCTTTATGAAAAGGCACGGAACGGACTCATCAAGGATTTTACCGGCATATCATCCCCCTACGAACCGCCCCAAAACCCGGAAATCACCCTAAACTCTGACAGAGAAGACCCCAGGAAGGCCTCAATGAAAGTCCTCACATACATCGAAAATCTGATTCTTCTCCCTCAAAAGCAAAAATTTGAAAAGCGACGAGGAGTTCTCTAGTGGATGAAATACGCAAAACAGCTGCAAAGGCCTTCGCCGAAGGAAAATTTGATGAGGCGGAGAAATGCTTCCTTCATATCCTGGAGGGGAATCCCCGGGATGAACAGTTATTAAACGATCTAGCGGTTTGCTGCCATTTTGCAGGGAGACTTCAAGACGCTGAGGAATACCTGCTTCATGCGATTGCAGTAAATGAGGACTACCTTGGCGCCAGGAAGAATCTGGCTGAATTATACCTGAATGCCAAACACTGGCCTGAAGCAGCCATCCATTTGGAAAAATGCGCAAGCATAGACACCGAGGACTATAACATTCAAAACAGATTGGGCACCGTCTATCTGGAGATGGGTGACACCCAAAGGGCAATCCGTGCATTAGGAAAATCTCTAGAGTTTGAGCCGGATCAGGAAATCGTTCAGGAATCCCTTCAGATGCTTCAGACCAAGGATGAAGAGGGTTCCTTTAGGGCTGCTTTTATCCAGATGGATATTACGCCCAGCCTTTCCGAGACCGCCCCTGTGGCCCTTCAAGGTTACAGCGGGCCAACCAGATTTGCATCCGATGCCAGCACCCCGCTCAAGATGCAAATACTCCTTCTCGAAGACAATCATTTCACAAAACTTTTAATCGTAACAGCCGATCTATTTGGTTTTGGGGAGGAAATCGTAAATCATGTCCGATCGGTCGCTGCCCGATGGGGGATTGAACCCGAGGGAATCCTCATCAATGCCTCCCACACCCATTATGGACCCGGCACGATCTCCCATGCAGGAAATAGTTTAGGCCCCTTTAACGCAGAATACACCAAGCAGGTTGCCCTGGCCATTACCGAGCAGTTGCCGCTTCTCTACGAGAACCTCGATGAATGCGAGATATCCTGGGGAAAGACCGAAGCGCAAATTGGTGTCAGCAGAAGACGGGATCAGGATGGGAAGATAGCCTTTGCACCCAACGCAGAGGGTTTCTATGACAGACACACCCCCTTCCTCCTATTTCATATGAAAAAGAATAACATGCGAGTGGTGATGGTAAACCATGGATGCCATCCCGTCGGGTTGGGCGATGAAGGGAAAATCTCCGCCGATTTCCCTGCATACATGAGAGAGGCGTTGATTGGCAGCGGGCTGACAGAGGGCTCCATGTTTCTCCAGGGAGGCGGTGGCAGTGCTAAAGAGTCTGTGACCTTTAACAATCAGGTTGGCTTTTGCGACAGCTCGGAAGGCGCAAGAGCAAACGGTGAGCAATTGGCAACGGAGATCATCGACTGTCTAGCCGGGACGCTACAGCTCGTTAAGGGCTCTTTTCATTCCATGAGGAAGCCATTTTCCGTTCCGCTGAAATCTTTGCCGCAACCCGAAGTGATCAAAGAAATAAAAGACAGTCCTGAAGCAATTCCCATGATTAAGGACTGGGCAAATCGGCTCATAAATGATTTCCCCGATGGGGATTATCCCGAGAGCCTCCCTATGGAGATTCAATGGATTGCCCTGGGAGAGGATCTCTCTATCGTCACACTACCGGGAGAGCCTGTCGCCGAACTGGCCAGAGACCTGAGAAGCATCTCGGGCCATCCTGACAGCACCCTTGTTGCAGGCTATACCAACGGGCTCATAGGCTATTTGCCCACAGACAATATGATCTCCGAAGGCGGTTACGAAACAGAATTCTCCCATATAGCCTATCTTCAACCCTCAGCCTTTGACATTGGAACCGAATCGGCCATCCTCAGCGCTGCAAAGGCATGCTCGGACACCCAGAATACCAAAGGTAATCCCGATGCAAAAGGGGCATACCCTTTGAAGGATAGGGACGGACTGGCCTTTTTTGTACTTTCAGCAGGGCGCTGTGGAACCATGAGCCTTGCCCACCTGCTCGATACGGCAAACAACGCCAGGGTATGGCATCATCCGCAGCCGGACCCCATCAAGGAATCCCTTCTTGCCTATTGGGGCGATATTGATAAGAGGGAGGCCTTTTGGAAAGCGCGGTCGCAGGTTATCCAAAACACCTGGTCAGAAGGACTGATTCATGGGGAGACCGACCTTCTGATGACACCTTTCTGCGATGTCTTGGCCAAAGAAATTCCTGGTTCCAAGTTCCTCGTACTCGTAAGGGACCCCAGGGATTTTGTCCGTTCAGGTATGCGACGAAACTACTACTATGGGCATCCCTGGGACTTCGGCCGCCTGAAACCCCGTGAAGGCAGCCAGGAACTCGATGAATGGAACAATCTGGACCAATTCGAAAAAATTTGCTGGCTGTGGAACCAAACCTACGAGACTATTAACGGGATCGTCTCACAGATAGAGGAAGACCGGGTTCTTATCCTTCGCTTTGAAGATCTCATCGCCGACACGGACAAGGTGGGGGAGATTTTCAAATTCCTCGGTTTGGAAGGATTTGATGAGACCCGGATTGAGCAAATCCTCTCTACAAAGTTCAACGCGCAGCCGGGCGGCGGTTTCCCGAGTTCCGAAAACTGGTCCCCGGAGCAACGTGATAGACTTTGGGAAATATGCGGCCCCGTTGCAGGAACCTTTGGTTATTCTCCCGCCCAGATTCTTGATCCGCCCGTGACGCCTGCCACTATTGATGTAACCACCTCCCCTTCTGTGCCCTTGAGGGAAAAACAACCTCTTCTCAGTGTCGGGTTGTGCGTCTATAACGGCGAAAAGTATATCAGTGAAGGCATTGAATCCGTCCTATCACAGGATATCTCCAATCTGGAACTCATCATTTCGGACAATCATTCGACCGATTCAACCCAGGAAATATGCGAACGATACCAGGCGCTCGACAAACGCATTCGGTACGTCCGCCTGCCGGAAAACCTCGGGTTTCTGAAGAATTGCTGGAACGCCCTGTCACTTGCTCGGGCGCCCTATTTCATGTGGGCTACTTACGATGACCTCTACGAGAGTTCTTTCGCCAGGAGCTGCATTGATAGACTGGAAACGAATCCGCACATTGCACTGGTTTACTCTCGCACGAAAATGGTGAATGCGGAATCAGAATTCATCAACATCGCAAAAGACCATATCCAGGCCGCTCAGGACAATCCCGTAGAGCGATTCACCCATCTTATTTGGGAATTAGGTCTGTGCAACGCATTCTTGGGGGTGTACAGGTCGGATATCATTAGGAAGACTCGTTTTCTTTTTTACAGACTATATCGAGGGTATGACAATCTGTTTCTTGCAGAGGTGTCATTGTTAGGCAAGATCGTTCAACTTGAAGACATCCTCTTCATAAGACGATTAACAAGAGACTACACCAAGACGATGGAGGAACAAAACGCGGCCGGCATGGAAGCCGATGATCCCCCCAAAATTCATGACGGCATTACATTTCCTTACTGTAGACTCGCTTATGCCCATCTTGAGCTCATCAATTATTGGGTGGCCGACCAAAAGGATAAGGGTCAATTAATGGAAGAAACCATCAGGTGCTTTAGGAAAAAATTGGGAGATCCGATGGTTTATGAAATTGACAGGGCAATCAATCTGATTGCCAAAGACCAATACTATTACACCTGGGACAGACGCACGGTGGACACGTCCGCCGCCAACAGTGAAATGCTTAACTACTATTACTTAAACACCCTTATTAAAGACCTCCAGGAGGCACTTTTCATCTACCCTGAAATTCATGAGTTGGCCCTGGCCTACGAGAAATGCCTAAAAATGGTTGAAGAACTGCGAACCGGTACCATGGGTAAGATCGTGGATCTGCCTGCCCTAAATCAGACCTCCATTGCAGGTGTGGGGGGATAGGTTGCCTACCGTGTTTAATGCCTTTCCTGAAAGACCCAGGCAGGCGGTGATCCTGGCAGGCGGCAAGGGCACCCGCCTCAGACCCCTCACCGATTCAGTACCCAAACCCATGATCAGGTTTCACGGCAAGCCCTTCATGGCCTATCTGATCCGTCAATTAAAGGAACAGGGATTCAACCGGATTCTCATGCTCCTGGGTTACCTCCCCGATGTGGTCAGGGACTACTTCGGCGATGGGAGTGCCTTCGGGATTTCCATTGATTATGCTGTCTCTGATGTAGAAAACGAGACAGGTACACGTCTCAGGCTTGCACGACCCCTTCTCGATCCCCTGTTTTTTCTCATGTATTGCGACAACTACTGGCCCATGAATTTTTCTCAGATGTGGGCGCAATACCAGACCAGAAAATCCCAGGCCCAAATCACCGCATACAGGAATTGGGATGGCTATACCAAAGATAACTTAAAGGTTGATGATTCCACCCTGGTGGCGGTGTACGATAAAACCCGGAATGCAAAAGGTCTTGGCGGTGTGGATATCGGGTATGCGCTTATTGACAGGGCCGCTATAGATCTCATCCCTGATGAAAATGTGAATTTTGAAGGTGCGGTCTACCCGAAATTGGTCGAGAAACAGACGCTCTCCGCCTTTGAAACGGATCACAGATATTACAGTGTAGGTGATCACAGAAGACTTCCCATAACCGAAGCCTTTTTGCGCAACCGGCGTGCCGTTCTCCTTGATCGGGATGGGGTTTTGAATAAAAAACCGCCCAAGGCCTCCTACGTTACAAAACCGGAAGAATTCAAATGGATTCCGGGCTCCATCAATGCCGTTCGATTGCTCAAGGAAGCGGGATACATGGTTTATGTTGTCTCAAATCAGGCCGGTATAGCACGCGGCTTGATGACGCAAAAGGACTTAAACGATATCCACTCCAGGATGAAATGGGACCTCGCCCAGGGCGGCGCGGGGGTTGACGACATCTATGTCTGTCCCCATGGTTGGGACGAAGGTTGTCAGTGCCGGAAACCCAATCCAGGTATGCTTTTCAATGCCCAGAGGGACCACGATTTGGATCTCTCCAAAACGATTTTTATCGGCGATGATCCAAGAGATAAGCAGGCAGGCGATGCGGCAGGGTGTCCGACCCTTATAGTCTCTTCCGAAAGGTCCCTATTAAGACTCGTGCAGGAAACAGTTCTTCATAATCAATAGGGAAAGTTAAGCCACAAAGACTCGAAGGCACAAAGAAGGAAAATTAAATTTAATCTTGGTGGCTTAGTGTCTTAGTGGCAAAAATTTAATGACAAAGGATTCGCTAAACACATGAAAATACTCATCACCGGTATTACCGGATTTGTAGGATCCCATCTCGCCGATTTCTGTCTGGAGAGGGGGCACCAGATTTTCGGATTCCGTCGCTATCACCTTTCCAATCTAAGAAACGTCCACCATATTGCACAGGACGTCGAGTGGGTTGATTGCGACATGATGGATTCAAAATCTGTTTTGAAACGCATCGAGCAAATCAAACCCGATGCGATTTTCCATATGGCTTCCCAGAGTTTTGTAAGCCCCTCCTGGGATCATCCAAACCTTTATATGGACGCCAATTACAAGATGACAGTCAACCTCATGGAGGTCTGCCTTCAGAGCAACATCAATCCCAGGATACATATTCCCGGTTCCGGCGAGGAATACGGCGAGATCTTTGATCATGAATTACCCATAACCGACACCACGGTATTAAGACCGGTCAACCCCTATGCGGTCACAAAGATCGCCCAGGACCTCATTGCCTACGTCTATTTCCGCTCCTATGGCCTCAATATTATTAGGACAAGATCTTTCAATCATGAGGGACCGAGACGGGACAAGGTATTCGGCATTCCCTGGTATGCCTACCAGATAGCCCGAATCGAGAACGGTGTACAGGAGCCCACCATTAAAGTGGGGCACGTCGATGACAAAAGAAACTTCACCCATGTGAAGGATATTGTTCGGGCCTACTGGCTGGCGGTTGAAAAATGCACGCCAGGAGAACTTTACATCGTCGGAACCGATAAAGAGGCGCACATTCATACCTTTAGGGAGGCCCTGGAGATGCTCATAGAAATGTCAACCGAATCCGGTATTTCCTATGAGATCGATCCCCAGTATGTACGTCCGACACAGGTCCCGCGGCTGATATGCGACCATTCAAAATTCACCGATGCCACGAATTGGGAAGCGGAAATCGATTTCGAAACCATACTTAAGGAGACTCTGGATTACTGGCGGGAGGAAATCCGTAGGAACCCTTCCAGGTAATGACCACAGATAAATGTCATTTGAAGCGATCAAAAAATGCCGGGTATGCGGCTCTGAAAATTTGCACCTAGTCCTGGATCTCGGCCACCATCCCCTTGCAAACGCCTTGAAAAAGAGCCCTGAACAAAGAGAGATCAAATATCCACTGACCCTGCTTTTATGCTCTGAATGCCGTCTTGCACAGACTAGAGAAACTGTCGAAAAAGAATTGCTCTTCCAAAAATATGTTTGGGTCACCGGTACATCCTCCACGGCCCGGAATTTTGCCCAGGATTTCTCTCAAAAAATACGCCGAATCCAGGCAATCAAAAAGTCCGATTTGATTCTTGAGATCGCCTCTAATGACGGGACCTTTCTTAAACCGTTCCTCGAGGCGGGGTTGAATGCCATAGGTGTAGATCCGGCTGAAAACATAGCGGCCTTGGCCAATAAGAGAGGAATTAAGACCATTAATGCATTCTGGAACGAAGAATCCGCAAAGCGAATACAGGAGGAACAGGGACAAGCAAAGGTGATCATTGCCAGAAATGTCATCCCCCACGTAAGCGACTTGCATAACGTCATAGCCGAAATCGAGTTTTGTCTGAGGGACGATGGTTTTGGTGCGATTGAGTTTCATTATGCGGGGAATATTCTGGAGCAACTTCAATACGATGCCATATACCATGAGCATCTGTGCTATTTCACGCTCCAAACCCTCAAGCGCCTCCTCACCATGCACCATCTCCACCCATTCCATGTGGATCAAAGCCCCATAAGCGGCGGGGCCTGCATCGTCTACTTTAGTAAAAACCAGACACCGCCTACTGCCGAATACTTGTCTATGAACCGCAAAGAAATTGGCCTGGAATTCAATGAGAAATCCTCTTGGGATTCATTCGCCGAAAGATGCACACGTCACAGAGAAAAATCATGGGAGACCATGAAGGATTTCGATTCAAAAAATATTGTGGGTTTCGGTGCTTCGGCCAGGAGTTCCACCTATTTGAACTTCTGTGGATTCACCCGGGCTGATTTTCCAGCAATCGTGGACAACAGTGCATTGAAGCGGGGACTCTATACCCCAGGGTCAACGGTACCTATTGTCTCTTTTGATGAGGGCATGGGGATGAATCCTGAACTCATTTTCCTGCTTGCCTGGAATTTCAGGGATGAGATTGTCAATATATGCCGGGATAAAGGATACAGCGGGAAATTCCTGGTCCCCTTTCCTGAGGCGCCCTATTTGATGTAGAGATGATTCGGAGGTGAGTCGTGATTGAAGGTGTAAAAATAGTCCAACTAAAAAGAATACCAGATGAGCGGGGGACCATCATGCATGGTGTTAGAAGTGATAACCTGCTCAATGAATTCGGCGAAGTCTACTTCAAAAAACTTTACCAGGGCGTGATTAACGGTTGGCACGTGCATGAGACTCTGATTCTCAACTATATCTGTATACACGGCATGGTAAAGCTTGTGCTTTATGACATGAGGGACGACTCTCCTTCCAAGGGAGAGATCCAAGAAATCTATATGGGTGATGACAATTATTGCCTTGTTCATATACCCCCCGGTATCGCAAATGGTACGAAGGGCATGAGTTCCCCCTTTGCACTTTTCACAAACGTGGCTTCCGAACCCCATAATCCCAATATCAAGTATCTCAGGATTGATCCCCATTCCGACGAAATCCCTTACGACTGGGCGCGCAAAGACTACTAGGCGATGAAAATCTTCCTCACAGGTGGGACCGGTTTTGTGGGGCGCTGGCTAGTGCCCTTGCTCAAAGAGAAGGGCCATGAAATGCTGATTTTGAGCCGAACGCCGGAGATTGAAAAAGACGGTGGTAATGGGTCAGTGGCCTATGTTTGCGGCGACCTGCAGGACTGCGGAGGATTTTCGTCATCGGTGGAAGACTTTCATCCGGAGGCCCTCATCCATTTGGCCTGGGAAGGCATTCCCGATTACTCCCAAAACATGAGCCTCCGCAATCTTGAAAACGGTCTGAATGTCTTTTCCCTTGCCCAGGAGATAGGCTGTTCGTTCATCCTGTCTACGGGGAGTTGTTGGGAATATGCTGCTAGAAACGACCAACAAAGGGAAGATGCTCCGATCGGCGCCGAAAATCCTTTCCAGGCAACAAAAAACGCCCTCAGGCTGATGGGGGAAGCCATGGCCCGGGAAAGTGGGCATCGCTTTTATTGGCTTCGCCTCTTTTATGTGTACGGTCCGGGTCAAAAACCCAATTCTCTCATCCCCTATGTAGTCGACTCTATTAATAGAAATGAAGTCCCTCAGATCCAGAATCCTTCAAACCGAAACGATTTTGTTTACGTGAAGGATGTGGCCGGTGCCATTGTCAGCGTCCTTGAAACCCTCCCCGAGAACTGTGTCTATAATGTGGGTTCCGGGTCTTCGATCTCTGTGAGTGAGATGGTCAGAACCGCTTGTCGCGCAATGGACAAGCCATATTGCTTCCCTTCCATCGAATATCCCGGCAACGGCATCCCGGAGGACTTCTGGGCGGATATATCCCGCATAGAAAAGGATACGGGCTGGACGCCCTCCTATGACCTGTCATCTGGGATGAACGAAACCGTTGAAGGTTATGGCGGAATGAGATCATGATCATTTCCAGGACACCCATGAGAATCAGCTTTATGGGGGGCGGATCCGACCTTGCCGTCTACTACAAAAGAGGCCGCGGGGCCGTGGTGAGCACGGCGATAGACCGGTATATCTATATCACCGTCAACAAAAAATTCGATGATCTCATCCGAGTAAGCTATTCCTCGACCGAGATGGTGGAAACCGTGGATCAAATTGAACACAATATCATCCGCGAAGCCCTAAAAATAGTGGGCATTGATAAGGGTGTGGAGGTCGTCTACATGGGTGATATTCCCCTGGGTTCCGCAGGCATCGGATTGGGATCTTCAAGCTGTCTCGCGGTCGGGGTGCTTAATGCCCTTTATGCCTATAGAGGGCTTCACGTTTCTGCCGAACACCTGGCCCAAAAGGCCTGTGAGATTGAAATTGACGTTCTGGGCCACCCGATCGGCAAACAGGACCAGTACGCGGCTGCCTACGGCGGTCTCAACCACATCCAATTTAACGTGGACGAAAGCGTCTATGTGGATCCCATCATCTGCCGGAAAGAAATTAGGGACGAACTGAACAAAAGGCTTCTCCTTTTCTACACCGGTATCATGAGGTTCTCCACGCATATCCTTGAAGAGCAGAAGACGAATATCTCCCATAACGGCAAAAGCCTGGATGTCATGGTGAAGCTCTCGGAGACTATGCGCTACGCCATTATGAATGCCGATTATCGAAAAGTCGGCGAATTGTTGCATGAAGGCTGGACAAACAAAAAAAAGCTTGCAGACCCGATCTCGGACTCCCTCATTGACGCTTACTATGACAAGGCACTGGCTGCCGGTGCAGTCGGCGGAAAGATCGTGGGCGCCGGAGGCGGCGGTTTTCTTTTGTTCTATTGCGAACCCGAATACCAGGACGGCGTTCGGGCAGCCCTGAGCGATCTTCAGGAAACCCCCTTTCTATTTGAGCCCCAGGGCAGCAAAATCATCTATGTGAGCGATTAGGACTCAAAAGAAATGACACTCTTCATCACGGGTTCGGAAAGCTTTATCGGCAAGGAATTGATTTCAAGATGCGAAGTGGACCGGATCGATTATATCGGAGTCGATCTGACAAATCCCGCCAATCCTAATTGTCATCAAATAGATATCCGTTCAAGGGAACTCGCTCGCCTCATACCCGAGAACGATGCGGTGGTCATCCACCTCGCCGCCCTTTCCCGAGACGGCGATTGTCAAGACAAGGCCTATGAGTGCTTTGACATAAATGTCATGGGGACCCTGAATCTGATCGACGCCGCGGAGAAACGGGGTGCCAAGCAATTTATTTTCGCCTCGACCGAATGGGTTTACGGAAACTTTGACGATGCTGTGATGATGGATGAGGACTCTCCTATTGATATCTCCACGCTCCGATCGGAATATGCCCTTTCCAAAACCGTTAGTGAGGCCAATTTGAGACAAAAATTTCAGAGAGGCTTCTGCCCTATTACCATACTGCGATTTGGAATCGTTTACGGCCAAAGGAAGAACAACTGGTCCGCAGTTGAGGCCCTATTCCATAGTGTTAGAACTCAGGACAAGGTGGAAGTAGGATCCCTATCTACAGGGAGATGTTTTATACATGTTAAAGACATCGTGGATGGAATTGTGAAATCCATCGGCATGAGGGGTTTTGAAATCATAAATCTTCAGGGGGATAGGCTAACCACATTGAAGGAGATTATTGAGGCCTCTAAACAAATAGTGCAAAGGAATCCGGCAGTAATTGAGAGTAATTCAGGCAATGCAAACATAAGAAATGTCCCTAATAAGAAGGCAAAAACACTACTCGGTTGGCGCCCCAAAATTGGTCTTGAAGACGGATTGATATCCTTAATGTAAAAATTCGATGGAGATGAATTCCCCTGAGAAATGTTTGTTATGCAGCCGCAGTAATTACGATATCGTTTTTTCATATGACACCCCCGACAGGTATGAGGAGTCAATTGGAATCACGGCGGAAGGATATTTCAGAAGGTGGGTTAAATGTACGGAATGCGGATTCTTCTTTACCACTCACTCAAGACAGAAAGGCGCTATAGAAAAAATCTACGCAGGTGACTACAGACGAAAAGGAACTCCCTGGAGAGAAGAGTCTGCCGAAGAAGTCTTTGAGAGAATAACACAGCTTCCGGAATCGGAGTCTGAAAGCAAGGCCAGGGTTCGATGGATCAAAGAGAACATCCGGGATTTACAGAAGAGCCATATTATCAGCACGTCAATCCCACCCTGGAATTTATTGGATATTGGAGGGGGCGCGGGCGTCTTTGCCCATGCATTCCAGGATGAACAATGGAGAGCGTCTGTCGTGGACCCATCGGGGGAAAGTTTCCTGAATGAAAAGTACCATATACCTCTCCGAAAGGAATTTTACAGACCAAACATTTTTGACAGGAAATTCGATCTTATTTCCCTCGTCTATGTGCTGGAACATCTCACGGATCCTGTTCCGCTAATCGAAAACTTGCGCTGCGATCTTGAACCGGGTGGGTACATGTATATAGAAGTTCCTGATGAATTGTCTTTCATGCACAGACCGCCGGAGGACGATATTTTCAATTCGTGTCATTTGTGGATGTTTGGACCAAAGTCCATAACCACTTTCCTAAATAGCCGTGGATACCAAGTACAAAGCCTGCATAGGAAGAAGACAGTAAGGGGACACTATGCATTAATGGTTTTATCGAGTTGTATTGAGGCGAATCCGATATGAAGATAGTTGAAAAAGAACTTGAAGGAACCTATGAGATCATATCGGAACCCATTATGGATAATCGGGGGTTTATAAACCGATTATACGATGAAAAGATATTTGAGAAAGCCTGCCTCAATACGAATTGGGTACAGCTTAGTCAGTCCCATACCGAAAAAAGGAATACTATAAGAGGGATACATTTCACATTGCCTCCCTTCACAGAAGCAAAACTCATAAGGGCGGTTAGGGGCAAAGTATTATGGATCGTGATTGATCTTCGAATAGAGTCGGAAACATTCGGACAGCAGGAGTCTACTGTGTTAACGGCAAAGGATACAAAGAGCCTCTACAGTGCAAGAGGATTTGGACACGGCATGGCCTCCTTAAGCGATGATTGCGATCTCATAATATGTGCTGACAATTTTTTTTCCCAGGCCCATTCAACAGGCATTATCTGGAACGATGCTGATCTGGACATTGACTGGGGACTTGACGGTAACCCGCCGATTATTTCTGAAGCCCATAATCAGTTCGGGACGTTTAGGGCATTCAAGGAAACCTACTGCAATCCGGTCCATTAGATTAACTTCTCAACTCTGACCTTCCACCTTCTTTAACCGCTTAAAACATAGATTCTCATTCTCGTAAAACCTATGGCAAGCATTGATCCTCAACTTCTACCCAAAAGAGTAACCATAGAGACCGTTTTTGGGTGCAACGCCAAATGTATGATGTGTCCCATCGACATCCCCACCTCCCGAAAAAAAGGGATCATGCCCTTTGCTATGTTTACTGACCTTATCGATTCCCTGGTTCCCTACAAAAACAATTTTGAAATGATGGACATTTACGGCTTGGGAGAACCACTGCTGGATCCCTATATCTTCGAGCGTATTCGATATGTAAAGGGAAAGGGATTTCATAAAGTGGCTATATCCACCAATGCCCAACTTCTCAACGAGGACAAACAACGTGAGCTCCTGGAAAGCAACATCGATACGGTCCTTTTTAGTATTGACGGGGTGGAGAAGAAAACACACGAACGAATTAGACGTGGGACTGATTTCGAACGCGTTATAAATAATGTTTTAGGCATTATCGAAAAACGGAACGTGGGGAATTACAGGACCCGATTTGTTATCCGGTTTATTCGTCAGGATGCCAACAGATTGGAATGGGACGCATTCAAGGCCTTTTGGCCTAAACATGTCTCCAAAGACAGAGGGGACTTTATCACGACCTTTGATGTCCATTCTTGGGCAGGACTGGTCACCTCTAAAGAAAGCGTTCTTGAGCACGAGGGAAAAAACGAAAACCTTGAAAGAAAGCCCTGCCCCATCATTTCAGATGTTCTTTATGTCCTTTCAGATGGTACGATCCCTTTGTGCAACGAGGATTGGCACAAGGCCGAATATAATTTCGGCAACATCACCAAGAACTCCCCCATTGACATTTTTAATAGCCCTGAATTCAATGAAATAAGAGAAATCCACCGCAAGGGGAACAAGCGAGAACTTGATATTTGCCAAGAATGTACAGTGCTCTACAGTATTGAAAATAAGGAGATTGCCTAAAAGTTCATAAGGCGTGGGTGTTTCCTATGGATACAAGCTCCTTTCAGAAACGAAATGAAGACATGATTGCAAAGATGTCATGTGATCCTGAAATGAAAGAGCTTACCAGGAGCTGGTTTGATAGGAGCCTTGCCTTTGAATATCCCTATCATTTTACCTGGCTCGGCATTCCCATCATCCAATTTCCCCAGGACATTTTGGCGCTACAGGAAATCCTTTGGGAGGTAAAACCCGACCTGATCATTGAAACCGGAATAGCCCGCGGCGGCTCGCTTGTTTTTTACGCTTCCATGCTGGAGCTTATGGACGGTGACGGACAGGTTCTGGGTATTGATATCCAAATTCGGGAAGAAAACAGAATAAATATCGAAAGCCATCCCTTATTCAAAAGAATCACCATGTTTGAGGGTTCATCCACGGATGAGCCTGCCTTCGAAAAAGCCAGGAACATGGCCCGAAACAAAAGGCAGATCCTTGTGGTATTGGATTCCATGCACACCCATGAGCACGTGCTTGAGGAACTCCGTTTTTATTCAACCCTTGTTACAAAGGGAAGTTACCTCATCGTTTTTGATACGGTCATTGAAGATGTTCCCGATGAAGCAAATGAAAAACGCCCATGGGGAAGGCAAAACAATCCCAAGTCGGCGGTGCGTGAATTTTTAGAGGAATCCGATGAATTCGTCGTTGACAAGGCCATAGAGAAAAAACTGCTCTTCACCGTAGCCCCGGACGGTTTTCTCAGGAGACTATAGAGGAGGGCCATTTCATGGGCTCTTGGATCGAAAACACAACTCAACTCAACATGATACTCGAAGAGCTATCCGTGTGGGATAGATCCCAAAAGGAACTCGGTGCCGAAATGGGTTTTAAGCGATGGAAGAATTGGACATTAAAGATCCGTTCTAAAACCAGGACCATATTCTTTGTCGGAAATGGCGCGAGTGCCTCCATGGCAAGCCATTTTGCAGCGGATATGGCCAAAAACGGCGGCATTCACACCAGGGTTTTTACGGATGCTGCATTGCTGACGGCAGTGGGAAACGATATTTCCTATGAGGAGATCTTTGCGGAACCCTTGCGCTGGTATTGCAAAAAGGGGGACATGCTTGTGGCGGTGAGTTCTTCAGGCCGTTCTCCGAACGTCGTAACGGCCATTGAGGCTGTCCGATCTCTGGGGGGAACGGTCGTCACACTTTCTGCCATGGGGGCAGATAATCCTATGAGAAATATGGGGAACATGAATATCTTTGTTCCCGCCAAGACATACGGTCTCGCAGAAACGGCGCACGCAACTGTTCTCCACTATTGGATGGATTTAATCCAGCAAACCATTAGCGAGAGCAAACCCAGACTCTATCGCCTTGATTCGCTTCCCTCCCCCTTGAGCTCCTTCAAAAAATCAAAGGTCATGTCAGGATAAGGAATCCCTTCCGCCAAATCCTGTATTTTCAATTTTCTCCCCATCCCTATGGAACATCAAGCAATAACCCAGAAACAAAAGCAGAAGAACAAACCTGTGTGTCGGGATATTCAAAGGGCCGAGGAAGTGATGCGGCTTCGGGTCGCTCAGTTGCTTATTAATGAAAAGAACAAATCCGGAGAATTCAAAATACCGATTCACTTAGCATTGGGCCACGAAGCCATTGCCGTTGCCGTAAGCGCTATTATGGACGAAGAGGACCAATTATCCCTTCCCCATAGAAACATCCATTACAATCTCGCCCGCTGCACTTCTCTTAAGGCTGTGATTAACGAATTTTTCTTAAAGGTTGATGGGCTTGGAAGATCGAACCTAGGTTCCATGAATCTCGCCAATCCTTTCGATAGCATAATCTACACGTCAAGCATTCTCGGCAACAACCTGTGTGTTTCTAGCGGTATGGCTCTGGCCAATAGGGTGAATGGATCTGAAGATGTGGTCATTGTCGTCACCGGTGATGGCGCCATGGAGGAAGGCGCTTTCTATGAGAGCCTGCTGTTTATGGCATCCCAAAATCTGAGGGTCATCATCATTGTGGAGAATAACGGTTGGTCCCTCGCGACAGAGATTCAGGAAAGGCGGTGCCACGTTCGATTAAAGCGGTTTGCCGAGGCCTTCGACGTTCGCTATTCAAATTTGAGCGGTAATGATGTTTTTCAATATATTGATCATCTCTCTGGTTTGAGAACCCACACCGTGGAGGAAAGAAAGCCAGCCATCGTTGAAGTAGAACTTCATACCCTGGGGGATTGGCGTATGAAAACCGAGGAATATCCTGAAGGGAAATACATCAATTATCATGCAGGGCCGGCCCCCACCATGGAGCTCAATGAATGGCCCGTCCTGAGCGAGGATCATACCGATCCCCTCCATGTGGCATCCCAGTACTTTAATTGGGATCAATTAAAAGCTATCGCTCTAGACGCAGTCGGCACCTTAACACGTGAAATCCAATGAAATATGTCCAGCACATTAACGCCCTGATTAAGTCCGTTGTTGGGAATACCGATCAGATGGTCCTTTTCGGTCAGAATATCTCGGCAGGTTCCTGCCTATCCGGGCTTACCCGAGGCATTCAGGATGATGAAAAGCATATTGTCATCAATACTCCGAATGTGGAGAACACCCAGGTGGGAGTCGGTTTCGGTTTGATGTTAAACGGGGTATCATCCGCGTTTTTCTTAAAGCAACAGGATTTCCTGCTCCTGGGAATCGACCACCTTGTGAACACATACAATTTTGTACGTCTCAATAAACCTCGGGCCTCTTTTACCATTGTGACCATCGTCGTTGATTCGGGGTACCAGGGTATACAGTCTAGCCTCAATAACTTTGCCGATTTCTGCTCCATTGCCCGCATCTCGGGCTACACCCTTTCGAACAAACATGATGCAGATTGCCTGATCAATACCCATCTTGTTCGGCCCGGTTTCCGTATCATTGGAGTGAGCCAGCGACTATTCAATACAGAAATACTTGACAGCGAAGGCGAAGTCACCGTTTTTGGAAGGGGCGAGATATTTCAATACAGCAGAGGTTCTGATTTAACTGTTGCCTGCTTTAATTTTACTTTTCCCCAGGGATTGGATCTCCTTTTCGATCTCAGAAAAAGGGGTCTTGATGCTTCCCTTTTCTCGGTTAATAGCGTCAAGCCTCCTGATTGGCGTCCGATACTTGAAGACGTTTCCCTAACGGGCAGGTTGGTGGTTCTGGACGATTCCAAAAGTGTCAACCGTTCCTGCCATCATTTAACCAATCGAGCGTGGGAAGAATGCACTCCGAATAAAATCTTACTTCTGGCCCGCGAATCCTCTGATGCGGATTTGTGCCCCAATTCCCAGGAATTTGTCGTAGAAGTGGATGCGGTGTTGAACGCTTTCGACCATGTAAAGCCAAGACGACGCTTGAAGTCAGTTGCATGATTGGGACAAATTTTTAGCAAAGACTTAGAGAGCTGCGAGCGGAAAGAAATCGGGGTTGCCTTAAAAGGCGGATTAGGAGAAATAATATGAACTTAGTTGATAAGCTTCAGTTGGAACTCAAACTAAACTTAAAAAATGCCCCTTCTGAAAATGTGCTCATCCCAATCGATTTAAAATTTCCGCTCTCGGATCATACCTACTGCTTTAAAGGAAAACCCCGATACGCCAAGGACCATTTGATTACAGGGCATAATGCCGATTTTATGAACGAGGCTTTGTTCGTTGAAGCCTGTGAAGTTGCTGGAAAGACAGCGAGTTTGGTTCCCGAATGGGGCGAAAGTGCTCTTTGTTGGAATACGTACGTTTGCTGTTGGGCCGCCAGCCACGCAAAGAATCTACCGGGAGACTTTGTAGAATGTGGTGTCCATACAGGTCTATTGTCTCGAGCAGTCATCCACTATATTAACTTTCCGAGCACAGGAAAAAAGTTCTATTTGGCGGATACATTCTGTGGAATCCCGGAGGATCAAACAACTGAGGACGAAAGAAGTTTTTTTGATCATATCGGTCTGGATTTAATAAATCATCATAACAAAAAATACTACTTCCGGGATTATTATGAAGATGTAAAGGAGACCTTCAAGGATTTCAATGTCGAGATTGTCAGAGGCAGAATACCTGATACGCTTTCACTGATTGATGCTGAGGAAATATGCTATCTATCAATTGATATGAACACTGCAACTCCGGAAATTGAGGCCGCGGAATACTTGTGGGATAAATTGGTCCCCGGAGCAATCGTGATTCTTGACGACTATGGATGGGATTTACACATTATGCAGAAGTTTGCCTTCGATGGGTTTGCCAAAAATAAATCAGTGCCCATCCTACCTTTGCCGACAGGACAGGGGCTCATTATTAAGCCATGATAAATTAGTAATCGTTTCAGCAAAAGGTTAACAACAAGCCAGCCTTACCGGACACTAAATACCGGAAAACTACACCACACCATGCCCAAAATAAATCCACTCCTAAAAGAGGTTCAAAGGCCCTCATCGGTATTCCCTTCTCGAAAGGAAAAAATACGCTTGAATTGGAATGAGCTTTCGCCCGGCTATCCGCCCGATGTCTTCGAGAGCATTTTGAAAAGCCTATCACCGGGGGTGATCTCCTGTTACCCCGAATACGATCAGATCTACCCTCTCACCGCCGGATTCCTTAAAGTCGGGGAAGAACAAATCATTCTTGAGGCCGGCTCGGAATGCGGCATCAAGAACGTATTTGAGGTCTTCGTTCCCAAAGATACCACCATCGTTCTACCCTCTCCTGGCTTTGTGATGGTCCCGGTGTATGCCTCTATTTTCGGGGCAAGAATGAGAACTGTCGATTTTAACAGAGACCTAAATCTCCCCATTCCGACTTTCCTCAATGCTATTGACAGGGATACATCCCTCGTCTATTTGGCCAATCCGAACAGCCCTACCGGCCAATACCTTGATAAGGCCGACATTCGCAAAATACTGACGAGGGCGAATGAGGCGGATGCTGTTGTTCTGCTTGATGAATGCTACATTGACTTTTCCGAACGACCCAGTTGCCTTGATCTGATTGAAGAACATGACAACCTGATCATTAGCCGATCCTTTTCAAAAGCCTTTGGTTTGGCAGGGGTAAGACTCGGGGTGCTTGCAACCAACAGCCCTTTGTGCAGCCAACTCCACAAGACCCGACCGATGAGGGAGATCAATGCCTTTGCAGCGGAAATCGGCAAATACATGCTTCAAAATATAGATATTCCCCTGGCCATGATCCGGAACGTGATTGAAACCCGCGGATGGGTCGCGCAGGAATTGCGTGAATATGGTTACTCCGTGCCCGATTCATCGATCAATTCCCTCTTGGTTGATTTTGGAAAGGATAAAGAACGATTTGTATCAAAATGCGAAGGATTGGGTATCCTGGTTAAAGACGGACTGGACCATGAAGCGGTCTCGCAATATGTGAGCATCACTGTGGGCACGAGGGATTTAATGGAAAATGTTTTGAGTTCTGTTTTTCCACTCTAAGATGCCGGCTCAATATCCTAAATCAAAATACACGATTTTCAGAGAACAACGGTCATATTCGTCGAATAATGCACAGATGGGCGAGACGCTCATATGACATATATAGGAGAACCAATATGGATGTCTATTTAGTTCATGTTTATAGGAAAACGGGAACCCTTCAACTTCCCATAAGTTTTGGCGTGATTACCAATGCCTTGAGAATGAATGGCATCGAGCCAAAACTCATTGACTTGATACCAGTTGATCAGGAAGATCGCGGGGAATTTTTTAAGCGACAGCTTTCCAATAAGCCGGCCATTTATGGCTTCAGCATAACCCTTGGGAATGGCCATATTAATGAAGTTGAAAGACTCGCAAAAATAGCCAAAGATGCTAACTCAGAAAACATTGTGGTGTATGGGGGGCCTTTGCCGAGTTCAGCGCCGGATCTATTGCTCGAAAATTGTCAATGCTCACACATCATCGCCGGCGAGGCGGAAATCCCTTTCCCTGCATGGATAAAATCCGTTGAGGGCGGGGAGCGCTACCCCACTGATATACCAGGACTCTACTACCGGAAAAACGGTACAATTTATGGTTCGCCTCCAAAGAAATTGCGACATTTGGGCCCGCTTTCAAATCCTGATTACAGTTTCTTTGATTTGGATTTCTACATTGATTATCTAAAAGAGATAGGACAGTCCTATGTAATCATGGCATCAAGAGGATGTTTAAGGAATTGTGCCTTTTGTTACAAAATGGTCGGCAGTGGCATCGCGCTGAGGGATGTGGAAGCGGTCTTGGATGAAATAGAATACGTCATCAACCGATTCGATCTGAGAAGATTCTATTTTTACGACGATGATTTTCTGGCCACAGATAAGCTCTTTTATGAATTCATCGAGAAAAAGAAACAGAGAGGATTGGATTTCAGGTTTATACTCCAAGTGCGTTTGGACAATTTAACCGAGGAGATCTGCCGCATAGGAAAAGAAAACGGACTTATCTATTTAACTGCGGGCATTGAATCGGTCTCTCAAAAGACCTTGGACAAGATAAACAAGAAACTATCTCTGGATGACGTGAAGAAAAAAATAAGGCTCGTCGATGACATGGACATCCTACTCGCAGTCAATCTGATTTTGGGTTTTGAGGATGAGACCGAAGAAGACTTTATGGCCGTTGAAGAATTCATCAAAGAAAACCATCTTGAGAAGCGAGCCAACCTATCATTCCTGACCCCGATGCCCGCCACAAAAATCTATAAAGACGCAAAAAGTAAAGGACTTATCAGGGATGACTTCGACTACATCCGGAATGCCGGAGATCTGGGCTATGAATTGTATTTGAATATGTCAAATGAGCCTGATGAGGTCCTGGAATACTGGTACCGGCGAATCTACGGGATCGCTCAAAGGGATATTGTGGTCCCGAAATCCGAAAAATACACTAACAAATTGAGCGATAATTATTACAATAGAAATCCTTTGGAAAAAAGGGTTGAAAGACAGATATTTTCCTAGATTCGCATCCAAATTATTGTTCAAGTTGAACGCCTCGAAAACAACGTCCAATAAATGTCCCATTGGAAAGAGCTGTGGGCCTCCCCCTTTCAGTGTCAGCTAAATCCGATATACAAGAATTGGAAAAACCATTTTCCAAAAAGATTGTAAAACAGAACCCGAAGGTAAGTGTAGGGCTTGCAGTCTATAACGGCGGTCGCATGTTGGAGGAGGCTATCGAATCGATTCTTACGCAGGATTTCCCCGATTTCGAACTCATCATATCGGACAATGCCTCCACGGATTCAACCCAAGCGGTCTGCAACTCCTACCAGGAAAAGGATGACAGGATCAGGTATTACCGATTCAATGAGAATCTCGGGCTGCTAAAAAATGCCTGGAGGGCCTTCCAGTTGGCTGACGCGCCCTATTTCATGTGGGCAACCCATGACGACCTTCATGAAAAGTCCTTTATCAGGATGTGCTTGGAAAGAATATCCTCAGACCCAACCATCGCGCTGGTTTATCCCAGAACGCGAGTACTCAATGCGAAAAACGAGATGCTTGGTATTGCCGAAGATCATATCAATGCCGATCAAGAGGATATGGCTGAAAGGTATATGAATCTCATTTGGAATTTAGGCATGGGCAACGCTCGCTATGGGCTGTTCAGGACAGATGCACTGCAAAAGACGCGCGCATTTTTCTACAAGTTTTGCCGAGGAGGCGATAGTCTATTATTGTCAGAAATCGCATTGTACGGAAAAATCATCCAAATAGAAGATATACTTTTTGTGAGAAGAGTTGTGGATAGTGGCATGAAATCCATCGGCGAAATCAATCGAGAGATGATTGACGCTCTGGAGCCTCAAAGAATGATGGACGGCATTACCTTACCCTTTTGTAGGATGGCATATGCCCATCTCGAACTGATCAATGCCGTTGTGCAAGATCCCGCCGCCAAAGGTTCTTTAATGGAAGAAACCGTCAAGTGTTTCAAGACCCGCTATATCAAGCCTATGCTAAATGAAATTAACCGAGCCCTTGAGCTTATCGATAATGGGCATCTCTATTATACTTGGGATAACCAAAAATTGGATTTCTCTTCAACTGATATCAATGATACGCTTAAGCTCTATTATTTAGACAATTTCATAAATACATTAAAAGAAGCATGCTTCCTATTTCCTGAAATTCCAAGACTTAAGGAAGTCCATCAAAAATGCCTGCAAGATCTTTTCGGATCTCGCTACAAACCCCACTAAGTCCATTTGCGAGAAGAGCCTCCCTCTAGTCCCGTGCGTACATCCACCAATTTAGTGCTTACATATAGCATAGCGAACCAAACCTTCTATTAACTGCGGACCTCCAAACCGCTCTTCCCGCCTCTCGCTGCGCAAACGGCCTAATTTATGCTTCCAACGACTTCATAGGGTCGAACCGTCCATTCATTGAATGGTCGGTTTGTTGACATTGGAAGGAAAATGCTGCCATTCCAATGACTTTCCTTTCCTCCCACAATTCTTTCGGCCGCTTCAAAACCTCTACAACTATTTGATATTATGAATAATATTTCTTTGGCATAGCAATTGCTTAACTATCCAGTCAGTGAACGAACAATCGATAACCTGATACTGAGAGGAAAAAAGTGATAACACCGTTCAGTTCCAAGTTTTTGTCCCCGGCGAAGGAATTCAGACGTCTCTCCATTATGCTCGCCATCCATAACGATCCGTCCGCGAGCCAACACAAGATAGCACGGCTCACACACCTTAGCAGCTCAATGGTGAATAACTACATCAAAGAGCTTCAAAGGGCCGGTCGGCTCTCCGTATCAGGCAAAACCAATCGCACACAGAGCTATCATCTCACTGAATCGGGGCAATCCGAGCTCATGTCAATGCTCATGACCTATTCCGCTGAAATCGTTCAACTTTATACGTCCGCTAAACACGAAATTACTGAAAGACTGAATCATCTCTATGACGAAGGCATACGCAAGGTGGCCCTCTATGGTGCAGCGGAAACGGGCGAAGTCGTCCATACCGCCCTAAAGGAAACCCCCTTGAGCATGATTGCCGTCGTGGATGGGGACCCAAAGCGACATGGGAAGCGTTTCAATGGACTGCGGGTCGAAGCCCCGGAAAGGCTGAAGGATAAGGATGCGGATGCCGTCGTGATTACCTCCTTTGCAAAGCAGGAGGAGATTCACCGCTGTATTCGAAAGATCACCGGTGATGAGGTCAAGATCAAGAAACTCTCCGATCTATAGGGGTTGAAATGAAGGTACTCATAACAGGAATAACAGGACTCGCAGGAAGCCATTTGGCCGAATATCTCTTAACCCAGCCTGGGATGGAAATTCACGGGACCCTGCGTTGGCGAAGCAACAGAGAGAATATAGTAGGCATTGAAAAGGCCGTCCATCTTCATGAATGCGAATTACGGGATCCACATGCAGTCACACAAATACTAAAGAAAATCCGACCTGAAAGAATCTTTCATCTGGCATCCCAGAGCAATGTGGCAGTGAGCTGGGCGTCTCCCCAGGATACCCTTCTCAACAACATCACGGCCCAATTAAACATATTTGAGGCCCTGCGACATCTGGAACTCCTTGATACCCGTATTCATGTCGCAGGAAGTTCCGAGGAATACGGCATGGTCAGGGAGGATGAGCAGCCGGTGAATGAGAATACGCCTCTCAAACCCTTGAGTCCCTATGCAGTAAGCAAAGTGACTCAGGATACTATGGGGTATCAGTATTACAAGAGTTATGGGCTGCATATTGTACGAACCAGATCCTTTAACCACACCGGACCAAGGAGCAATGAGGCCTTTGTGACTTCCAATTTCGCGCGGCAAATCGTGGAAATCGAGATGAGAAAAAGGGAACCCATCATATGGGTTGGAAACCTGGCTGCGAAACGGGACTTTACGGATATCAGGGATGTAGTTAAGGCCTATGTCGTTGCCCTGGAGCATTGCGAGCCCGGCAGCGTCTATAACATTGGTTCGGGAAAGGCCCACAGTATCAAAGAAGTACTGGATCTACTGCTCAGTATGGCCAGGCTCATCATACAGGTCAAAGAAGACCGAGCCAGGATGCGGCCCTCTGATGTCCCGGTATTGATCTGTGACAATACCAGATTCAAAGAGAAGACAGGCTGGGAACCGAAGATCTCCTTTAAACGGACACTCCATGATCTCCTTGAATATTGGCGGGCAAGGCTTGGAAAACGGGATGGCATTGATGATCAAACCGATCAAAACCAGATATTCGAACTAGCCGATCAATTGCAACACTCAATGAGAGCAGAGAGGAACTAGGATTTCAGGTGGCTTCGAAAGATTATAAATCAGAAAACTTCATGATCGGGGATCGACTGATAGGACCCGATCAACCAACCTATATTATCGCAGAGATAGGCATTAACCATAATGGCGATCCGGCCCTGGCCAAAAAGCTTATCGATGAGGCCGCGGAAGCCAAGGTCGATGCCGTAAAATTCCAAAAGCGCCATCTCCCCAGCCTTTACCGGGAAGATGTACTCACGGACACCCTCCAATATGAACAAAACTTCCAGTACATGATTCCGATTCTAAAGGAGGTCGAACTCCCTGAATCGGAGTTCTTCGAACTCAAAGAAAGATGCCTGGACCGGGGTTTGGAGTTTATTTGCACGCCATTTGATCTCGTGAGCGTGGATTTCCTGTATGAATTGGGGCTCAATGCCTTCAAGATTGCATCCGCCGATTTAACCAACCTTGAACTCATCCAATACATTTCCGAAAAAGGGAAACCCATCATCCTATCCACCGGCATGTCCTATTGGGATGAGATCCAAAAAGCCGTACAAATCCTTAGGGAGAACCATACCGCTTTTGCCTTGCTTCACTGCCGGAGTGTTTACCCCGTGTGGCCCCGTGAGGTGAATCTCAAGATGATCAATCGGCTGAGACAGTTTCAATGCCCGGTCGGGTATTCGGGACATGACATCGGCATCATAATACCCCTCGTGGCCTCATCCATGGGGGCATGCATCATTGAGAAACACATTACTTTGGACAGGACCATGAGCGGACCGGATCATAAGGTCAGCCTTGAGCCCTATGAATTAAAAAGACTTGTCCGGGATATTCGCGTGGCTGATCAGGCCATGGGAAAGGAGAATCGGTTTTTGCTTCGGGGAGAAATCCTAAATCGAGAATTATTCGGCAAAAGCCTCGTGGCAGTGGAAGACATTCCCATAGGAACCCCAATCACCCGCCCCATGATTAAAGTGCAGGGACCCGGTAAGGGACTCTCTCCCAGCAAAATGGATGTTCTTATCGATAGGACGATTCAGAGGGACGTGGCTGCAGGAGACTTTTTTCTTGAGGAGGACATCCAGGAACCCCTTTCCCTGGACTTTGAAAATTCCTTTCGCAGTCGGTGGGGTCTTATTTCCAGATTCAGTGATGCCAAAGGAATGCTGGCTTACAAGCCCAAGGTGATTGAGTTTCACTTGGCGGAAAATGATTTCCTTCTGGGTCTAAAATCCAATGGAAAATATAAGCAGGAATTGATTGTCCATGCTCCCGAGTATATTGGCAACCAACTCCTCGATCTTTGCTGCGGAAACGAGGATGTGCGTGAACGTTCTGTAGAGCTTGTCCAGAAGACGATTGACCTGACAACTGAAATGGCACGCCATTTTCAAGGCAGGCCCAAGGTGATCGTTCACCCCGGTGCCATGAGTCTCAATGCAAAATTGGATAAGGGTACCCTTAGACGGACCCTGATCCGGTCCCTGCAGGAAATTGACGATCAGGGAAATGAAATCCTGTTGGAGAACCTGCCCCCCTACCCCTGGTATTTCGGGGGTCAGTGGAAGGGTAACTACTTCATGGATGCCCAGGAAATCAGTTCCTTCTGCAAAGAGACGGGATTAAATATCTGTTTCGACCTTTCCCATGCGGCCCTCTTTTGTAATGCCAAAGAACAGGATCTGAGTCGATTTATCAAGACAACCATCCCCTTCATCCGCCACATACATTTTGCCGACGCCTACGGTCTGGATGGCGAAGGCGTCCAATTCGGTGAGGGGGATATCGATATGGACCGGACCATGCCGCTCTTTTCAGATTACGCCGAGACATGGGTTCCTGAAATATGGCGCGGTCATTTACATAAAGGCCAGGGCTTTATTCAGGCCCTTAAGAAATTGAAGGAATACGACCTGTAAAAGGACTTCTGATGAATCTTCTATGCAGCGCAAATACTCCATTGAAAATGTATTTAAGAAAAGGTCGCCCGGAGTCGATAAACACAATGACCATTCAGTGAATGGATAGTTTCTCCGGCCCCAAGCTGGAGCGGCCCTTGGAGTTGAGGATATCCAATCCCCCTCCAAGTGCGAAAAATAGTAATTTAGTGTTTAATTACAACGAGTTAGATAACATGCCCCCATGTAATCGAAGGGGCGGAGCTGTAAGTAAGCCATGATGGAAACCGGTTTTAATCATAGCCATGATGTTCTTGCATCAACCTTTCCTCAACAGAATGATCTTTTCCCTTATGTTGTTCCCTCCTTCCCTAAGCGGATTACGATTGAGGTTTCTTCAAAATGCCATCTTTCCTGTTCCATGTGTCCGCGCAAATACATCAATGGCAATCAGGGTTTCATGAGCGAAGATCTCTTTCGAAAAATCGTCGATGAGATTGAAGGGTATCCCGTTGAAGCCGTTGTTCCCTTTTTCCGGGGTGAGCCCCTGATGCATCCCGGCTTTGTCGAGATGATTCGATTGTTGAGGGAAAGGACCGACGCGGAGATACAACTGGCCACCAATGCCCTGCTCTTGAACGAGGACATCAGTAGAGCGCTGTTGGGCCTGGACATCCATTTTATATCCTTCAGCGTCGATGCTTTGTCAAAGGAGGCCTATGAGAAAATCCGTATTGGCGGAGAATTCGACCTGGTGATGCATAATGTGATGGCGTTCCTGAAACTGAGGGAAGCCTCTCCTTCGGGATCGACAATGGTTCAGGTCTCCGCAACGGAGAATGTCCATAACAAGTCAGAACTTCCCGCCTTTGTGGACTTTTGGAACAGCCGGGTGGATAGGGTCAGGATCTATCCTCAACATTCCGATGGCGGAGAATTCGGCAGACTAAATGATTCATCCTATCGAAGAAAACAATCTTCACGGCAGCCGTGCATGAAGCCCTTTAGGGATATCGTCATCTACTATGATGGAAAGGCAGGCTTGTGCAATCACGATTGGGACCCGCAAACCAATGGCTCCTTGGGATCTGTCAGAGTGCATTCCATTGAGGAGGTTTGGCATAATCCCATTTGCCGAGATATTCGCTATCGGCACATAAACCATCAATGGGATGGCATTTCGCCCTGTAAATCCTGCGACCATTGGATGGGTTCCGCAGAAATGAACAACCCGGTTGGCGAGGTATTCATTTGAATATTCCCATCACAAGACCGGTTATAGACCAGGAGGAGTTCGTGGCCCTGCAAGCGCCCCTTGAGTCAGGATGGCTTGTTCAGGGACCTCATGTGGCATTATTCGAAGAGATGGTTGCACAGTATTGCGGCGTGCCCTATGCCGTGGCGACTTCATCCTGTACGACCGCATTGCATTTATCCCTTATAGCTGCGGGCATCGGTCCCGGCGATAGCGTTCTCGTCCCTGCCTTCACCTATATCGCCACCGCAAATGCCGTTGAACATGCAGGCGCGAAACCCATTTTTATCGATATTGACGCTGAAACTTTCAATATATCCATCGAGCATCTTCAGGGCTATATGAACTATTGCATGGATAAAAACGTTCCCATGCCCAGGGCCGTCATACCTGTCCATCTCTTTGGTCTCTGTGCCGATATGCCTCAAATCCAAAACATTTGCGGCGAGCATTCAATCACAATTATCGAAGATGCCGCCTGCGCCCTCGGTTCAAAAATAAATAGGAGAGCGGCCGGGAGTTTCGGTGTCGCCGGGTGTTTCAGTTTCCATCCTCGAAAAATCATTACCACTGGTGAAGGCGGCATGGTGGTGACAGTCGCTGAAAATATTTCAAAACAGCTCAGAATCCTTCGCGATCACGGTGCGGAGATATCGGATCATCAACGTCATGTGGACAATAACGGCGGATTGCCGGATTTTAATTGCCTGGGCTACAACTACCGAATGACAGATCTTCAGGGGGCCCTCGGTAAAACACAGATGTCGAAGCTCTCAAGAATCATCGAGGAACGCATCTCAATCGCCGAGGTCTATAACAGGCTGCTAAAGCGCATTCCCTGGCTCGTACCTCCCCAATGTCCGGAAGGCTTTGAACATACCTATCAGTCCTATGTCTGCCGCATTGGCGCTGAGGATTTAACACCCCAGGAAGCAGGCCAACTCCGGCAAATGCTCATGAATCATCTCAATGGACTAGGGATTTCCTCAAGACCGGGAACCCATTCCGTCCATCAGCTCGGCTATTATTCCGAAAAATACGGGAGCGGGCCGGAGGACTGTCCCAGCGCCTGGATGGCCCATAACAACGCCATAACCCTACCCCTCTACCCCGGTATGACCAGTCAGGATCAGGAATACGTGGTCGAAGCTATCTCCAAGTTCGATCCCTCGCAGTGAGACTTCTGCAAATGCCCCCTTTTGCCCAATTTCTGCGTCAGGCTCAAATTTTAATCCTCAAAATACTACATGTATTCCTGTGGTTAAAATTCTCGCCTTCCTTAAACTTGAACAAAATTGGACATTTTCCAAAAGCCTCAAAATTTTACAATTGACCCATGTCTAATGACAAATGACTAGTGACTTTTAACTATGTGCGGTTTTGTAGGAATCATTAATAACAACGGAGACTCGATCAACGAGCGCGTCCTTCGGGGCATGACTCAGATGATCGCCTATCGAGGTCCCGACGGGGAAGGAATCTATAGAAATGGTTCTGTGGGTTTCGGGCATCGACGTCTGGCTATCATCGATCTATCCGATGCCGCATCACAGCCCATGCTTTCTCGGGACGGAAGGTATGTGTTGGTCTACAACGGGGCGATCTACAATTTCAAGGAAATTAGACAAGAGCTCGAAACGCTGGGTCATGTCTTTTCATCCAAGTCTGACACCGAAGTCCTCCTAAATGCGCTCATAGAATGGGATACCAAGGCCATCCCAAGGTTCAATGGTATGTTCGCCTTTGTTTTGTTTGACAGAGAGCAACATCGAATCCTCATGGCAAGGGATCGTTACGGTATCAAGCCCCTGTACATGGCAAAGACACCAAAAAGCTATCTCATTGGATCTGAAATCAAATCATTTTTGGAACATCCGGATTTCAGTGTTGGTGTCAATCTACAGGCCCTGAATGAATACTTTACCTTTCAAAACATGTTAAGCAACCAGACGCTCTTTGAGAGTGTTCAAGTTTTCCCGCCCGGACATTACCTTGAATTTCAAAAGGACCCCCGCACAGGAAGCTGGGATTCTCGCGATCCGATTCAGTACTGGGACTTTTCCTTTCATTCAAACGGCATCCGCCATGATCCCAAAGATCTGGCTGATGAGCTCTATTCCCTATTGGTCCAGGCCGTTGAGCGACAGATGGTCAGCGATGTCCCCCTGGGCAGCTATCTGTCCGGCGGTATTGACTCAGGTTCCATAGTGGCTATCGCCAGCAGAGAAGTTGAAAGGCTCACGACCTTTACCGGCGGTTTTGACCTTTCAAGCGCCCAGGGCATGGAAGCCGGGTATGATGAACGGGCTGCGGCCGAAGTCCTCTCCAATCAATTCAAGACGGAACACTATGAAATGGTGATGCATGCAGGGGACATGGCCCACGTCCTTCCGAATTTGATTTGGCATCTGGAAGAGTTGAGGATCGGTCAATGCTATCCCAATTATTACCTCTCAAGATTGGCCAGCAAATTCGTTAAAGTCGTTCTTTGCGGAACCGGTGGAGATGAGCTATTTGCTGGTTATCCCTGGCGGTATTTCGGTTCGGCCAATTGCTCGGAAAACGGAACATTTCTTCGCAACTACTACCATTTTTGGCAGCGGATTGTGCCGGATGAAAGAAAGAAAAACCTTTTTAGGAATCATGTGCTTGATCAAATCAATCCAAGTGCGAGTTTTGAGGCATTCAGCCGAGTCCTTTCCTACCCAAAGACAAAACGAAACGGTATTGAGTCCAATATTGATCGCAGCCTGTATTTTGAGGCCAAGAGCTTTCTCCACGGTCTTCTCATTGTGGAGGACAAACTCGCCATGGCCCATGGTCTTGAGTCAAGGGTTCCACTCCTTGACAATGATTTAGTGGATTTCGCATCAAAAATCCCTGTGCAGATGAAACTAAAAAACCTCAATGACATTCCACGCATTGATGAAAATGAATTGGGCAAAGGCCATCAATACGAACTCAGCTCCAATGACGGAAAACATATATTCCGCCAGGCCATTGAACGCATTGTCCCTAGTGCCGTCACCGAAAGGGCCAAACAGGGCTTCAGTTCGCCGGATGTCTCCTGGTACAGGGGAGAAAGCCTGGATTATGTAAGAGACCTTTTGACGACAAATTCCCCTTGCATCTACGAATACTTGAAGCCCGAATTTGTGAGGGATGTGATCAAGGACCATATGTCGGGACAACAGAACCACCGACTCCTGATCTGGAGTTTTCTCTGTTTCGAATGGTGGCTCAGGGTTTTCCTGTTGAACGAACGACCCAAATGAAATTTGACGAAATAGCACCGATCTTGAGGAAACGACCTTGAATATACTGATGCTAACCGCCAACGATCCCGCCGGCATGGGCATTACCTTCTGCAATGCCCTTAACGCCTTTTCGGAGCACATCTGCCGACTCGTTACCACGGAGACGAAGTACAATTTTGAGTTTGAAAAGGACATTCATATCCCGGACCTGACAGAGGTTGGCTTTGACGAGGTTGAAGCGCTTCTTCGTGACGCGGATGTCTTCCATTTTCATATCCTGAGTGATGAAAACATGACACTCGGCCCCCTTAGCGTAAGGGATTATACCAAAGGGAAGGCCATACTCCATCACCACCATGGTCACCCCTATTTTCAGGAGAACTATCAAGCCTACAGGGAAAAATACCGTCAACTCGGAAGACTTGTGGTCGTTAGTACGCCTGATCTCCTCAGATGGCTCCCCGATGCCACATGGATACCGAATATCGTTCCTATTGATGATCCTCTCTATAGGCCGGATCAGGAAATGAAGAGAAACGGCACCGTGATTGTGGGACACTCCCCCACCAGGCAGGATTTGAAAAAGACGGACGTCTTTAAAACGGTCATGGACAGGATCATTTCGAAAAATGGGAATGTTGAGAAATGCATCATTACCAACTCACTCCATAAAACATGCCTTGGTCTGAAGCGGGGTTGTGACGTCTTCTTCGACCAACTGGGGCCTTCATTTGGTGTTTCGTCTTTGGAAGCCTTGAGCCAGGGCATACCGACCTTGGCAAGATTGGATGACCTGAATATCAAAGCAATCCATGAATTCACCGGATCATCTTCTATGCCATGGGTCAATGTCTCGGATGAGGGATCTTTGGAAAATTCCTTAGAAAGCCTGATTAGTAACGAACCCACTAGGAGAGAAATCGGTGCGAATTCCAGAACCTTCATGGAGAATTACTGGAATGAGCAACGGATCCTGGATCGATTATCAACTGTCTATGCCGAACTCCAGTAACAATCTTTGTTTGGTCTAGATATTTCGAGAGAAATGAATCAACTCCATCAAAATATGATCGATCTACATCAATCCCTCAGGGATGAGGTGAAAGAAAAATGGAACAGGAGTCTGCCCTTTGCGGATGAGCTTTTTGACAGATGGGAGAGGGCCGAGCACCTGGGGTTCGGTGAAGAATCGAGTATCTACGACAGCAGTATTGTTATTGGAGATGTAAAGGTTGGTAAAAAAACCTGGATCGGTCCCTTCACGCTCCTCGACGGTTCGGGTGGAATCACCATTGGGAGTTATTGCTCAATCTCCACGGGCGTTCAGATTCTGACCCACGATTCGGTGAAATGGGCCCTCACCGGAGGGACCAAACCCTATGAGAGGTGCGAAACCATTATTGAGGACTGCTGTTACATCGGAGGAAACACGATCCTCAACAAGGGGGTGCGTATTGGGGCCCATTCGCTCATCGGCGCCTCCAGTTTGGTCAATCGGGACGTCCCGCCTTTCTCCATCGCCTTTGGAACACCTTGCCGGGTTCACGGAAAAGTCCAAATCAAAGATGGGGATGTGGAGCTCATTTATGATCACAAATAGCAATACACAGCCCTCAGCGTCTTCTCTGTCAGAGCAGTTGTCTGCAACGGTCAACCTGTGCAATTTCAGTCTCGATCATTATGAAAAGATGCTGGAAAACGCATTAGGCAGGGGATTTACCATCACCAGCTTTAGAGACTTCCAACAGTGCTCCGAAAAAATCCGTAAAGTGATCATACTGAGGCATGATCTCGATTACGGAAAAGGGCTTCCGACGGCGCTTCGTATGGCGGAAATCGAAAGAAAACTGGGCGTGCTTGCAACTTACTTTATCAGGGTCCATTCACCTGAATACAATCCCTTCGAGCATAATACTTATCAAATCATAAAAGGCATCATTGAAATGGGACATGAGATCGGCCTCCACTTCGAGGCCTATGATTTCCACGCCCATACCGGCGAAGATGAGTTGACCATTATAAAAAGGGAAAAGGAGATTCTGGAAAAGATCTTCGATATCAAGATACAATCGGCCGCTGAGCATGGGGAGAATCACAGACTATCCAAGCCGAACTTCCAACCCTTTTTCGCAAAATATTCAAAGGCTGAAATAGCATTGACCTGTGACGCCTATGATTTTCAGCTCAACCCAGAGATGAAATACTTGTCAGATTCCGACGGCAGGTGGCGCGAGGGATGTCTTTGTTCCCATCTGAGCCGGTATTCGAAATTCCATGTTTTGATGCATCCCGAGTGGTGGGGTCATTGGGAAGCCGAAAATAGCGGTCATTGATTCACAATGATTTCCTCAAAAAAAATCATCCTTTTCGGATACACCGAGTTTGTTGAAAGGGTTTTGGACCTGCTGCAGTCTAAGGGAATTGATATCGCTTTTCTCATTGTTCCGACAAACAGAAAGGGCTTTCACGTCGATATAGCGCGAAAGGCAGCGCAGAAGAGAGGCGTCCCCATCCTTTTCCACAATCACCCAAATCGAGCTAGATATATTCAAAGCCTCAAACAGGCTTTACCTGATCTGGGAATATCCGCCTCCTTTTCCCACGTCATTTCCGAGGACATCCTCAATATCCCGAGAAAAGGTTGTGTAAATGTCCACGGAACGCCTCTTCCAAAATATCGCGGTCCCCACACCTTAAATTGGCAAATCATAAATGGTGAACCTGAAGGGGGTGTCACCCTCCATTACATCGATGAGGGCGTAGATACAGGTGATATCATTGACCAGATGGTGTTTGATATACCCGATGGCGTCACTGCAAACGATTTGAAGCCAATGATGATGGATTTGGGCATTTTGCTGCTGAACAAACACCTTGAAGGTATTCTCGAAGGATCGTCCCCCCGCATTGAACAGGACGATTCGGATGCCACCACTTACCCCCCCAGGAAACCCGATGACGGTCTGATCGATTTTTCGTGGCCGGTCAAAGAAATTTATAATTTCGTGAGGGCCCTGGCTGATCCCTACCCGGGAGTTTTCTACTATGTAAATGGGAATAAGCAAATCATAAACCAGTACCTTTCCCTTGAAGAGGTTACGCACCTCAAAAGCCATTTCAGATCCATTGATTCTCTTTCCCTGGGGGATGGTCGCCTTGTGCCCGCAACCGGACCCAAAAAAAATGGAACGCTTTCCAATGATCCAAATCCATTCTCTTTAAATATGGATCTTGAAAAAAAGGGGCAAATATTAGGCCATTTTCTCTTCCAACCCCTTCGATTGAACTATCGTGAAAGCACACTGAAATGGACGGGGAAGAATAATAAAGTAGACGACCTTGATAAGGCTATTGACCACGCTGTGAGATTCGGCCGGCGAGAACTGGGACTGGACCGGATTGAATTGGACTGCTGACAAAGGATCGACCTGAACCTTCATGCCTTCGAATTTCCAGAAAGCCTAATCAACAAAAAAATATTCGCCATGATGATTGCCGCCCATCAACCTAATTACATCCCCTGGCCCGGTTTTTTTCATAAAATCATCGCTTCCGACGCCATGGTTTTCCTGGATCATGTCCAATACTCGGACAAGACATGGACCAATCGGAACAAAATTAAAACGCCCAACGGCGCCAACTGGTTGAGCGTGCCCGTCTCGTTACCGAAACACGATCTCCCCACCTATGACGTTTGCATCGATCCTTCCAATGGCGTTTGGGGAAGAAAACACTGGAAGACCTTGCTCATGTCCTATGGCAAGGCCAAGCATTTCAAACGATACGCAGATTTCTTCGAACACCTCTATTCCGACAAATGGAACCTTCTTGTTGATCTTAACATCGCCATTATCCAATACATTCTGACTGAAATTGGATGTTCCAAGCCCCTTGTGAAATCAAGCTCCCTTGCACCCAACGGCAGAAGTAATGAGATGCTCATTGATATCTGCAAGAAAATGGAGGCCGACAAATTTCTGTCAGGTTCCGGCGGACCCTATATGGAAAGCAAGAAATACGAAAGGGAGAGTATAACGGTCATTTATCAGCATTACCATTGTCCTCAGTATCCTCAACTCCATGGCCCTTTCGAACAAAACCTCTCTGTGATCGATCTCCTCTTTAATTGTGGGCCCGATACCTTTGACCTCATCATGGAAGACCAGGAAACCTATAACGCATGACAAAGAACAACCATTTGAGAGTCCTTCATGCACCGATCATTGCCATGTATTTCCCCAACGAGGCCGTCAAGGGTTTGAGGAAACTGGGCCATAAGGCGGACTATATGGTCTTTGATGACAGCGGGGACGGATGGCTATGCGATGGTTGGGATATTAATCTAGGTTTGAACCATAAGGGGCATTGGCGCCGTTTCAGGGATATTTTTTCTTTCATCCGGTATGCGATCCGAAACTATGATATTTTTCACTTCCACTCAGGCCGGACATTTATTCCTCTGGTGAAGGAATCAAGGTGGTCCTTTGTGCCCCGGGGACTAAAGGGGCCATTTTCGTTTTTCGACTATATGGATCTCCCTCTTTTGCGTGCCTTTGGGAAGAAGATCGTTTTTCATTTCTGGGGTTGTGACATCAGGCCCAGAGAAAAGGATGCACTCTATGAATATTCCTGCTGCCAGGATTGCAATGGGGATATGTTGGCCCAATGTAAATCCGGGCACAAAGAAAAAATGGAGCGTTTAACCAAGAGGTATGCCCATGCCAGGTTGAGCTATGGGGACCTCCTGCCCGTTTGTCCTGACCTGCTGCCCGTGCCCAATGCCATCGATACGGAGACCTACCGGGCCCTGCCCTCAAAAGAAATTCCTGCTCGATTCCGCCTGCCCGGAAACGGCAAGACCTGGATCTATCATTCCCACGCCAATGCGCCTAATCGAGGCAATGTCAAAGGCTCTTCGGCCATTTTCAATGCCATAGAAGATCTTAGGAATGAGGGATTAGACGTTGACTTGATCTATTTCCATGACTGTAAGAGGGAGGACCTCCGATATTATCAAATGCAGGCCGATATCGTTGTAGATCAGCTGAGGAGCGGGAGTTACGGTTCAACAGCGGTGGAATGCATGTCCTTGGGAAGGCCTGTCATCACCTATCTCAGGGAGGATGTTAAGAAGTGCCTCCCGCCCGATGTGCCGGTCATCGAGGCCAATGAAAAGACCGTGAAGGAAGTCCTGCGTGACCTCATCGCCAATCCGGATAAAAGAAAGGAAACGGGTGAAAAAAGCCGAAACTATGCAGTGAGAATGCATGACACCCTTAGTGTTGCCCGTCGCCTTGAAGAAGTCTACAGAAATTTGAACTAATGAGGGTATCAGAATGAGAAACAGCTACAGCGTCCCCTTCTATTCTTCCAGGCTCACGGAGGACGAGAAGAAGAAATATGCCTCAACAATGATGAGGGATGAATTCCCCCTCTCAGTGGCGATTTCCCTTGGCGAATACCCCTGTTCCAATAACTGCCGCATGTGTCCACATTTTGGGCACGAGCTAAAGAGCCGGACCTTTATGGATGATCAAACCTATTCAAGGGTCATCGATTTGCTTCCCAAGGACGTGGATTTCAACCTTGAAATCAGTTCCTACGGAGAAACCCTTGATCATCCTGCAGCCGTTGAAAAGATTGCTATTGCTAAAACCGCCCTTCCTCAAGCCAAACTCGTTGTAGCAACAAACGGTATTTCTCTCACCTCCAAGAAAATCAAAGGTCTATTGGACTCGGGCATTGATTATATCCAGGTCAGTCTCAACGCCGGCAGTCGTGATACCTACAAATGGCTTTGCGGAACGGACAATTATATGAAAGTCGCCGCAAACCTAATAAAACTCGTTGAGGAGCGGGACAAAGGCGGATACGGGACAACCATCACGACCCACATCATAGAAATAGAAGAATTGCGCCACGAATTCGAATCCTTCATTCAAGACTGGAAGGATCTGGTATTTTCCGCCGAGATCAGAGGATTCGGCAATTGGGGCGGACTCATCGATAACAATGAATGCCACACTTTGAGACGCGTGCCTGAGGAACGTTATCCCTGCTTGGGAATGTGGGGTTCCTTAAAAATAAACCCCGACGGCGCGGTCTATAAGTGCTTCCTCCACTGTGTACCCGCCATGCGTCACGATGGATGGATAGGATCCATTTTTGAGGACGATATCTCAACCATTTGGCAAGGCGAGAAACTGGAACACTATCGCCTTATTCATAGAAAAAGTTTTTTCAACGAATTGCCCTCCTGCAAAGACTGCAAATGCTGGACACTCCTTCCGAACATTTGGAACCGGGCAAAAAACGGAAATCCTGTCCAATGGCATCAACCCTGACAGACCCCCGGAGAATAATAAAAACTTAACATCAATCTTGAGAGGAATAGGATGAAAACAGGAAAAACAGTAACCGTTATTGAATACATGGGAAAAGACATGAGCCATTCCAAGGGATTCGAATCCGTCGTGGATGAGCTTGAGAAGTCAAGGGATACCGGAAAAATCCATATCCTTGCCGATGAGTCGGAGGGCAGGGAAACACACCCTCACCTGGGGTCCTATAAAAATGCACATTGGGTTAATCAAAGGAACAATTTTTATCAACAACTGCTTACGGAAAATTCAGTGGATACGGTCTTCAGATATGTACCGAAGGCCTACGACATCGGGCACAGGACATTTGAGAACATGCTTCAATTCTTTTCCAAGGAGGACGCCGGTTATGTTTACGGCGACGGTGACGATTTGGCCCTGAACGGGATGACGTTGGAATTGATCGCAAAGGATCTTCTGAGAGAAATCCTTGAAGATCACGATCCATTTTTGCCTGACGGATCTCTCAACGCCTGGAAAAACGGCACCTGCGCGCCCTACCTCTTCAGTCTTGATGATCAGGCTTACTACTACCAGGGGAAATACAAGGACTATTATCGCTACCCAAGAAACCTCAACCTGGAACTCAGCAGGGTGTGCAATCTAAGCTGCGATATGTGTATGTATTATTCCAAAAGATATCCGCGTTTTTTCTCAGTCGATAACACTCCCTATATGTCTTTTGATTTGTATAAAAAAATCATAGATCAGATTGCACAGTTCGATCGAAAGCCAAGTGTCGAATTGTGTTACAGGGGCGAGCCCCTTTTGAACGATCACATTGCTGATATGGTCGCCTATTCCCGTGAGAGGGGAATTATGACCATTGTGATCACCAACGCAACCCGCTTGGATCAGCACCTCACCGAGGCCTTTTTGGACCACGACCTCGACATGATCATGTTCAGCATTGATGCTTTTTCAGGCAAGACCTATGAGAACATCAGGCACGGGTCCAATTTCGAAAAAGTTATCGCCAAAGTGGATCGTTACCTTGATCTTAATGAAAAAAAGCAATCAGGAAAGTCTCAGACCATTGTGAAACTCGTCTATCAAAAGGCGAATATGGATGAAGTGGACCTTTTCGTCGAAAAATGGATCGAGCGGACAGACCTGGTGGTCATTCAAAATATGATCGTACCTAACGATTCAGAGTATGAAGTTGTAAGTACCCAAGATCAAATAGGCACACGATTTAAGAACCATCAACTAAAAGGCCGCCTTCCCTGTCGAAACCCATGGCTCAATATGGTGGTCACCACAGACGGAACCGTTCTCTATTGCGCCGGTGATTATAGGGAATGCCACTCCCCGGGTTCTTTGGCCGAAAGGGATGTGCTGGACCTATGGCAAGCGGAAGATTTTCAAGAGATCAGGGAACTGCAACTTCAGGGTCGCTATAGCGAAATCCCTTTGTGCTCCAAATGCGACGGAAAGTCCTGTTCCGGATTGACACTTGAAAAGCGACTCTCTGATGATCTTTTCAGCACCTACCATATTATCCACGAGATTCATCGAAAAAAGAAAGACGTCTACCGAGTCTAATCATTTCTTGGAAAACTTTATTACGAGAATGTCATGTTAGCTGTCCTGGAATACTCAGGCCCGAATCTCCCTAAAAGAGACTATATCGAAACCTGCAAAAGATCCCTGTTGGATTCAGGCTTTGAAGGGAGAATTGAAGTTGTCGCTTCAGACCAGTCTTTTAGCCCCTCCCAGAAAGGTTCTGATGGAAATATCCAATGCTTCAATAACGATGGGCTCCTCCACTTCTTTAAGGAGAAATGCTTTGAAGGCAATTCCGTTCTTCGAATAAGACCCTGCCATTTCCCCCTTGCAACCTCCTGGATCAACCGGTTTATCGCTGCATGGAGAGATAGTGGCAAGGCCTACTACCATACGGACGGCGACGAATTTGGTCTCTATGGTTTGACCATGGAAATGCTCACGAAGGAAAGCCTGAAACATGCTTCGAAAACCGGAACGCCCTTCCTCCCCGACGAAACCCTGAATGCATTTTACGAAGACGCCTACGGAATATACACCTTTCAAATGGAAGACATGGCCGACTATTACGAGGGCCTTTACAAGGAGCTCTATGCATCCCCGAGGGGTATCAATATGGAAGTATCCACCCACTGCAATCTCCGCTGTGAAATGTGCTGCTTCCATTCCGACCGATATCATGCATTTGAAGACCGAAAGACAGAGCCATTCCTCAAATATGAAGATTTTTTAGCTATCCTCGACAACATCGAAGTGACAAGGAAACCCTTACCCCTGGATCTCACAAGCCGCGGCGAGCCCTTCATGAATAAGGAAATCGTCAAAATGGTAAAGGAGGCGAGTCGGAGGGGATTTGAGGTCAACATTGTCACAAACGGGACGCTCCTTGAAGAATCAACCTCAAAAGCACTGATTGATGCCGGCCTCTCTTCTTTGTTCTTTAGCATCGATGCCGCTACTCAGAAGACCTATGAAAAAATCCGAAAAGGGGCCCTTTATTCGGATGTCGAAAAAAATGTCAATAACCTTCTAAAGCAGAGCACAAACGGTCTGAAGGTGGGTTTGAAGTACGTTCTCCAGGAAGAGAACCGACAGGAGGTGAAGGCCTTTTTGTCCAAATGGTTGCCGGGCGTGGATTGGATCGTCCTACTCAGGCAAACGAGGCCCAAGGATCTGGAGAACCCATCGCCGGAATTCGTTCAAAGCGCCGATGAATGGGAAATCGGTGCCGAAATACCCATGAAATATCCCTGCAGATACCTCTGGTGCGGCACCTTCGTTTCTACGACCGGTGAGGTGGTCTGTTGCAGCACCGATCAGTTTAACAAGGATTCTTTTGGATCCCTGAAGGACCGCAGCATGTATGAAATATGGAATTCGCCTCACATAAAGGGCGTACGTCAGGAATTCCTTAAGGGTAATTTCAGAGACCTTTCGGTCTGTTCAAAATGCAGCAAAGACCTGTCATCATGCGTAACCCTCAAGAAAGGTATCGAGGGAAAATATTTCTATAAAACCACCAGCAGCTACAAAATTTACAGGGAGCTTTCTTAAAATGACGCCCCCACCGGAATATCAACATTCTTTCAATAACCTCCTGGCCGTTATTCCCGCTAGAGGCGGTTCCAAGGGCATCCCCAAAAAGAATATTTCAGATCTGAATGGCAAACCCCTGGTCGCCTATTCTATTGAAGCTGCGCTGAACTCGAAATATGTCAACCGGGTCGTTGTTTGGACTGACAGCGCGGAGATCGCTGAAGTTTCGAAAGGATATGGCGCCGAAATACCTTTTTTGCGACAACCGGATCTTGCCACCGACAAAGCGAGTCTCTACGAGGCTATCTTTAATCTCTATGATGAACTTTACAAAAGAGATAAATATGAATCGTCCATCTATCTAGTGCTCTTTCCCACTTATCCTTTCAAAACGGGACCGGACATCGACAGGCTCTTGGAAGACGTTTTTGATCTGACTTATGTCTCCTATTTTGTTTCACCCTCCTCTTTCCAATCCACCAACTCCTTTCTCATTAAAAACAATCAAATGACACCATTGAAAAAAATGATGTCCGAAGAAATATCAAACCAGACCTTCTATAAATCCAATAATAGCGTCATAGCCAGAATGCAGCCGCGGTGGCGCTATTTTGCGGGAATGACTTTCCATGAGCAGTTCAGGGCCCTCCAGGATTTCTATAAGTGCCTCGTAGGCAATGGAATAGTAAGAAAACAGAAAATCGCCTATGAACTGAGCGATGGCATGCGGACGCTTGACATCGACTTTCATGATCAATTGTTACTGGCCAGGAAAATAATGGAACACAATTTGTTCGACTTTGATAGTTGTTTCGATGATGCCTATGCGAACTAAAACCAATGGAATAGAAGATTCTGAAAATAGGGCTTCCGAGATCTTCATATCAACGCTCGAATCTCCTCAGAGAATTCATCTACTGAATAGGAGGATTAATGGAAAAGCAGTCATCCAGCACCTTTTGGATATGCTTCAAATCCATCTTCCAGGATGCCCCATCAACCTCATTGTTCCAAAAAACGGTGGAGGAGCAGACCTGCTCCTTGGCCTCCCGGAGATTAGTATCGTCGAGGCCAACGAGGGCTGCGGGACTTTCGACCATTTTATACTCGATACTATTTCGTTTCTAAAAGAGCATTTGAAGGACAAGCCTGATTTCACGGCGATCATCGTGAATCCCTTTTCAATTTCCCTTGATCCAAATGTCTATCCAAGGGCGCTAAGAAAGTATCAGACCAGCCCAAACGAATTCATGATGTCTATTTCGCGCTCAAAAGACCACCCGGTCATTCTTTATGCCTACCCAAACGGTTTCGGGGATGATCCGACTCCTTTAGAGATCGACGGCATACTTTCCTATGATTTCTCAAAAGGGCATTTCATCAATCCACAGGACGGCCAACCTATTTTACATCGTCAAGAGTTTCCGGAGGTATGGGAGTACAATGGTGTGATCGCCCTCTATAATTTTACTCAAAGTGATCTGATTCTGGATCAATGGGACGATCTTGCGAAGGATTACATCGAAATGGATGAAAAGGTCGTTATTAACCTAGCCCGAGTTTCCTACTTATGCGCCATTATGTTCCATAACTACCTGAAAGGA
>CAYWMP010000013.1:0-39980 GCA_964459445.1 uncultured Desulfobacteraceae bacterium
ACTTTTGAACGACCACTTTTGAGACATTTTCACGCGGCCGCTAACATCAATGGCCTCATGCGTCCCTTTGCGCATAAACGTGATGGAGAACCAGTCACCGTTCGCCTCTATGTGGGGCGGTTTCAGGCCATAGGCCGCGAGGGTTTCCCTGATACGTTTTCCCGTCAGCGGCAGTTGTTGCAAATTTTGCAACAACTGACTGGGGTTCCAGTTCACCCTATTCGAAGATGTTTCGGATATGCCTTGATATCACCGATTTATCTCGCCCAAACAGTTCGGCCATCCGGTTCAGGGAGAGCCAAACCGTTTCATCCTGCAGCCGGACTTGGATTCTGGTTTTTCCGTCCTCAGTTTGGTAGGGAATTATTTCCGAGCGCGGCGATTTATCCGGCAGGTTGGTCATGGATTACCTCCTAAAAGTTTCTTAACCACGAAGGCATTGGCTATCAAAAACCCTGGATGCTCTATTGGAGGAGGGGAATATAGCAGACGTCATTCCATGGTTCCCTCTTGAAAACGGGTGACGCCAACATTGAAGAAATTTAGATAAATTTATTTAAAATGAGTATTTTTGTCAAGAAATCTTCGTTGTTATATTGGGCACTTACCTTAAAAACAGATATTGACCAGGCACCAACTTCATTGGGTTCTTGACGTAATGAAAAAATGCGCTATTCTTTTTGAGCATCCTGCTCTCAATTGACGTTTCTGACATCCTTCCAAAGATAGGGCGGAATCCTTTTGCCGAGCCGGATTGTAATCCCTTAACAAGCGCCCATCCAAAAATGGCCATTTTTCGCGATATTTGCGTTGGATTCGAATTCTAATCCTCGAAATACTCTAATGTATTCCTGTGGTTAGAATCCTCATCCGCCTTAATCTCACGAAAACTCTCTCATTTCTGGACGGACCCTATCATATTTTCCGGTCTGCCTTCATCGACCCTTTTATTTAGGTCATAAACAGAAAAATGCCGAAAAACAGAAGCACCCATCATTCGTCTATTCAGGTTGTCGGCGCCCGACAGAACAACCTCAAGGACCTTAATCTTGAGATCCCTCTCAATAAAATCACGGTTGTCACCGGCGTGAGCGGATCGGGGAAATCTTCCCTGGCCTTCGACACCCTTTATGCGGAGGGTCAACGCCGGTACGTCGAGACCTTCTCCCCCTATGCCCGCCAATTCATGGAACGAATGGATCGCCCCGAGGTTGACCGGATCGACAACATCCCCCCGGCCATCGCCATCGATCGCAAAGATCCCGTCCGTACTTCCCGGTCTTCGGTGGGTACCATGACCGAACTCACCGATTACGTGAAGCTGCTTTTTGCCCGTCTAGGACGGCTCTACTGCAGGGGTTGCGGCAAGCCGGTTATTGCGGAGACGCCCGAATACGTGTGGGACAAGATGGGCAACCTGGAGGGCGGATCGGAAGTCGTGATTACGTTTCCTGTACGCCTAAAGGACGCTTCTCCTCCGGAACTTCGAAAAGAACTGGGTCGAATGGGATTTAGCCGCGTCTTCAGGCATTGGGAAATAGAGGACTTGGATGATTGGGCGCCCGAAGGCAAAGACCGGGAGCTTCACGTCATTGCCGACCGCCTCCTGTTCCGCCGTGGGGACAAAAAGCGAGTCATGGATTCCCTCGAACAGGCCTTCCGGTTTGGTGAAGGCCGTTTGGATTTATGGTTTGTTCCTGACCGGCATCTGACCTTCAGCAACAAACTTGAATGCGCGACCTGCCATATTGCCTATGGGCATCCAACCCCGAATCTCTTTTCCTTTAACTCCCCTGTGGGGGCCTGCGAGAAATGCAGAGGGTTTGGGCGTAACATCGACATTGACTTGGATCTCATCATACCCGATCGAAAGCGATCCCTTGAAGAGGGGGCCATCAAACCCTGGGGCAATGTTGAAGACGGGCGTATGGAATTTGAAGATCTCACCGCTTTCTGCCGGGCAAAGGGGATCCCCATGAATATCCCCTTTAAAAGCCTCTCAAGGGTGCATCAAAGCTCGATCATTGACGGGACCAAGTCTTACTACGGCATTCGGGGATTTTTCAGGTGGCTGGAAACCAAGACCTATAAGATGCATGTGAGGGTCTATCTTTCCCGGTATCGCAGCTATATGGTTTGTGACAAATGCTATGGGACCAGGTTCAAGGGCGACGCCCTCAATTACCGATTGGGAGAGTACAACATCGGGCAGATCTATGCCTTGAACGTCGGGGATGCAAAGAATTTCTTTGATTCAATTGAGCTCCCTGAAGGGGACAAGGCCGGCGCGATGATCATGGAGGAGGTCAGGAATCGCCTGCGTTATCTCCAGGACGTGGGACTTAGTTATTTAACCCTTGATCGTCAATCGCGAACCCTTTCAGGAGGAGAGGTCCAACGGGTTGCCCTCACTTCCGCCCTCGGATCATCTCTGGTCAACACACTCTATGTCCTGGATGAACCCAGCATTGGACTTCACCCGAGGGACAATCACCGCCTTATTCGCATTCTTCGAGAGCTGAGAGATCTTCAAAATACGGTCGTGGTCGTCGAACACGATCCTGAAATCATTAGCCAGAGCGATATGATGCTCGATCTCGGTCCCGGGGCCGGCGAACGGGGCGGACGGATTTCCTATTTCGGTCCCACCCCAAGGGTGAATGGTTCTCTGACCGGTCAGTATCTGAGGGGGAAGCGAGTCATCCCCATGCCAAAGAAACGGCGAAGGCCCCAGAGGGGGAAAACCCTTAGGATCAGTGGCGCCGCTGAGCACAACCTGAAGGGGATAAATATTCAAATCCCCCTAGGTCTCCTTGTATGCCTGACCGGCGTCTCGGGATCCGGCAAATCCACGCTGGCAGAAGAAATCCTCTATAGGGCGATCAAAAGAATAAAAGGTGATCCCCAGGGACGTCCCGGCCGTTTTAAGAGCCTCAAGGGATCGAAAGACATAGAAGATGCGGTTCTCATCGATCAGCGGCCTATCGGCAGAACGCCCAGGGCGAACCTCCTGACTTACATAAAGGCAATGGACCCCGTCCGGAAACTGTTTTCAGCGACCAAGGAAGCCCAAAAAAGCCGTTTCGGGCCTGGATATTTTTCCTTCAATGTGGCCGGCGGTAGATGTGAGACCTGCCAGGGCGCCGGCTTTGAAAAGGTTGAGATGCAGTTCCTCTCGGATGTGTTCATCACGTGTCCTGATTGTGGCGGCAGGCGCTTCAAGAGGAAAATACTGGAAATCAGGCATGATGGAAAAAACATAGATGACATCCTTTCCATGACCGTGAGCCAGGCCTTAACCTTCTTTAAAAATCACGCAAAACTCAAAGCAGCTCTTGAGCCTTTGACTCTGGTGGGGCTGGATTATATGCGCCTCGGCCAACCCTTGAACACGCTTTCTGGCGGCGAAGCCCAACGTCTAAAGCTCTCCCATTTCCTTAAATCAAATGACAACAACCCTCGACTATTCATTTTCGACGAACCGACCACCGGCCTCCACTTCGCTGACATAGAAAAGCTGGTCGCCGCCCTTCAGAATTTAGTCAATCAGGGCAATACCGTCTTGGTGATTGAACACAACATGGATGTGGTCAAAACAGCGGATTGGATTATTGATTTGGGTCCTGAAGGAGGCGATGAAGGGGGACGACTCGTCATCGCCGGCCCACCGGACAAAGTGGCCGCTCACCGCCAATCCCATACAGGTCGATTTCTGAAGGCGTATATTGCAGGAAAAGGCCGACTCAAACCGGTCGAATCATCCCAAAAAAAAGTGATCGCACCCGCTTTCAATCCTCAGGATGACATCGCCATTCAAGGCGCTCGTGAGCACAACCTGAAGAACCTGAACTTGACGATTCCAAGGCAGCAACTGGTCGTCGTGACGGGCGTGTCCGGTTCCGGGAAATCCTCCCTCATCTTCGACGTCCTCTTTGCTGAAGGACAACGCCGTTACCTGGAAAGCCTCACGCCCTACGTGCGACAGTATATGAGGATTCTTGAACGACCTAATGTGGATACCATCACAGGGTTGCCCCCCACCGTCGCCATAGAACAGAGGGTCAGCCATGCGAGTCGTCGATCGACGGTTGCAACGCTTACCGAGATTTACCATTTTCTAAGACTGCTCTACAGCAAACTCGGAATTCAACATTGCCCGGGTTGCGGTCGAAGGCTTACGGCCCAGACACCCGCTGAAATCATGACCCAGGTCCGGAATCGATATGGCCGGAAGCGAGTCCTTATCCTCGCGCCAAAGGTGGCCGGCCGAAAGGGATTTCACAAAGCCCTGCTGGGCCCTGCCTATAAAAAGGGATTTAGAGAGGCCAGAATTGATGGGACACTAACCCAAATTGAAAAAGATATGACCCTGAGCCGATATCATGAGCATTCCATCGACTTACTGACCGGAAGGCTTCCCAGCAAACACCTTGACCGGATCTTAACCACCGCCCTAAGGGAAGGCAACGGGAGTCTTGTGGTCCTTGACCGTAAGGGAAACGAAGAGATTTTCAGCAGGCGGGGCCAATGCCCGAGTTGTGGTATCGGCATTGAAGAACTTGACCCCCGGCTATTCTCCTTTAACAGCAAACAGGGGGCCTGCCCCCGATGCGATGGTTTGGGCCGGTTGGGCGAAATGCAAGGGGACCATTCCAGGCCCTGTCCTAAGTGCCGAGGAAGTCGCCTGAAAAAGCAGGCGCTGGCTGTGAAGTTTCGCGGCTATTCCATTTGGGATCTTGTGCAGCACTCAGCTTCCCGAGTGTTTGACCTATTCAAAGCCCTTTCCCTGGCCCATCATGAAAAACCAATCGCCCAGCCCATTGTCTCGGAGGTGTTGTCGCGGCTCTCTCTCATGAAACGACTCGGTCTTTCCTATCTGTCTCTAAGCCGCAGCGGTGACACCCTTTCAGGGGGTGAGGCCCAGCGCATTCGTTTGGCCGCCCAGCTGGGTTCCAATCTCACGGGCGTTTGTTACATACTCGATGAACCCACCATCGGGCTTCATGCCAAGGACAACGGGATGCTCCTCAAGGCCCTACGGGAATTGAAGAGTCGTGGGAATTCGATCCTGGTGGCAGAACATGATGAAGAGACCATACGAAATGCGGATCTCATCATTGATCTGGGTCCCGGGGCCGGTCGGCAGGGGGGCGGACTTGTGGCTTCCGGAGGGCTTAAGGATCTCAAAAGGGTCTCCACATCCGTCACAGGCACCTCCTTTAATGGCCGCCCCCACCGAATCACCTCCAGATTGAGGCCCTATAAAGACTTCAAATCTTTGAGAATTCGCGGCGCATCTGAACACAATCTCAAAACAATCAACGTGGACTTTCCTTTGGGCACTTTCATCTGTGTTACGGGGGTTTCCGGTTCGGGCAAATCCACTTTGCTTAAAGAAACCTTGTATAAGGGCCTCCGGAATCGGCTTCTCAAGCAATCAAACCGGACAGGAAAATGCAGGAGTCTCGCCGGATGGAAGGCCTTGGATCGTGTGCTTGAAGTTGACCACAGCCCTATCGGGCGAACGCCCAGATCCGTGCCCGCCTCCTATGTGGGTTTTCTGACGGAACTGCGAAAGCTTTTTTCCATGATCCCTAAAGCGAGAACACGGGGATTTTTGCCCGGCCGGTTTTCCTTCAATGTGGCCGGCGGCCGATGCGAGGCCTGCAAAGGACAGGGCACCCTCAAGATCGAAATGAGTTTCCTTCCCCGTGTTTATGTCAATTGCGAGGTGTGTAACGGTGAACGCTTCAATCGGGAAACCCTTGATATCACCTACAAAGGCCGGAACATCTCTGAGGTTTTGAATCTCACCTTTGATGAGGCTGCGAATTTTTTTTCAGTCATCCCGGCCATACATCGGCCAACACAACTCGTCTCTGATATAGGCCTGGGTTATCTTCGGCTGGGTCAGCCCAGCCCTACCCTGTCCGGCGGTGAGGCCCAGCGCATTAAGCTTGCTCAAGAACTCTCCAAACCGTCGAGAGGCGGTACTTTTTATGTCCTTGATGAGCCTACGACCGGGCTCCATATTGCGGATGTCCATAAACTGGTGAAGGTGTTGCAGGCCCTGGTGGATCAAGGCAACACAGTGGCCGTTATTGAGCACAACCTGGAGATTATTAAAGAGGCTGACTATATCATCGACCTTGGCCCTGAAGGAGGTGACGAGGGGGGCTTTGTAGTCGCCACCGGCTCGCCTACAGAATTGATTGCTTCCCCAAATGGGTCTCATACCGCCAAGTACATCAAAAAACATGTGAATTTGTAGACAGCCCACAATTACGATATTGTCCTTTATTCCTGCGCCTTTTCTCTCCATTAATTCATATCCAACTCGAGCATAGCGTCATCTACCAAAGCAACCCTTTTTACTGGAACTTGTCAATTATCCGACAGTTTCCTGTCATAAACCCTGTACATTGGGATTCACTCATAGATAGGACACCCAATAGGTTCAGAAAGAACAGAGAAAAATTTGCTATTTTGCAGGAATAATTCCTGCGCCCCCCATTGCTCACCCCGAGGAATACGGCCCTTCCTCCAAAGCTATGGGTCGTAAGCCTTCGGAAATCCATAATAAATCGACATCCCCAAAGGGGATATCTCCCTACAATCCATTTCACTGGGCGGGGAATAGGGTCTCGGTCAAAGAATTTTAGCCAGCATATATTTTGGCCACGTTGGCACTGAACTTGCAAAATTCTCCAATGAAATCAGTTTATTTGTGTTTTGATAGAGATCCCAAGATTCCGTGAACAGAGGTAGTTGTGCCATGGCCGTCCGGGGGTTGGGTCCACATCCAAACGCACAAAATTGCATGCTTATCAAATTTCTCAAGCAATGAAGGAGGTATTGGCCATGAAACTCGTAGGGAAAATATTCATCATTTTGGCCCTGTGTTTCTTTGCAACACAGACGGTTGTTCCCGCTGCGGACAAGGGGGTTTTCAACACTTCCCCTAAACTCAATGACGGGAAAAAATGGCGCGTCGGTTACTATGAAGGGGGCGAGTACATAGATTATCAACTTATTTTCGCTGAAACGGTAAAAGGATTGATGAAATTGGGTTGGATTAAAACCGCCCAACTGCCACCACTTAAAGGCGAAGAAACGAAGGGCCTCTGGGATTGGCTCTCAACAAAGGCACAAAGCAACTATATGATTTTGTTAAGGATGCCCATTACAGCGCCAACTGGGACGATAAGATCAGGGAGGAAACTGCTGCAAAAGTCATTGCGCGTTTGAGTACCAAAAAAAATCTGGATCTCATGATAGCCATGGGAACCTGGGCCGGTAAAGATTTGGCTAACAATAATCATCAAACGAAAACCATGGTGGTATCTGCGAGTGACGCCGTAGGCGCCGGTATCATCAAAAGCGTGGATGATTCAGGCTTTGATCACGTGCATGCCTATGTTGACCCATTCCGATATGAACGGCAGCTAAAAGTTTTTCACGACATTATTGGATTTCAGAAGTTGGGAGTGGCCTATGAAGATTCGGAAGAGGGTCGAAGCTACGCAGCGATCGATAAGATTGAATTGCTAGCCAAAAAACGGGGTTTTGATATTGTTAGGTGTTTTACTAAAAGCGATGTATCGGACGAAAAACTTGCTGAAAAAAGCGTCATAGATTGCTTTAACAATCTTGCCGCTAAAGCAGACGCAATCTATGTTACCGTACAGGGGGGCATCAATAAACGGAGCATACCCAAGTTGGTTGAGATCGTTAATACCCACAAAATCCCCACATTCTCTCAATCTGGTTCAGAAGAGGTTAAGTATGGCTTTCTTACAAGCCTCTCACAGGCAGGTTTCAAATATGTGGGTCAATGGCATGCTGAAACTTTCGCCAAGGTCTTTAATGGGGCCCAGCCAAGGCAGCTCGGTCAAATCTTCGAAGAGCCAAAAAAGATCGCAATAAATTTGAAAACGGCTGTAGCAATTGGATTTGATCCTCCTGTCGATGTTTTGGGTGCCGCCGATGAGATCTATGAGGACATTATAGTACCTAACTAACCATACCCGACTGATCAACGACCATAAAAAAACCGCCTCGCTGATTATCAGTGTTCATAAAAGTTAGCGAAGGCGGTTTTTTTTATTTGAGGACGATTCTATCTTTTAACAGCCTGTAACAGTCCTTTGCCAACTGCCGCTTCCAGTTTTCCTGCGTGTCATTAAAGGACAGGATATCCGGCACTGTATCAAAAAGAGCCGCCACATGTGCATCTCGAACGGTAAGGTCGAGCATTTTTTCAAGATCCGATTTGGTTAGGCCGCCGGCCGCCATAATTTCAAGGGGGCCTGCCGGCACAAAATAACCCTCCTCAATCATTGTCATAACCGAAAGCATCCCTGATAGATATACGTCTGTATCGACGCCACAAATGGAATGGGCTAGGTCCTGATACCCCTTTGTTCTTCTTAGCGCAGTCGCAATACCTTGTTGCATCGCCGGCAAATATTCTGCCTGGTAATAACCACCGGCACAAATGACCCCACGAGCCATAGAGACGACCAGGAAACTGATAAGCAAAGAAGGGAGCAGTTTGCCCTGTCGCAAGCCTTCTATGACGGATTCCGGCGAATAGGGCAGGTCCCAGGCATTCCCTCGATCATCAATACCTCTAAGCCTTTGGTCATCTTGGGATTCGGTGTCCAGGTAAAGGGGGACCCTTCTGCCGCGACCATTAACGCCCCAAAACAGCATCGTGCCCCCTCCATTTGTTTTCGCTTTCTGCTTCTCATCCAGTGCTTCAAAATGTAACCGCTTCTCCAGCTTCTCTCTCTCCCAACAGGCCCTTTTTCCATCCAGTTCTTCCAGGACATTTTCTCTAAGGCTTGGATCGAACATGATGAGCCATGCCAGGCTCTTCGGATTTTTCAGATCTTTTTCAAGGAGTCCCCCTGCTATTTTTTCGAGTTCCAGACAGATGACATCGGGGACTGAATCCGCATTCTTGAAGAGCCGTTTCCAGATCCGGTTGTTCAAAACCACCGCCTGTTGCGAATAATTGACTAATTCCATCATTGAAGATGCGGCATAATCCTCTTGAAGAATCCTTCGAGTGGGTTCTGCAAGAGAAGAACTAATAGCCCCATCCCCAATCATCTTGTCAATTCGCCCTTGGGCCCTTTCCACCATTTTTTTGTCAAAAGGCCCTGCGACACTGACCAGCTGTCTTCTCCTTTTGTTTGAAAACACAGGCAGCTTTTTTGGCATACTATCAAAATGCCCGTTCGCTACCTTGTAAAATAGAAGGCCCAAGGGGTAGGTCAAATTGTCCAGGGGTACACCTCCGCAGGAGAACATCGGAACGGTGCTCCTAGGGGCATTGCCGTTGGTTTGGTTGAAGGAAAAGATGAGACTTCCTTGGATGTCTTGGGCGAAGTAAACAACGCCGTGATGATTGGAGGTAAGGACGACCGGAAAAGCTTCGATATCCTTTACGACCCGCCCTGCTAAAGATTCACCAAGAAGCGGGCTGATGTAATCACCCATAACTTCCAGGAGGTCATCAAGGGGTTGGTAGGTTGGGTTTGTTTTCGGTATAAGACGACTCAAGTATTCGGATAGCGTCTTATCACCATAGTTTTCAATAGCGTGTTTTACAACGGGCAGCTTTTCGCACGCCAGGTTCAGATAAAATTCCGCTGAAGCGTTCAGGTTCATGGCATTCTCTTATCACATGGGCAGTGGGTCTCATCATGCGTGCTGTTCCTCTGCCACGATTATTTTCCTATCACCTTTTGCTCGTTCTTCTTCTTCGACAAGCCTTTTCAGATCTTTTTGGGAAAACTGTTCATCGGCAACAAGCATCTTCCTATCTTTCTGGGTAAGTACGAAAAAAACACAGGCTGTCAAAAGGTAGGCCAACCCGAAATAGGTAATCCCGTCCGTGATATTGGTTGCAACAATAAGTGAACTGAAGACGATGGGACCAAGAACCTGTCCCCCGCGGCTTGTGGATCGGAAGATCCCGATGGATTTTCCGGCTCCCAATCGTTCTGTGACCTTGAGTTTCAATATGTATGCACTCTGAGAAGCCAGCACAAAGCTACTCGAAAGCCCCAAGAGGAGCACTGCTGCTGCTGCCGCAATGAGTCCTTCAACGACATTAAATGTGAGAAAAGCCAGACTGCCAAGGACGCTGCCGATGAAGATATACATGCGTTTGTTGTTGGAAGCATCCACATACTTGCTGATAAAGGGCCCTATGTAAATAAGGCATATGCCATAAATCATCAGAACCCTGCCGATTGTAGATTGTGAAGCACCAATCCGGTTTAGATAAATAGGGCTGAAGTAATTCAGGAAACCAACCACCGCTATGGCTGCAGGAAGGCTGCTAAACAGGATCAGACTGATCACGATTCTATTGGACAGGAAACTGCCAACTTTTCTGACGGGCACCGAGCTTTTTGGTTGGCTATAAACCTGGGGACGGGGTTTCCGCATGCCGTTTCGCATAAAAATAAAAGTGTAGCCTATTACGGCAAATAGGATCAACGATCCACTGAAAAATACCGGACTGTATCCGAATCGATCTGCCAGCATGGCGCCGGTCGCTCCACCACAAATACTTCCGGCATATATTCCAGCGAAAAGATGAGCCAATCCCTGGGCCTTGCTCCTCTCATCGCTATACTCGATGACAAAGCCCTGTGAAGCCATGAGAGCAAGTCCATAGCCTATACCGACTATGCCGCGGGAAATAATAAAATGCAGCGCGTCTGGGGCACCCCATGAATAAAGAATGCCCACTCCGGCCAAAAAGACGCCAACGAGGAAAGGCTCATGCCATCCGCGCCTATCAAGCCACACTCCTGAAACTAAAATACAGATCCCAACGAAAAGAAACTCTACTGAAATCGGAAGCCCCATGACCACATCCTTGGACAGGCCGAAAAGCGGCGCGTAGAGTTTTTCCATATGCAGCGGCAAAAACGATATTGATATATCGATGCCGAAGAGTAACATGAAAGCCGCCGGACGCATCAGGCCGTAATGGACAGCCGGCTGCGCCTGGGGCAAAGGGATCTCCTTTTGTTTTTCATCCGTCGGTTTCCTTTCCACCACCTTGAATATGAGGATCAACATTTCTACCAGAAAGAGAATGGAGATGATGAGGACGGTCATGGAGTCCAGGGCAATATCAATCAACCTGTCAAACAAGACAGACTTAGAGATATTTGTGGAAATGTATCCCTCAATTTTTTCGTCTTGTATAACGTTAAGCCGAACATTGTATTTGGGATCCCATTTGGGCAAGGTTTTTTTCATCATTTTGAGCTGGGCATAGGTCGCACTTTGACAATTGATAGCCCCTTTCTTTGTAGCCATAAACAAAGGATGCCATTTACTATCAAAGATCGTGATATCATTAAGCTCCGGTGATGCATTGATGATATCACGGAGCACAACTTCTCCCTTTGACAACTTCCCGATGCCCTGTCCTTCGGCAATAAATAATTCGAGATCTTTTTGAAGGACATTGACGCTCATCCGCGCCTTCTCTTTATTCATCCTCAAATATAGGTCTTTGAATGCGATCGTGGTTAACCCGCTGAAGGCGATTTGCGCTGAACAGATGACAAAGAACATCATCAGAGATATTTTTGTTCTTGGATAGGATTTGCCCTCCCCCCTATCCCTTGTCATTAGGTTAAGGGACAGAATTAAGAGAATGATGCCGCCACCCAGGAACAATAACACTTGCATGAACTTGTCCTTGATCAGCGCATTCTGATGGGACTTAACCAGAGTTTCAGGAAATGTTAATACAATGGTGGCGACCCAACTTTTTGATTCATCACGGACCGGAATGGTTAGATAGTATTTTTGGTCATGCTTAATGGACTTGAATTCCCCAACCGATCCTTCATTAATCTTCTTTTCGTGATCGAAATCCGCCCAAACCTCTTCAGACAGACGGCTATTTAGAGTTTTCTCATCGGCGCTATAGGCTATAGCCCCATCGGTCATGGCTATTGAGACTGAAATACCCGAATCCCCTGCCTGCATAAATGAATGACCTATGGATTCACTCTCCTCCGCCGTCTTTCTTTGGATGTGCTTCTTCGTCTTGGTGAGGGTTTGATCCAAGTGTTCGATTTCGAAGATATTATGGCCTGTGCTTAGCTGTTTCTCTACCTTTCTCTGCAAACCTTCCCCTATGACACGATATTGAGAGATTGTAGATTCCTCGTACAGCTTGTCCACTGATGTGGAATTAAGAAGCACATTAATACCTAGCGCAATGACGAATAACGCCAGGGCACTGATCATGAGCCTTGATTTCATAGAATTCTTCATTTGTTTTGTCACCATTTCTAAATGTTTTTTGAAATCTTGTTATGGGTGCGAGGATAGGTTAGGGCTGTTCCATCACCCCCAAAGGAAAGTTCCCTCGAAAAGCATCCGAGGGTTCCCATAGATCAGCCATCCGCTTTCGCATTCCTCAATCCGGATTTCCGCATCCGGATCATCCCATCGGCAACGATGAGGCCAAACACTGATCTGATTCGTTTTAACCATTTCCAGTTCTTTTGCCACATAGGCTGATGCCAATGCCCCTGTGCCGCAGGCCAGGGTCTCATGATTGATTCCTCTCTCAAAGCATCGGTATTCCAGGGTCTTCGATTCATCAATGATTCGTACGAAATTGATATTAATCCCCGCCGGAAAGAGATCGACATATTCCCGGGCAAAGTAGTTTCCAATGAAGTCCACAAAATCGGAGCTGAAGCTAGTCCTCTTTTCGGCATACTTAATAAATGGGTTCTTTTTGGAATAGGAAACAAAACAATGGTTCCCCAGATCCTTGAGAGAAAACCCTGAATCCGCAAAAATCACGAAATGCGGTTCGCCTGTATAGACGAGGTAGCCTGACACCGATAATGAGCTTTCATTGGTGAAGAACCGCATACCGTCGGTTTTTCTGAAATTGTCGATGGTAATATTCTCTACAAGATCGATGTCATTGTGGATTGACTTTTTTAAGGATGGATGGGCGATTTCATCGGGTATTTTTCTTGGGTAGCCCATGTTCGCCCAATTCGTCTGTTCTTCTAAATCCGTGCCGATTGACACCACCCTGGGTCTTGGGGTGGGTATTTCCGTCATGATTCTCGCGAATTCCGCGCCATACTGCTTGAATAGGTAGGCCGCGATTGACATGAGGCCGTTGCCGCAGGAAAAGGCTTCCTCGCCATCAGGTTCGAACATCCTGAAAATATAATCCGCGCTCATCGCATCGGGGAGATCCTCCCAATAATGCCTAACATTATTGATTCCCTTCAGAATCTCCGGTCGGCACGACTGCATGATGAGGAAATTGTCTGAACCGATTCCATAATTAATGTTTGTGGCTTGATAGGCAAACCTGGATTTTTCCGATTCCGTGAGAATGGGTTTTTGGGTTTCGTCGAGGATGACGAAATTATTCCCATAGGATGTGTATTTTATAATGGGTATCTCTTTTGCCCTGGATGTCGAAACAGCGAAGGTCGGCGTTTTATGAAAAACTGATATCCCCTCCGCCTGGAGGCTTCCCTGCGCCAAAGGACAGCGTTCTAATGTCTTTGGATCAGGCTGCTCTACCCTTTGGTTGACTTCCGTCAATTCTTCCAATTTCTTTTTTGCCTCCAACTGAAGAGAACATCCAGGATTTTCGATGTGATCGTCTGGCCCTTTGTTGGGTAGGCCTAATGCCTCTGAATGAACTTTGTCCTCTAAGTGGGCTTTGTCCATAGAATTTCCTGTCACCTAAATTATGCTGAGTTGAATCGTCTTTTAAATCTGTGGAGGTAGAAAATAATCGCGACCTTATGCTGCAAAAATGTGGCCAAAGGCCCATTAGGCCACCGGCTGCCTTCGCCCGCATCTAATCCATTTAACTATCCTTAAACATTAGTGTTATCGGCCGATTTTCGCTTAACTTTAATAAAATCTCCAATTAGCCGAATTAAGACCCTCTATTTCGTCTTCAGGCAAACCCCAAAAAAATCCGGCGCCCGATGTCGGTCTTTTTGACACTTTATCTATTCACCTTTTAACGGCAAAGAAACCGGCAGCGAGGCTACACTTTTCCGGATGTCAATATTCAAGATATTCTCCTTTGTACCGATGAGTTCCCTTTAGAGGCTTGCCGTGAACAAGAGGGAGCCACACTTCCGCATAGAAATGACCCAAATTGGCTTAGATTTTGCAATTCAATCGCATTGGTTCAGTCCGAAATCGTTCTCTGTCCGGCCGACAGTTCTGCCCGGAATCCGTAACTTTCGGTGACAACGGAACCCTAATTAAAAAAGGCTTTTCAGTAGCACAAGGCATAAGACCCCATGTTTTCATCCCTTAAAACTAGAATCATCTTCTTTATCACGCTCATAATGGCCATAACCGCTGCGACGATTATGTACTTCACGGATAGGGATGTGGGGAGGGCCATGCTTGAAGCCGAGAAATCTTCAGCCCAAAACGTCCTGCGCCTCGTGGAACTCAATATTCAAGGCGGATACAATAAACTGCTGGCCGATAAAATGGAGATGGTCGTCCGCGCAACGAGACATCTAAAAAGCATGGCCCGGGTGTGCGCCTCGGTATTCAATGAAAATGCTTCGCTTGTTAAGAAGGCCCTCCTTTCTGAAAAGGAGGCCAAAAGAAAAGCACTGATGTGGTTGGAAACCATTCGCCTCGATAAGGGTGACTTTTTGGTGTTTGATCAGAATGGGACCGTTATTTTTCATAATGATTCAAGTCTTGAGGGAACGTCTATCGCGTCTTTGGAAGATATGAAAGGCCGGCGCATCGCGCAGGAGATGCGCGGAGACGTTTTGAAGGAAAGAGGCGATTTGGCCGTATTTTATTGGAATACCCCGGGCGAGGAGATGAAGGACAAGAAAATGGGGTTTTTCACGCCCGTTCCTTCCTGGACCTGGACCATTGGGGCGGTCATGGATTCCGGGGATATCGAGGCCGAAGCCCGGAAGAAGACCGATAAAATCATCCAGGTCTTAGGAGGGACTTTTGCCAAAATTAAAGTCGCCAAAACAGGCTCCCCCTTTTTATTCAATGGGGACCGGGAGATGCTTATCCCACCTCGCGGGTATGAGGACGCTGATTTTCGAACCCTTGAAAACGAACACACGGGAAATCTTGTTTTTGACGACATCATGCAATCGGCACACATCAGCGACGATTCTGTATGCTACCTCCAATCGTCCTTTGGCGAAAATCAACTGATGGAGGCCCATATAAGATATTTCAAGGCCTTTGACTGGTATATTGTGCTCGCTGTTTCCGTTGATGAAATCCAACAACCAGCAAAGACGCTTGTAGCTCGACAGAGTTTCATCATCGGACTGATCTTTCTAGGAAGCCTCATTGCCGCCTATATCTTTGTCACAAAAATATCGCGACCCCTGAAAAAGCTTGCCTCCTATGCCAAAGAACTAGCCTCCCTTGATTTCACAAAGGATGAGGAAGAGGAACAAACACCTTTGGATGATCGCCAGGTTGGCCTTAAGGATGAAGTGAGCCGCCTGGCCGAATCCTTCTTTATTATGAAGGCGGAACTCAAGAAAAACGTCCACCGGGTTCTGGAAGCCATGGCAGCCCAAGAACGCCTGGAAAGGGAGGCGGCCGAAGATGCCAACCGGGCCAAAAGCGAGTTCCTTGCCAATATGAGCCATGAGCTCAGGACGCCCCTAAACCACATTATCGGCTTCACCGAACTCATCGTGGACAAGGCATTCGGAGATCTGAACGAAAAGCAGGCAGAGTATCTAAACGATGTACTGACGAGCAGCAGACACCTCCTGTCGCTCATTAACGACATTCTCGATCTTGCAAAGATTGAGACCGGCAAAATGGAACTGGAATTAACGGAAGTGAACATGAGGACACTCCTTGAAAACAGTCTCATCATGATCAAGGAGAAGGCCCTGACGCACGGGATCAAGACAGCTTTTGATGTGGACGGCACGCCTGAAATCCTCATGGCTGACGAACGGAAGCTCAAGCAGGTCCTGTACAACCTCCTTTCGAACGCGGTCAAATTTGTGCCCGACGGCGGCGAGGTGCGGATTGAGGCCAGGTTGGCCGACTACACCGTAAGGCCCGGGCTGCGGAGCGGGGATTCCCAGGACCTGCAATTCGTTGGGGATCCCATTGAAACGGCGGATGAGGAAGCCGAATTATCCAAAAAGGTTATAGAATTTTCGGTGATCGACAACGGTATCGGCATTCCGCCAAAAGACCATGAGCGTGTCTTTAATCGATTTGAACAGGTTGACGGGTCCACCAGTCGCCAGTATCAGGGCACGGGTTTAGGGCTATCTCTGTGCAAAACGATTGTCGAACTCCACGGCGGTAGAATATGGCTTGAGAGTGAAGGTGACGGGAAAGGAAGTACTTTCTTTTTTGTTATCCCGGTCTAGATTTCTCAATTCTGAGCCAAGAAACAGGTGATCAAAATAAAAAAGATGTCTCCATCGCAAGATACCGAAACAGGTCATGTCGATAAAGGCATTCGACAAAAACTTCTGATCATTGAAGCTTTGGTTTTTGCCCTTCCCTTTCTCGCCCTGGCCTACGTACTTTATGGGCATGACATCCAGCTTGAATTGTCCCACCTGATCATCTTTGCGCTCATTCTTATTCTGATTCTTGCCGGCCTGGTCATCCTCCGACAAGTCTTTGATAGGTTTGCCATGATGACGAAGGCCGTAAAACAGGCCGTAGGATTTGACCAAAGGGTCGGGGATATTCATAGGGATACCGACGGACTCCATGAAATCACAGTCTCCTTTAATGATCTGATGGAGAGGTTTGAAGGAACCACCGAGGAATTGGGCCGCAGGGTCTATGAACTTTTCGCCATCAAGGAACTGACCGAAGTGGCGAGCAAAACATTGGATATAGATGAGTTGCTTACCATTTTGCTGGAAAAGGCGCTGCAGGTTTCCAGGGCCGGGATAGGCTCCGTGCTCTTTTTTGAGCCCGATAGGCATCGTTTTCGGATAGTTGCCTGCAAGGGTTGGGATCACGGGCCCGGCGAAGAGCCGTACATTGACATGGATGATACCTTCGCGGGATTCGTTGTATCCCAAAATGAACCCCTGCTCGTCAAAGATATCGAAACGGATCCCAGAACAAAAAAACAAAACGACCCAAAATACGGCCCGCCATCCTTTCTGAGCATGCCCATTTTTGTGAGAGACAATCCTTTAGCTGTCGTGAACTTGGCTTGCAAGACCTCCGGGGATCACTTCGATTCCGACGATATGGACATCCTATCCATTATGATTGGCGAAATCGGATTCACTCTGGAAAACGCCATCCTCCATGCAGAAAGTGAAAAACACCTAAAAGAACTTGAGACCCGGACCGATGAATTATCAGATATTAACGCAAAGCTGCAAAAAGAGATCATCGTCCGTAAAAAGGCACAAACCGAATTGCAGCATTCGAAGGAAGTTGCGGAGAATGCCAATGTAGCAAAAAGCGATTTTTTAGCCAATATGAGCCATGAACTCCGTACGCCCTTGAACCACATTATCGGATTTACCGACCTGGTTTTGGAAAAGCGGTTCGGAGAACTCAGCGATAAGCAAGCGGAATATCTGAACGACGTTCTTCTGAGCGCCAGACACCTCCTCTCTTTGATCAACGACATCCTGGATCTCTCAAAGGTGGAAGCAGGAAAACTGGAAATGAAACTTGATGATGTCTCTATCAGATCGCTGTTGGAGAACAGCCTCATTATGGTTAAAGAAAAGGCATTGAAGCACGGCATAGATCTATCTGTTGATATCAATGGTACGCCCGATCAGCTCATAGCCGATGAACGCATGTTCAAACAAATCATGTATAATCTCCTCTCCAATGCCATCAAATTCACCCCTGATGGCGGAAAGGTGCATCTAACAGCATCACGGGTGAAAAGTGCCGATTTGGGATTCTCGGATGCCCCTCAAAACCCTGAGGAATGGGTTCAAGTCTCCGTTGAGGATTCCGGGGTGGGCATTGATAAAGAGGATCTCACCCTTGTTTTTGAGCCCTTTGAACAACTTCAGAGCCCGATAAACAACAAAATCAAGGGAACCGGTCTGGGTCTCTCCCTAACAAAGAAACTGGTTGAAATGCACGGGGGGCGGGTCTGGGCCAAAAGCGAAGGCAAAGGAAAAGGCAGTACTTTTCACTTTGTCCTTCCAATGGATAACGGGTCTTGATCAGGGACAGGCATCGCCTTTTAAATGGATTGCCATGAAACAGATATCAGGGACGTCAGGAATTCATCGCAAGCAGAGAATGATCACGATAAAGATTCACTCGGGAAACGATTCATAGGATGAGAGTCTGAACATGGTAGAAAAAACGGTGCTTTTGATTGAAGACAATGAACTGGATCGGAAATTGACCCGAGATATCCTAAAGGTTAGTGAATACCAGGTCCTTGAAGCCGCTGACGCCGAAACAGGTATCAAGATGGCCCATGACCGGAGACCTGATCTCATTCTCATGGATATCAAGCTGCCGGGTATGGACGGATGGGAAGCTACTCAACTTATCAAGAAAGACCCTGCAATCAATAACATACCGATTATTGCGCTGACCTCCTATGCCATGGCGGGTGACGAACAAAAGGCCCTTGACGCCGGATGCGACGGCTACCTGAGCAAGCCGATAGAGAAACAACGTTTTCTCGAACTCATTGCCGATACCTCCAGCATGGAACAAGACAGCGCGCCTCTACAGAATCTAATTCACAGAAGCAAAGTGCTTATTGTGGATGACGAACCCCTGAACGTCAAACTGTTGGAGGCCAAACTCTCACCAGAAAAATATGAAACGATTTACGCATACAATGGCAAGGATGCGTTGCAAAAAGCAGATAACGAATCCCCTGATCTTATTTTGCTGGACATCATGATGCCGGGAATCGACGGCTATGAAGTCACTAAACGACTGAAAAAGAACCCTAAAACAACCAATATCCCCATCATTCTCATTACCGCCCTTGATGCTCCCGAACACAAGGAGAAGGGGCTAAAAGTCGGTGCTGACGAATTCCTCAACAAACCGGTTGATACGGCCGAGCTCCAAGCCAGAGTCCATGCGCTCAGCCGTCTGAAGGCCTACCAGGAGCAACTCACAACCCGTACAGATTCCGAAAGAGTGATTATTGCCCCGGTTGTCCAGGAGGATGCAGTAGAAGAATCCCAGGAAATTGTCTCAGTCCTCCTGGTCGAGGATGATGAGAAAGATGTTCGGATAATAGAGACCTATCTGAGTGAAGAGCCCTACAGGCTCCTCTTGGCCAAGGATGCGGAGGAAACCCTATCCCTGGTTCAACAGGAAACTGTGGACCTCATTCTTCTTGACCTGCTTCTTCCCGGTATGGACGGTTTTGAATTGTGTCGCCGCCTGAAAGAAGAGGATCTCACAAAAAACGTTCAGATTGTCGTTACGAGCTGCCTGACGGATATCGAAAGCAAAATCAGAGGAATCGAACTAGGCATTGACGGATTTATGTCAAAGCCTCTCAACAAAGAAGAGTTGATGGCCCGGATAAATGCCTCTTTAAAGAAAAAGGATTACCTGGACAAACTCAGCGCTCGGTTTGAGACGGCACTCTCCGCCGCCATTACCGACAAATTGACCGGTCTCTATAACCATGCGTACCTTAAACATTTTCTTGAACTGGAAATAAAAAGATCCCAAAGGCAGGGGCATTCGCTGGCCATGCTGATGATAGATTTTGACGATTTCAAGAAATATAATGACACCTACGGTCATCTTGCCGGAGATGCGGTTCTAAGGGAATGCGGTATCATCATCAAGAAGAGTATTCGCGAAGTGGATCTGGCGGCTCGCTATGGGGGCGAGGAGTTTGCCGTAGTATTGCCCTACTCGGATCAAGGGGGCGCAAAAATCGTCGCGGAGCGAATCAGGAAGGTAATCAAAGACACCATCATCCCATTGGAAGACATCCCCCAACAGGACCCCATCACCGTTAGCTTGGGGATCAGTATCTTTCCTCTGCATGCCGCGACTATCGATGAATTGATCCAAAAGGCTGACCTGGCCCTATACAGGGCAAAAAGGGAAGGCAAGGATCGCGTTTGCACCTATGAAGAGAGCATGGGATAGAGAGCTGATAGAAGGCCTTTGCATCAACCCTAAAACACGACGAAAGGCGATCGGGTATGGAAGAAAAGACGATCCTGGTTGTTGATGATGAAGAAAGGAATATAAAACTCATTAAAGCCATGCTGGGTTTAGAGAGCTATCGTTTGTCCGAAGCCATGAATGGCGAAGAGGCACTAAGCCTTGTTGAACAGGAGAAACCGGACCTGATTCTACTGGACGTGATGATGCCCGGGCTTGATGGATTTGAAGTTTGCAAGCGGCTCAAGGATGATGACAGCACCAAAATGATCCCTGTCTGTATGGTCACAGCGTTGAGGGAAAAGGAACACCTCGTAAAGGCCATGAAAAACGGAGCGGATGATTTCTTGAGCAAACCCGTGGACCAGACGGAATTGCTGGTAAGGGTGAAATCTTTACTTCGCATCAAATCCTATCAGGATGAATTGACTGAGAACTACAGGGAAATCTATGAGAAAAACCAAAAACTGGAGGAATTGGAGAGGATTAAAGAGGGTTTGACCCATATGATCATACACGATCTGAGGAACCCACTGGCTGCCATCTCCGGAAATCTTGAGCTTCTTCTCATGCGAAGGGAAGGCTTCACAGAGAAAAACCTCACCGCAATCGATAGGTGTCTTATTAATTGTTCGGATCTAAAGGAAATGATCGGCAGCCTTCTCGACATCCACAGAATGGAAGAAGGCGCCCTAGAGCTAAATAAGGAAACCGTAGACTTATCGGCATTGATTGAGGAGGTTTTGGAGCAATTCACCTCCAAAGCGGCATCCAGACAGATCTCCCTGTCCTTTCAACCTGACCAACCCTCGGTTTCTGCCGAAATCGATCCGGGGCTCATCAAGCGCGTCGTGGCCAACCTCATGAACAATGCATTACGGCACACCCCTCCAGAGGGTTCGATAGAAATCTCTATGCCGTTAATATCCCCTGATAGCAACTTCCGCATCAACGTTATGGATTCTGGAAACGGCTTGAATCCGGAATATCACCAAATAATATTCGATAAATTCGAGCAGGCTGACAGGGGACAAAACGGCGTCAAAATTGGGGGCAGCGGGCTTGGCCTCACATTTTGCAAAATGGCGGTCGAAGCCCATGGTGGAAAAATTTGGGTCGAAAGCGAAGGTGAAGGAAATGGCTCCACATTCAGCTTTACCCTTCCCGGTCAACCCGCTTAAGCAGACCTCCCCATAACCCTTCAACATCCTCTCTTTATTCCTTGACAACGATAAATCCTTAGGTGATAACATTTGGCCCGCCAATAATTCCATAAGAGGAAAAGACTATGAAGTTGCATGAATATCAAGCAAAAGAGCAATTCAAGGCCTTTGGAATTCCCATCCCAAAAGGGAAGGTGGTCACTTCGGCAGACCAGGCTGTGGATGCCGCCGAGGCCTTAAACGGTCCTCCCTGGGTCGTGAAAGCCCAGGTGCATGCGGGCGGTCGTGGCAAGGGGGGTGGTGTCCGTGTTGTTCATACAAAGGACGATCTCAGATCGGCGGCGGAAGCTATTCTGAGTACGGCCCTGGTGACGGCGCAGACAGGGCCTGAAGGAAGGCAGGTTCATCAGGTGCTCATTGAAGAAGGGGTAGAGATCGATCAAGAACTCTATCTGGCCATGGTCATCGATAGATCCCAGGCCAAACCGGTCATGATTTTTAGTCAGGCGGGTGGCATGGAGATTGAGGTGGTTGCCGAAAAAACCCCCGAACTGGTCTTCAAGGAATTTGTCGATCCCGATATAGGGTGGATGCCTTATAAGGCAAGGAAACTGGCTTACGGCCTCAAGCCGCTTCCTGCCCCGGAGGCCCTGAAAGGGGTGATGTCCATTATGGGCGGTCTTTACAGAACCTTCGTCACCCTTGATTGCTCCCTTGCAGAGATCAACCCCCTGGTCATTACTAAGCAGGGACAGGCCCTCGCCATAGACGCCAAGATGAATATTGACGACAATGCGCTTTTCAGACAAAAAGCCCTCCAGACCTTGGATGACCCAAGGGAAAAGGACCCTCTGGAAGTGAAGGCCGAGGAATACAATCTGAACTATATCAGGCTTGACGGCAACATCGGCGCCATGGTCAATGGGGCAGGACTGGCCATGGCCACCATGGACGTCATCAAGATGGCAGGCGCTGAACCCGCCAACTTCCTGGATGTGGGCGGGGGCGCAAGTGAGGAGATGATCACAAGAGGCTTCGAAATCATCCTTGAAGACCAAAAAGTGAAAGCCATACTCATCAATATCTTTGGGGGAATCCTCAGGTGTGACGTACTTGCCAGGGGGGTCCTTACGGCCGCAGAAAAAACCGATCTCAGTGTGCCCCTGATTATAAGATTAGAAGGAACCAACGTGGAAGAGGGTCGCAAAATACTTGAGAGTTCAAATCTGGAATTCCGCGTAGCGAAAAACATGGTCGAGGCCGCGGATTTGGTCAAACAGCAGGTCAGCCAATAATATAATCCAGCTTTACTCTGTGAGCATTAATGGAGGAACGGATACGAGTTTTAGCAGGTGTGGGTTGGCTTGAAAGTCCCGGCGCTCCTCAGTAATGAATTCGCAGTTTAATGAGAACACCATCTAATAGATGAAAATTTGCCAGAACATTCTGAGAGGTCAAAATGAGTATACTCGTTGACGAAAACACCAGGGTTGTTGTCCAGGGGATTACCGGAAAAGAAGGAACTTTTCATACAAGACAAATGCTGGAATATGGGACCGTTGTAGCGGCCGGGGTCACCCCGGGCAAAGGAGGGCAACGTGTAGAAGGCGTACCCGTTTTCAATTCTGTCCAGGAAGCAGCCGAAAAGGAAGGCGCCAATGTTTCATGTATTTTTGTTCCGCCCCCCTTTGCCGCTGACGCCGTACTGGAGTCGGCTTCGGCCGGGATGGGAGTTATCGTGTGTATCACGGAAGGAATTCCCACCCTCGACATGATGAAAGTAGCCTCCTTTCTTAAAGACAGGGAGATAGTGCTTATCGGCCCGAATTGTCCGGGTATCATTTCCCCTGGGAAAACCAAGGTAGGAATCATGCCGGGTCCGATCCACAAAGCCGGTCATATGGGTGTTATCTCCAGAAGCGGCACTCTAACCTATGAAGTCGTGGATCAGTTAACCCGGGCCGGCCTTGGACAATCGACTTGCATCGGCATCGGCGGCGACCCAATTATAGGGACCACCTTTATCGACCATCTCAAATGGTTTGAAGAAGATAGGGACACCCGTGGAGTCGTCCTCATTGGAGAAATCGGTGGTTCTGCCGAGGAGGAAGCGGCCCTATATATTCAAAATGAATTCAATAAACCGGTCGTTGCCTTTATCGCGGGGCAAACAGCCCCACCCGGTAAGCGAATGGGACACGCCGGCGCCATTATCTCAGGAGGAAAAGGCAAGGCGGAAGACAAGATAGAGGCCCTGGAATCGGCTGGTATCACGGTCGCCCACAACCTGGGGAAACTCGGGGAGACCGTGCTGGAGGTGATGGGTTAGGGCCTTTTGAGGAATTGTCGAAAGCTTGACTTGCGATTGCCACAATGATATTCTTTTTTGTGGGTTTATTCTGATCTAATAGCATCCCGTTCACTGTGCAGACCAGGCAGTATTCATCACCCGAGGCAGATTCAAAACGCTCAAGTTTGGTCAAGCTCAAGGAAGACGAAAATTTTAACCGCAGGAATACACTGAGTATTTTGAGGATTGAAATTTGAGCCTGACGTAGAGATTGAGCAAAATCGGGCGTTTTGAAATTGTCTCGCCCGTCAAGCTGAATTGTTGGATCACCACGGTAAAGTCGCCACTGTGGGGGGTAACTCAATTAGGAAGTGGGAGTGCGATGGAAAAAATCGTTAATCTCAAAGATCGCATTGAGAGCAAGAGGCAAAGGGAACAAGTTCAAAGATACCGCGGGAAGATCAAGTCCATTCAAAAGGTAATACAGTGCGCCTCATGCCATTTCAGATGTGCGATGTGCGGTCTGCATTCAAAACCTCAGGACAGCCCCAAGAACTCCGATAGTAAATCTCTCGGATTCAGGCTGTGTGAGAGTTGCAGGCGAGAATACGACGATTTCATCTCTATAACAAGGGGTGAGAAAAAAGCCGATGTCTTCTGGCACAATAGAGAATGGCTAAAGATGTGGTCGGCTTGGCGAAGCTACAGACAATCGGTGGACAATTTCATGGATTCTTCTGAGCTCAAGCTGTTGCTGGAAGAACTCAATTCCCCATCATAAAGAGACTGCGCCGGAATATTCAGTCTCATTACGCGGAGGTTAGTACATGTTTGGTATAGGAATGCCTGAATTAATTATTATCCTGATTATCATCCTGATTATCTTTGGAGCAGGAAAACTGCCCGAAATCGGAAGTGGGATTGGGAAAGGGATAAAAAACTTTAAAAAGGCGACGACTGAGCCGCCTGAAGAAATCTCTTCTCCTGATGAAAAAAACAGCAACTCTGAGAATGCGGCCTAGATCTTCATCCTAACGACCGATTGAATTTTTCTGCCACCAAGTCCCCTCAAAAAGGTATATCATCATCCGGAATGGAAATGGGCTCTTCATTTGGGTATCTCTCCTCAACCGCCCGAGCTTTCCCCCCTCTGCTTGGCGACCCTAACATCTGCATGTTTTGAGCTACGATTTCAGTAGTGTACCGCTTGTTGCCCTCTCTGTCCTCCCAAGATCTTGTCTGCAGCCTCCCTTCGATATACACCTGACTTCCCTTGTGCAAGTACTCCCCGCAGATTTCACCTAGACGGCCCCATGCAACGATGCGATGCCATTCCGTGCGTTCATTCCTTTCCCCGTCTTTTCCCGTCCATTGTTCTTGGGTGGCCATATTGAAGTTTGCTACAGCGCTGCCGCCGGGTGTATACCGTATTTCAGGGTCCGCCCCCAGATTTCCCACCAATATTGCCTTGTTCACGCTCGCCATGATTTGGCCTCCTTCCCCTGAATTGAGCACGAAAGCTTAGTTTGTCGATCCGCTGTAAGTTAGCACATGCCCTTCGGACAGATCAAGCCAATTGAGCGACTCCTGGTCATCATCAAGGCATCATCTTTGGTTTTGTTTTCGGTCGCCCCTCGACGCCTAAAATCGTATACCTTGCTGTTGATCAGGGATAGTGCATAAGCAGTTGACTGCGTAGAAGAATCCTTTATCAGATGGTGGACTTGGAGTGACTTGCTTATTGACTCGCGATGTTCAAAGATTTAAGCTGTCGCGAATTCGAAACAATCGGGTCGACTGCCTTCATGGCGCCACCCGAACCGACCCGATCATTAAGCAATAGTTCACGGGGAAAAATATTCGACAGGATAACTTAACTGTTACAGTATTTGCAGGGAGTTGTGTGAGGGACCTATCATGGTAAGACTTATTCCGCTTGGGGGACTGGGAGAGATTGGTCTCAATATGATGTCCCTTGAATATGAGGATTTCATCCTCGTCATTGACGCCGGACTCATGTTCCCGGACGCCTACATGCCCGGCGTGGATACGGTCATACCGGATATCCAGTATTTGAAGGGCAACAGGGAGAAGGTCAAAGCCATCATTCTCACCCACGGCCATGAAGACCACATCGGAGCCGTACCTTTTTTCCTGAGGGAGTTCAATATCCCGGTCTTTGGAACGAGTTTCACGATCGAGTTGTTAAAGGAAAAACTCAAGGAACACAGCCTGCTTGATGACACATCCCTCGAAAAAGTCCGGCCGGGCAGCTCGACTCAACTGGGCCCTTTCAAGGTCGAATACATAAAGGTAAACCATAGCACTGTGGATGGCGTGGGCCTGGCCATTGATACGCCCGAAGGCATCATCATCCATTCCGGTGATTTTAAAGTCGATCAAACCCCCGTGGACGGACAATTCACCGACTTGGTCCGGTTTGCCCATTATGGGGAAAGGGGTGTTCTCGCGCTTCTTTCCGACTCCACAAACGCTGAGAAGGATGGATTCACACTGAGTGAGAGCGAAGTCAGAAAAACCCTTGAGGCCATCTTCGAATCCAGCGCCGGCAGGTTGATTATTGCTGTTTTTGCTTCCAACATCACGCGAATTCAACAGATCATCAATCTGGCCGTGAAATTCAATCGAAAGGTCCTGTTTACCGGGAAAAGCATGGTAACCAATGTGCGGATCGCGAAAGATGAGGGCTTTATTTCAATACCGGAAGACTCTGAAATTAAAGAAAATGCGATCAAGCAATTAGAGGATCAAGAAATAGTTATCGTGACCACAGGCAGTCAGGGCGAACCGATGTCTTCCCTTACCCGGATGGCACGGAGTTCCCACAAGGGTATTCGGATCAAAGAGGGTGACACGATCATCCTGTCCTCCCGCTTTATCCCCGGGAATGAGAATGCGATCACTGCCATCATCAACAATCTTTATCGTTTGGGCGCGGAAGTTGTCTATGAAAAAGTGTCCCATATCCATACATCAGGGCACGCCTACAAGGAAGAACTCAAACTCCTCATGAACCTGGTTCGACCCAAATTTTTTATCCCCGTGCACGGAGAATACCGACACCTGGTGAGACACATGCAATTGGCCAAAGAAACGGGGATGATTCCTGAAAGACTTCTCCTCGCAGAAAATGGAATTCCGGTTTGTTTTGAAAAAAGCAATGCGACCCTGGGCGACAGGGTGCAAACAGGGAGGATCCTGGTCGACGGCAAAGGGGTTGGGGATGTGGATGATCTGGTCCTGAGGGATAGGCGCAAGCTTTCAGGGGACGGCATGGTTGTGGCCCTCTTGGCCGTCCATGAAGCCTCAGGCGATGTTATTTATGGCCCTGATATCATTTCACGGGGATTTGTATTTGAAGATCAGACGGGATCCATCCTGGAAGAAGCAAAGGGAATTATCCTGGAAACTTTAAAGGAATTGGATACCCCTCCACATTTTGATTGGAACGAAGTAGGAATCGATATCAAAAGAAAACTGAAACGCTTTTTCTACAAGGCCATAGAGCGGAGGCCCATGATACTCCCGGTTATAATTCCCCTCTAGGGGAACTCAATAGGCTCGGTGGCCGCATGGCACCGTCTTGAAAAAAATCCTACTTTAGCCCCACACAGGGGTGTGGGGATTTGTCAAATCAAATACGGAAGAAGATGGCAGCAAAGAAGAAAATGAGCAAAATAGAGAAAAACAAACCGCATGCACCTATCCGAAAGGAGATACGAGGGATCATCTTCCTGCTCCTTGTTATTCTCCTTGGAGTCGGTCTCTTTTCCTATCATCCGACTGACCCTCTCTTTGGCGTGAAGACAGGTCATGCCGCTGACCCTCAAAACCTCTTCGGAACCGTGGGGGCCCATCTCTCGGGTGGGATATTCCTGGTCATCGGGTTTTCTTCCTATTGGCTCGTGGTCGTGTTTCTCACTTTGGCTGTTCTCTCGTTTCAGGGACGTCGACTCCTGTCTCCATTGCGAAACACCCTGGCAATCCTTTGCCTTGTGGCCTCCTTCGCCGCTCTCATGGGTCTGCACCTTCCCGAAGAGATCCCCTATCGAGGAGGTCGGATTCTAGGTGGCGGTCTTTCAGGGTATTACATTGCGAACTTCATGAAAGGGGCGCTCAATTTTTTTGGCGCATATGTGCTGCTGTCTGCCGTTTTCATCATTTCCCTCATGGTCACCACACAAATCTCCTTTGGCTGGGTGTTTTCGAGAATCCCATCATGGTTGATGGGCCTCTTAAGGAGGTTAAGGGAGTTTTACGTCAAAAAACGCGAAAAGAAACGGAAGCGGAAAGCCCGGCGAGAAGTCATCAAGAAAAGCAGAAAAAAACCCAAACGAAAAGTGACCATCGTCGAACCCAAAAAGGAGACCTCGAAGAAACACCGACAGGAAGCTTTCTCATTTATGAATGTAATGGGGAATTTCAAGTTGCCCCCTTTAGATCTCCTCAACGATGTTTCAGTGGGTGGCAATCGAAGGATTGAGAGGGACAGCCTTGAAATGAACGCCCGCCGCCTGGAACGAAAACTCCGGGACTTTGGTGTTGAAGGTGAGGTCGAGGAGATCCTGCCGGGACCTGTAATCACCATGTACGAACTTAAACCGGCGCCCGGTGTGAAGATCAGCAAAGTCGCCGGTCTTTCCGATGATCTTGCCATGGCCCTGCGGGCATCCAGTGTCCGGATCGTGGCCCCGATCCCGGGCAAAGCGGCCATCGGTATTGAGATCGCCAACAACAGGAGGGAACCCGTATTTTTGAAAGAGGTCCTAGCCTCCCAGGAATACAAGGATTCCAAACACAGATTGACCATCGCCCTTGGCAAGAATATCACCGGAGCGCCATTTGTGACCGATCTGGCCAAAATGCCTCATCTGCTGGTGGCCGGAGCGACCGGTGCGGGAAAAAGTGTTTCCCTTAATGCCATGATAAACAGTCTCCTTTTCAAATTTTCACCGGAGATGGTTCGCTTTTTGATTATTGATCCGAAAAGGATCGAGCTATCCGTCTATAAAGAGATCCCCCATCTCCTTCACCCGGTTGTAACCGAACCTAAGGAGGCCACCCGTGCCCTGAGGTGGGCTGTCGAAGAAATGGAAAGGCGGTATATGCTTTTATCCGACAGGGGGGTCCGGAACATTGAGGCCTATAACCGAAAGGCCTTAAAGGAAAAAAAGCCCAAGAAGGTAGAAGCTGAACTAGGAACCGACAAACCTCTTCCCTATATCATCCTGGTCATAGATGAGCTGGCCGACCTGATGATGATATCCTCCCGGGAGGTCGAGGAGGCCATCACCCGTTTGGCTCAGATGGCCAGGGCTGCCGGCATCCACCTTATCATCGCCACGCAACGTCCCTCGGTGGATGTCTTGACCGGGATCATCAAAGCCAACTTTCCGACCCGCGTATCCTTTCAAGTCTCCTCAAGGGTGGATTCAAGAACCATCCTTGACACGATCGGGGCAGAAAATCTTCTGGGTGATGGAGACATGCTCTTTCTACCCCCGGGGGTTGCCAGGCTCACCCGGATTCATGGGGCCTTCATTTCCGAGGAGGAAGTCAAGCGCGTCACCGACTTTCTCAGGACCCAAATGAAACCCGATTATGATCCTACAATCGTGGACGAAGTCGCGAAAGAGGAAACCGCAGATGAGGAGGATTTCGAGCTTGACGAGAAATATGATCAGGCCGTTGACCTCGTGATCAAAACCGGCCAGGCATCCATTTCCATGTTGCAGAGAAAATTGAGGGTTGGATACAACCGCGCCGCCCGCATGATCGAGGTCATGGAAAAAGAAGGCATTGTCGGCCCCTCGGACGGTGTCAGGGCCCGGGAAGTCTTTGGTTTGAAGAGAGGGTGAGACGCTCTGCCGAGTAAAAGATTGAACCGCAGAACAGCAGAACAAGGAACTGCAGAATATCGAAGTGAAAGACTTTGATTTATCTTTCCATAATTTCTGCGGTTCAAAATGCCTTGTTCGACCTGTCCGCCGTACATGACTTCGGAAGGCTGGTATTCGATATTCAATGAAAATATTTCTCTGTGGAAGGTATATTTCGGATTGAATTCCTAAAGGATTGAGACTTCCTTTTATTGAGGTACGTTACGATGGTATCGCGCTTAATTTGTGTCATTGTGTTATGGATTTTGATCTTACCGGTAGGCGACGCAGCAGCCGATGATCGATTGACTGCGATTCTCGATGGCATTACGAAGACCTACGGTCCTCTTCCGGGCCTCACCGTACCCTATGAAAGAGATATCATCACCAAATCCATGTCAATGCTTGGTGACCAGCTGGGCACTGATCTGGCGACCGGCAAGATCCATTTCAAGGCTCCCCATTTTCTTCGTTTGCAACAGGAAACACCTTCGGATGAGGCTGTGATCACCGATGGGGATACGCTTTGGTGGTATATCCCTTCCAAAAAGGAGGCCTATCAATTCCCATCCCACAAACTGGGACGGGAGCTGAAACTCCTGGGGGATATCTTTCACGGCATGAAGGACGTGAGGGAAAGGTTTGTGATCGAACTCTTGAATTACGATGAGAATAGCGTTCACAAGATTAAACTGAAACCCGATCCTCCATGGCCACAGATTGAGCACATCGTCGTCTCAGTCAAACATCAAAATCACCACATTAAGTCCGTAGACATCTACAACTATATGGGAAGCCTTACCAGATTCAGACTGGGGGGACTTGGCGCAAAAAAGGAATTTGAGGAGGATTTTTTTAAGTTCAAAGCCCCGGAAGGAGTCAAGGTCATTGTAGAAGAGGAATAGGCATTATCGAGGCGCAACTAATGAATCGCCGCTTTCGAGAGGACCTTCCCTACCCTTTTCAGACTTTGCAAACTGTTGGCCGGCAAGAAATGGTCCACGAAGGGCAGCGCCGTCTGCATGCCCCTCGCAAGGGGCTTATAGTCCGGGTCTCCGGCTAAGGGATTCAGCCAGATGATACAATGAGCCTTTTGGTTCAAATATTCCATTTCTCTTTTCAGCAGTTCTCTTCCTCCAAGATCCCACCCGTCGCTCATGATCACCAAGACGGTTCGTCTGTTCAGCAGGCTGTCCCCGTACTTCTCATTGAATTGGTGGAGTGAATAGCCGATACGCGTTCCCCCTGACCAATCCGGGACCTCTTCTGAGATAATTTCCAGAGCCCTATCCACATCAAACCGCCTGACAAAGGGTGTGACGGGGGTTAGGGATGTGGAGAACACAAACACCTCAGCCCTCGGCCCTATGCCCCTGAGGCCCAGAATGAAAGGCATTACGAATCGGGCATATCGGTCCATGGATCCACTAACATCCGCCAAGATAACCAACCTTTTCAATCTTTTCTTTTTCTTCCTGTAGAAGAGTTCCAGGGGTATCCCCCCGGACTTGAGACTCTTTCTGATAATGCGCCGGAAATCGATGTCACTGGGTCTCTTGGACTTCTTGAAACGGGCCTTTACCGTAGTTCTGAAGGGAGACATGATGTTCTTGAGGATGAGTTGGGCAATCTGAATATCCCCCTTTTCAAAGCGCCCAAGGTCCTGTTTCTCAAGTGATGAAATGGGACTATAGGCGGTGCCTTCGAGGCTCTGTCTGTCGTCGACACTTTCCTTTCTTGACTCGATTTGCGAAGTGACTTCCTGCGGGACCTCGAAAATGGACTCGTCATCAAGGCTTGCCTGGGCCTTTGAGGCCTGATCCTTTTGTTCTACCTCTTTGTTTTCTATATTGTGCCAGAACTCCTCAAACAAATCCCCGAATATTTGCCACTCCAAATCTGATGTGACGAGATTGGCCCTGAGGATATAAAAAAAATCTCCTCTAACCCCGACATCTATTTCTTTTAGGCTCTCAAGCGTATCAACAATATTGGACGAAAAGATCTTAAAGCCGTGATCCTTCAAAAATCTGGAAAAAAGGAGGACCCGCCCTGCAAGCCCCGAATCACTCATGGCCTTCCACCATCCCAAGGAATTCCGCCCGCTCATCGGGATCTGCCCAGATCTCATCGGTAAACCGCTTGATATCATCCTGATATTTGAGAATACATCCCAGGGTCTCCTTCACAACTTCCTCATCCAGGTAACCCCGCTGCATGGTGATGAGCGCATTGGCCCAATCAAGTGTTTCCGAGATTCCCGGTTTTTTTAGAAAGTCGACGCTCCTGATTTTCTGCATGAACCGTGAAACCTGTTGCGCCAAACCCTCTTCAATCTCTGGCAGTCGAGTCTTCACGATTCTGGCTTCCTTTTCAAATGATGGATAGTCAATCCAATGATAAAGGCATCGTCTTTTCAGGGCGTCATGGACATCTCTTGTGCGATTCGAGGTAACCACGACCATGGGCTTTCTTTTAGCGGTCATGGTGCCAATCTCAGGAATCGTGATTTGGAAATCGGCCAATACTTCGAGCAGGAATGCCTCAAACTCCTCATCGGATCGATCCACTTCGTCAATGAGCAGCACGGGCGCCCGTTCATTTGAACTCAAGATGGCCTCTAAGAGAGGACGTTTTATCAAAAATTTATCCGTATAGATGGCCCGTTCGATCTCATCCACTTTTCTTTTCTCGTGCTCTTCAAGCCTGATATGCAGTAACTGTTTCGGATAATTCCATTCATACAAAGCCGTCGAGGCATCGAGCCCTTCATAACACTGAAGCCTTATGAGTTGGGTCTTAAAAAGCTCAGACATGACCAAGCCAACCTCAGTCTTACCCACGCCCGGTTCGCCTTCGAGAAAAATTGGTTTCTGCAACCGATGAGCCAGAAACAGCACAGTCGCTAAGGCCCGATCCGCTATATAGTGGGCCTGGGCCAAATCCTCAACAACCTTCTCTATGGATTCAAAATGATGTTCCGTTTTCATGTTTCGATCTTCCTGTTTCCTTCCCGCTTAATGATTCGTCGAATTTGGCTATTGTATATCTTAACTCAATTGCTTTGTCGAATGCTGGATTACCCTGTACACCCATTTCAATATAGCCCAAAAAAGGCTATTATTGAACTAGGCGATTCTATTAATTGGAGGATAATTTCAATGGTGGAGGTAATAGGGATTCGGTTTCGGTATGTTACTTCTCTGCTGTACAGTTACACCCCTCATCCGCCGAAAAGAGCCTATACTAAAGGGGGATGTATCGCGGTCTATTTACTTCTTCTTGAATAGGGCTTCAAGGGCGTCTTTGGCATCCTTGGTTCTTTTCCTGCCACCGCTTTTTCCTTTTGAGCCCTTCATGATAAAGAAATCGCAATGGTTGGCCCTTTCTTTGTCGAAAATTCGGTCGGCATTGACCTCCCTGCATTCATTATAGGCACTCTGGTCATAGAATTTGCATTGCTTGCAGCAGTGCAGATCATGGCTGCAGTGAGGACACTTGTCATGCCGATCCACCTTATCATCAATATCCAAAGTCTCACCACAATACACACAGTTCATCATAGCTTCCTTTCATTTGAAAAATATGCATCTTTTCCCTGAAACCTTTCGCCTTTTCGCCTTGTTTTAGGAATTCAGTAATTAGCTCGACGACTCTCAAAGGATGCGGAACCCATTTTGACAATCATTTGGACCAGGATTAAAATGAAAGCATGGCACTCAAAAAACCGAGTTACACCCTCTTGGACCACACTGCCGATATGGGGATTAGGGTATACGGCTCTGATCTCAAGAATCTTTTTGAGAATGCCGGATATGCCCTCATGCACCTCATGCTCAAAGGAGATATCGGCAATAAAAGGGATTCAAGAGAAATCATTATTTCGGGCACCGACGCGGCCGATCTTTTGGTTCGGTGGTTGGGGGAACTACTCTACCTATTCGAAGGTGAAAACCGGATCGTTGCCGATCTATTAGTGAATTCCATTGCATCGTCCCGCCTTGCGGCAACCGTTGAGACGGTCCCTCTTGACCCTGAGAATCATGAAATTATCCACGAGATAAAGGCTGTGACCTACCACCAGATCGAGGTCGTTGAAGCGAACCACCGATGGGAGGCCAAGGTCATCTTCGATCTTTGAGGTAAAGACATGGAAATCAAACTCAAACAGATGGACGATTGCCGTTGGCTGATACCCAAATCCGGATCGATGCGTGTGCCCGGGCTGATCTTTTCGGATCGAGCCCTGATTAAAGACATACAAAAGGATCAGAGCCTGGTTCAGGTAGCAAACGTGGCAACCCTACCGGGTATCGTTAAGGGTTCCCTCGCTATGCCGGACATCCACTGGGGATACGGATTTCCCATTGGGGGTGTCGCCGCCTTTGATATGGAAGAGGGCATTGTCTCTCCCGGGGGTGTCGGCTATGACATAAATTGCGGCTGTCGCCTTATGACGACCGCACTGAGGGCAAGTGAAATCAGGCCTTTGATAAAACCACTCGTCTCTGCCCTTTTTAAAGCCATCCCCTCGGGTGTCGGATCAAAGGGCACCATCCGACTCTCAAAGGCAGATGTAGCCAGAGTGGCAAAAGAAGGCGCCTCCTGGACCATAAAAAAGGGATTCGGCAATCATCAAGATTTGGATAGAACCGAAGACCGCGGTGCCCTGGCAGGGGCTGATCCCTCCGTCCTTAGTGATAGGTCCATCCAGCGGGGTCTGAATCAACTGGGGACCCTGGGCTCAGGGAACCATTTTCTGGAAATCCAGGTCGTGGACCACGTTTTTGACCGGGATTTGGCCGAAGCCTTTCATTTGTCTGAGGGTCAGCTCACTATATTCATACACTCCGGATCAAGGGGATTTGGTCACCAGATATGCGATGATTTTTTAAAGGAGATGAGCAGCAAGATGCCCAAAGAAGGTTTCGACCTGCCGGACAGGCAGTTGGCCTGTGCTTACCTCAAATCGGATTTAGGACGCCGGTATTTGTCCGCCATGGCCTGTGCTGCAAATTATGCCTGGGCCAATCGCCAGGTTCTCATGTCTCTTTCGCACGAAGTCTTTCTATCCACTCTTTCTGTCGGACCCAAAGAACTCGGGATGGAGCTCCTTTATGATGTTTGTCACAACATCGCTAAAAAGGAGGTCCATGAGGTGGATGGTCATGATGTTTCTCTTTGCGTTCACAGAAAAGGAGCCACCCGATCCTTACCCCCCGGCCATTCGCTTGTCCCTGAAATCTATCGCCGGGCGGGACAACCTGTGCTCATTCCCGGTGACATGGGCACCCATTCCTATGTGCTCGCAGGCGCCCGAGGCGCAATGGTTAAGAGTTTTGGCTCCAGCTGCCATGGTGCGGGACGTGTACTGAGCCGCACGCAGGCCGTTAAAAGGGCCAAAGGCCGAGCCATAAACCGAGAACTGGAAGACAAAGGTATATTTGTGCAATCCAGGGGAAAAAGGACTCTAAAGGAAGAGATGCCTGAGGCCTATAAGGATGTAACCCAGGTAGTTGATGTGGTTCACAATGCAGGCTTGGCTAAAAAAGTAGCAAGCTTGAGGCCTCTTGGTGTCATTAAGGGTTAAGATGTCCCCGTTTCATACCTAACGGGACATGCTATTATATTTATCAGTTTGAAAATAAGGGGTCAACAGCTAAATCAATCACCGAACTCCGGTTTTTGTTCCCATCACGATTGATTGCGACATTGTTTGGATACAGGTAATGATATGCCGCTCTATTCAGCTCTTGGTTTGATATTTTTCCTAGACCACTCTATCAATTCAACGATGGTGGTCCCCTTTGGGAAAAACGCCATGATGCCGATTTCCATGACCCGCTGAATATTCCTTTCATCCAAATAGCCGCCAGCCGTAATGGTAATATGTCCCACCTTTTCTCTAACCAGGACCCCTTTCAATTCCTCCAGGACCTTGGTATCTGCGCCAGGTAGGGTTGTGATGCCGATGTGATCCACCGATTCCTGGACTGCCGATCTGACAATGGCTTCAGGGTCTTCCAATTCGGTGTATATAACCTCAAAGCCGGCATCGCCAAAACTCTTTGCCAGATTGAGTTGTGATTCCTTTCCTCCCTCGCCTATTTTTCCCAACAGTATCCGTATTTTTCTCTCACTCATCATTCACCTCTTATCTCAACCCACTGTTGATCGGGACTCTGTTCACGCCGGCCCCTTTGTCACGATTATTCTTTAACAGGGTTATTCAACAATGATGGTCTCGCAAAAAAAAATCACAAAATAGACGGCACAGGAAAAAGCTCCAGATGCAAGTTGAGTTTTGCGAAATCCCGCCCTCGGGAGCGCGACAACTCTCTTGCTGAAAAGAAAGCCTTTTAGAATCACCGCCAAAAGGCGGTATCTTCTAGAGGCGTACTTGCAGTACGTCGCAATGACAATCAACCTTCGCCAAGGCTTCGGCGCGACATGAAGATGGAGCGCAACGCCGCCCTTCGGCTTTGCTCAGGGCCGTGAGCTTGTCGAACGGCAGATGGACTTTTTACAAAGCCGTCAACAATTAATTTACATTCAATGGAACTAATTGTAAATTGGCCGTTACTCAGAGACGGGAGGAGTTATCTTGAGCAAAAGTCCGGAAACCGCTTCATTAATCATGGCCGCCGGCAGAGGATCTCGCATGAAGGGTTTTCAAGGGAACAAAACCCTACTCCCTCTCCTCCAAGGAGATTCTCCCTTTCATGGAACACATCCCATTTTATTGCATATTCTTGACAATCTGCCAAGCGGACCGACGGCCGTTGTCATCCACCATGAAAAGGATCAGGTAAAGGCTGCATCAAATTTCCTCGGGCTTACTTACATTGAACAACCGGTTCTCAATGGAACGGGAGGCGCCCTCCTGGCTGCAAAGGATTTTTTAGGCCAAGGGGGTTACGATAGCCTCATTATTACCATGGGCGATGTCCCCTTTGTCAAAGACACGACCTATAGAAATTTGGTTGCGGCCTTGAAAGAACATCCCCTGGTTGTGCTTGGATTCCAACCCAAGGACAAAAAACAGTATGGCGTTTTGGAAATATCCCGCAACCTAGTCAAAAGAATCACGGAATGGAAATATTGGAGCAACTATCCAAAGGGAGATCAAGAGCGCCTCGACATATGCAACTCAGGGATCTATGCGGTTCGCAGAAATGAATTGCTGACATATTTGGACGCCCTGGCCCATAGGGGGCACAGGGTCACAAAAGAGAAAGACGGAAAGGAATACGAGTTCCAAGAATTCTTTATCACGGATTTGGTGGAAATGATGTCGGAGGACGGACATAATGTTGGATATGCTCTGGCAAAGGACGAGGAGGAGGTGATGGGTATTGACGATCTCCCATCGCTCCTAAAGGCCCAGGGCATTTTCAAGGATACAAACCCTAAACGTTGAATGGAGGTGACTATGGCGGAATCTTCTCTTGGTGATCGAATTTGGTACAAGAACTGGCCCAATCAAGTATCTAAATGTTTGGATTACCCGGAATGTTCATTGGCTGAATTTCTCAAGGAAACAGCCTCAAAGCAGGGCGAAAGTGTTGCCATCAGGTTTCTTGATTCGACCTTGACCTATGCGCAACTTTGGGATCTGGTCCAAAGGCTTGCAACCGGGCTGTCTGGACTCGGACTAATAAAGGGTGACGTGTGCGCCCTCATGCTGCCCAACTCCCACCAATTCGTTGTCAGTTATTATGCATGCCAGCTCCTGGGTGTTACGGTCACGGCCATTAACCCCACCTACAAGGCCCTTGAAATCCAGCATCAACTCAAGGATGCCGATGCCAAGGCCCTTATCGTTCTTGACGCGGTTTTCGAAGAAGCCGGAAACGGGCTTCAAGGGACCAATGTGCGACATGTGATCGGAACCAACGTGGTTGACCTCTGCGGATTTTCAGCCCTGAAGCGATTTCTTGGAAAACTGCTAAAAAAGATCCCCACAGGTGAGTTGCCCCATGATGCCCTCAGTTTCAACGACCTTGTCAAAACCGAACCAAACCCACCCGCGGTGGAAATTGACCCAGTCAACGACATTGCCCTGCTTCAATATACCGGAGGCACGACGGGCTTACCAAAGGGCGCAATGCTGACCCATCGTAATGTGGTTGCTAATGCGGTTCAGTGCGAAGCATGGCTCTGGCAGCGAAAGCCGGGCATGGGTATCATCGGCGTATTACCGCTGTTCCATTCCTATGCCATGACCACGGTCATGAACACGGCCATTCGCATCGGTGGTTTTCAACTCCTCTTTCCCAAACCACCAGAAAATCTGGCCGATCTTTTCGCCGCTATCCAGAGCATAAACCCTCCGGAGGGCTTTCTCATGCCGGGCGTCGCCATTCTTTTTAATAAAATAAACACCCATCCCCAGGTCAAGGATTTCGATCTTGGTTCTCTCATGATGGCCATATCAGGCGCAGGCCCCCTGCCCCTTCAGGTTCAAAATAAATTCGAGGAGATCACCGGCTCGATCATTGTCGAAGGCTATGGTCTTTCAGAGGCCACGCCCGTAACCTGTGCAAATCCTTTGGACAAGGATTTGCGAAAGCAAGGCACTATAGGCCTTCCCTACCCCGACACGGATTTCAAAATCATGGACAAGGAGTCAGGGACAAAGCAACTACCCTTACTGCCCTTTGCCGTGGCCAAGACCGGCGGCCTCACCCCTGAACAGGCGGAGGAGGCGGAAAACTATACGGGCGAGTTGGTGATCAAAGGACCTCAGGTCATGAAAGGGTATCTGAACCGCCCTGATGAGTCGGCCTCAACGATCCGGGATGGTTGGCTTTACACCGGCGATATCGCCTGTATGGATGCAGATGGGTTTACGATCATCAGGGATCGGGCAAAGGATATGATAAAATTTAAGGGATACGCCATCTTTCCCGCGGAGGTGGAAGACCTTCTGCATAAGCATCCTGATGTCCAGGGCGCTGCCGTCATCGGCGTGCCGGAGGAAAAGGTCGGTGAGGTGGTGAAGGCCTTCTTGGTCCTTGACCCGGCCAAGAAAGGACAGGTGTCTCCTGAGGACATTAAAGCATGGGCAAAGGACAACATGACCCACTACAAGGTCCCTTCGCTCATTGAATTTCGTGACGAGCTGCCCACAACTATGGTGGGAAAGGTTCTTAGAAGGGTGTTGAGGGAGGAGGAACTTCAGAAGAGAAAAGGATAATCCAAGGAAGGAAGAGGTTGTTTAGTCGTAGGTGGTCACGGAGGACGTACTCAAAGGGATGGGCATGGGGATCTTTTTTGAAAAAAGAGACCCTGGTTGCAGGGAGCCATGCATACCCGGAGAGGAAGGCGGGCGGAGATCTTCCTCGCAATTTCGTTTCTTAGGTGTTGGTGGCGCAGGCACAGGAGGTTCGCCGCCCGCCTCACCTGGCAGCTTCTTTTGCACGATCAGCCAAGGCCTAGTCTTTTTTAAAAAAGACCCCCATGTCCATCCCATGGTAGGTCGATTTATTCCTTGACCGGTGACGTTTCGTCGGGCCTGATAAAGAGGATGGCCTCAGATACCATATCAATTGTGACGGGGAGCACCCCGGGTTGCTCTCCGTCTACATCAAGGAGAACCTTCTGCTCTGAATCCGCCTCTATATGTGTGCCCGTAATGCCGCTCACCTTATCAACGTTGAGGATTTGCCCGTTATAAAGGTTGTGAAGGTTCATAAACACCTGAGGCAGCGTTAGATCACCGACGATGGTGATATGAAACAGGCCGTCATCCGCCCTTGCCTCCGGCGCAACTTGCATCCCTCCTCCATGGTACTGCCCGTTCGCAACCGCGACATTCCAACTTAGGATCGTCTCATCAAAATGATCGTCCACCCTTAGATGGATTTGTTTTTTGTCGTAGAACAAGAGGGATATCAGGGTCGCCCAAATAAACGAAATGAACCCGCCCAATGCCTTGGATGTCCTATTGACCCGTTCATCGACTTCGCCTCCCAGCCCGAAACTGGTCACATTGTGAAAATACCTTAAGGATTGACTGCCTTCATTATCTCTGAAGATTAGTCGGCCCAGATCGAGTGGATGAGGTTCCTTGTTTTTTATCAATTCGATGGCTTCGCCCGGATCCTTGGGTATCTGAACCGTCTTCACGAAATCACACCCTGTCCCCTGGGGGATTAACCCCAACGCTGCTTCCGGCCGGATGGGTCCGTTCCTGTCCAGGAAACCGTTGACAACCTCATTTAAGGTACCGTCTCCACCGACGCAAAGGATCGTCTCCGCACCCTTTAGAAGGGCATCTCTGGTAAGTACCGTGGCATCCCCGGGTTTTTCCGTAAAAAAGGTCAGAAAAGCGCCCAATCGATCTTCCGCCAGGGCCTTGATTCGAGGCCATGCCTTTCCCACAGATCCCATTGCCGCATTGGGATTAACAATAAAGACGATTTTTTGAAATTGCGATATCATGAG